>JAGAJY010000253.1 GCA_017848125.1 Oscillospiraceae bacterium
AATGAAGTTGAACGATATTTTCTGCGTATAAAGCGATTTAGGCGAGTTTTTACTCGTTATGATAAACTCGATACGTTGTATTTGGGCAATCTCACTTTAGCTATGATTTTTGATGCTATTTTAATGTGAACAGGCTCTAAATTATACAAAAAGGAATGCCGCTACAACAGTGGCATTCCTTTTTCATATTCTGAAAATATCATCATATTCAACTGCAAGAATTTCTTTTATCAATATGATCTCATCGGGATATAAATGTCTTTGTCCGACCTCAATTTTAGCAACAGCACTTCTGGTAATGTCACAGCCTCTTATTTGCAGTCTTGAAGCAAGCTGATCCTGTGTAATACGACGATTTTCACGAAGCTCCCGAATATTATTGCCGACCTTTAATTCTATAGTTTTATTTATAATTATCACCTCTTTCAAAAAAACTCTTGACTTTATTATAAAATTGTTTTATAATATAATTGCACCTAGATAGGTGCAATTATACAATGAAAGGAAGTATGGTTATGTCAATTCGCTTTGTAGCTGTGTGTATGTGGTGCGGCAAAATAGGAAACACTTCAACTAGTTCAACAGGTCGTATGCCAACATCATTCAAACCTACTGTTCCGGGAAAATGCCCCGGACACCCTTCAGGCAATCCCAATGCACCGCATAATCCTCGTTGGGAACAGAGATAATTTCTATTTATGACCTTTGCCGCTGTATCTGTATCAGAATACAGCGGCATTTTTTTCTTGACAATCCAAATACACTGAATTATAATATAAATATATTCAATCGAAAGGAAAACCGCTATGAACGTACTTATTATAAACGGTCCGAATCTCAATCTTCTCGGCGAAAGAGAGCCCGGAACTTACGGCAGCGACAGCTATAAAAGCATTTGCGATGAGATAACCAAAAAAGCCGCAGAGCTGGGCTTTGACAGCTGCGAATGCTTTCAGTCCAACCACGAGGGTGAAATAATCGACAAAATACACGCCGCAAGGCTTGATAAATCGGGAATAGTTCTCAACGCAGGCGCATACACTCACTACAGCTATGCTATCAGAGACGCTATTGCCGCTGTTAAGATACCTGTTATCGAGGTCCATATGTCAAATATCCATAAGCGTGAGGAGTTCAGACACCATTCAGTTATCTCCCCCGTTTGTGCAGGTCAGATTGCAGGCTTCGGCAAGGAAAGCTACATTCTCGGTCTGTATGCGCTTAAATCAATTCTGGAGAACAACTGACTATGAACAGGATAGAACAGTTCAGAAAAAAGCTTCCCGACGATTCCTGCGCCCTTATCACATCAGACGTGAACAGGCGTTATTTTACGGGAATGAAATCCTCTGCGGGAACGCTCATCATTTTCCCCGAAAACGCATATCTTATAATTGATTCAAGATACATTGAAAAGGCTCGTGACACAGTTTCCGACTGCGATGTGATATTGCAGGGCAAGCTTTACGAGCAGCTTACCGAGCTTATAAAAGCTAACCGCTCCGAACGGCTTATGGTGGAAAGCGACACCCTCACTCTCAGCGAATTTGAACATTTGCGTGAAAACATCAAGGGCGTTGAATTCGACAGCACATCAAAGCTCAGCGGATTTATCACGCAAATGCGAATGATAAAGACTGAACGTGAAATAAGCCTTATGGAAAAAGCTCAGCGTATCGCTGAAAAGGCTCTTGAAGACACTCTTGATTTCATTAAAGAGGGCGTTACGGAAAGAGAGATCGCTCTCCGCCTTGATGAATATATGCTCAGAAACGGTGCGGAGGCGCTATCCTTTGAAACCATTGCTCTGTGCGGAGAAACCACCTCCATGCCCCACGGCGTACCCTCTGACAGAAGGCTGAAAAAAGGCGAATTTATCCTGATGGATTTCGGCGCAGTGGTTGACGGCTATCACAGCGATATGACGAGAACTGTTTGTCTGGGAGATGTGTCCGAAGAAGCCGAAAAGGTCTATAACATTGTCCTTGAAGCTCAGAACAGAGCCATTTCAGCCGTCTGCGAGGGCATTACGGGAAAACGTCTGGACTGCGTTGCGAGAGATTTTATCAGTGCAAACGGTTACGGCGACTATTTCGGTCACGGTCTGGGTCACAGCGTTGGAATGGAGATACATGAGTCCCCCTGCGCCAATACCCGTGATGATACAGTTCTCACGGAAAATATGGTCATCACCATCGAGCCGGGAATTTATCTGCCAAAAAAATTCGGTGTAAGAATCGAGGATTTTGTTGTAATAAAACAAAATTCTTGTTACAATTTGACAAATGCACCTAAAAATCTGATAAAATTATAAAAAGGTATTGCATTATTTCAGAAAATATGATATGATATATGATAAGTAATGATGATTATTTATCAGGGGGAAAAACCCCCAATTCTAAATTATTTTGGAGGTTTAATAATGATTACAGCAGGCGATTTCAGAAACGGAATGACATTCGAGGAGGACGGCAACGTTCTTCAGATCGTGGAGTTCCAGCACGTTAAGCCCGGAAAAGGCGCTGCTTTCGTAAGAACCAAGATCAAGAACGTTATCACAGGTTCTGTAATTGAAAAGAGCTACAACCCTTCCGCTAAGTTCCCCACAGCTTTCGTTGAGAGAAAGGATATGGAGTATTCCTACAGCGACGGCGATCTCTACTACTTTATGGATCCCGAGACCTACGAGCAGACTCCTATCAGCTCCGCAGAGCTTTCCGACAACTTCAAGTTTGTCAAGGAGCAGATGGTATGTAAGATCTGTTCTTACAAGGGCAAGGTTTTCGCTGTTGAGCCTCCCAACTTCGTTGAGCTTCAGGTAACACAGACTGACCCCGGCTTCAAGGGCGATACCGCTACTAACGCTACAAAGCCTGCAACTCTCGAAACAGGCGCAGAGATCAAGGTTCCCCTCTTCATCAACGAGGGCGATATGATCAGAATCGACACAAGAACAGGCGAATATATGGAAAGAGCATAAGCTCTGACCCATATTCGGATATTAAATTCAAGGAGGCTGTAACCTATGACACTTACTGAAAAAACCGCTTATCTTAAAGGGCTTATGGAAGGTCTGAACACAGACGACAAGGTTATTGCCGCTATTGCCGATATCCTCAGTGATATGGCTGCGGAGATCGCAGAGATCAAAGATGATGTAGATGAGCTTTCCGAGGTTGTTGATGTTATCGACGAGGATCTCGGTGAAGTAGAAAAGGACATCTACGAAATCGATGATGACGATGACCATTGCTGCTGCTGCGACGATGACGATGATGAGGATTATGATGATTACGACGACGATGAGGACGAGTACGAGGAGATTTTCGATGATGAAGACCTCTATGAAGTGACATGCCCCACCTGCGGCGATACCATCTGCCTTAACGCAGCTATGATCGAAGATGGCTCTATCAACTGCCCCAACTGCAACGAGCTTCTCGAATTTGACCTTGATGATATCGAGGACGAGGACGAAAGCGAATCAGAGGAATAAGGCAAACCTTACAACAGAATAAACTGCAATTTGTTTCAGGGCGAGGTGAAATTCCTCACCGGAGGTTATAGTCCTCGAGCATTGCCGATCTCGGCAGAGCATGATTCGGTGAAATTCCGAAACCGACGGTATAGTCCGGATGAAAGAAACACAGCATTTTACTGCGTATAACCCGCTGCCCGAGGAGCAACTATGCTTTTCGGGCAGTTGTTATTTCAGAACAGATTGCTTTTTATTATATTTTATTTTAACGGAGGAATCTGTATGAAAAACAACATCTTCAAACCCAACACCGAAACATCAAAAACACGTCAGCTCACTGTTACTGCAATGATGGGCGCAATGGCAGCGGTACTACAGTTTCTTAACTTCCCCGTACCGATGTTTATGCCTGGCTTTATCAAGTTTGACCTTGCCGAGCTTCCTGCACTCATTGCTTCCTTTGCTATAGGACCTCTGTCAGGTGCATGCGTTTGTCTGCTGAAAAATCTGATATGCCTTATGAACACAAGCACAGGCGGCGTCGGTGAGCTTTCAAACTTCATTCTTGGCTGTGCATTTGTCGTTCCCGCAGGACTTATCTACAAGTCAAAGAAGAATCGTACAAGAGCACTTGTCGGCTCGGTTGTAGGTGCGGCCGCAATGGGAATCCTTGGCATTTTCTCCAACTACTACTTCATTTACCCTATCTACACAAAGTTTATGCCTATGGAAGCCATTATTAACGCTTATCAGAAGCTTGACCCCAATGTTGACTCTCTCCTTGACGCTCTTATCTGCTTCAATCTCCCCTTCACCTTCATCAAGGGAATGTGCAGCACAATTGTTACAGTGGCTATTTACAAGTACATATCCCCTGTACTGAAATTCGGCAAGGCTCAGAGAACTGCACAGAACTGAAATTAACCAAAAAATGCTCCCATTGTATTATGCATACAATGGGAGCATTTTTTATTTATCAGTATTATTATCCTTATTCATTTCGGCAGCAATTATCATTTCACGCTTTTTTCTTTTATGCTTTCTGATTGAAACAACGATTATAACAACGATTCCGATAAGAATAAGATAAGGGAAAACCGCAATTATAAAGAACAGCATTTCTTCAAGGAAATACAGGAAATTTTCAGCTGTATCGGATATGGTTATTTTAAGACGCTGACCAAAGGTATCCTTCTGAACAGGCTCTGCGGTGTATTCCTTCACCTCGTTTATGGTAATATTCACAAACGAATACGCCACATCAGTTCTGATCTCATTCATTCGGGTCTTGATTTTTGCTATCTCTATCTGAAGGTCGGTAAGCTCACGCTCAACGGTTATTGCATATTCTTCGTCGGTGATGCTCGATAGCAGAGCTATGTATCTGTCCTCTTTTGCCTCGTAAATCTGGAGGGTAGTGTTGAGATCGCTGTACTCTGCGCTTACATTCTGAACAGAAGCGTTCTTGCTTCGCAGATCTCCAAGCTCCGAAGCAGCTGTGCAGAAGCTGTCATACTGTGCGCTGGGAATCCTGACTGTTGCAGAATATGCTTTCCAGCGCTCCTCATTTTCAATATACCAGCGGCTTGCACCTCCGCCGTCGCTGAAATTCTCAGTCTCAACAAATCCCCCGTAAGAGTCAATATTGTCCTTGAATTTGCCGATCGCCTCATCAAAATTCAGAACATCAACGCTCATATTGCAGGAATACACCAGCATTTCCTTGCTGATAGCTTCCGATGTTACTCCGTTTTCCTCTGCAGCGCCGCTTGATGATGCTTCTGATTCCTCTGCATTTACGCTGTAGCTTCTGTCCGCTGTTGAAGCATAGCTGTCTGTACTGTTGACTGCCGCTGTCTCTGCCACATTGTATGACACACCGCCGTCAAAATAAGCCTCATCGCTTGCGCCCCCGCAGGCTGTCAGCATAAGAGAACAAAGCAAAACGGAAATTATTAACCTGTTTTTCATAATAATACGTCCTTTCTGTCTGATTATTTCAGTTTATATATATTATACGATTATATACAGGTAAATTTATGGAATAAATCTGTAAATATTCTGATAATAAAATATAAACCGTGATTCACATTCAGCAAATCACGGTCAATAATCTGTATAAACTCACAACAGAAGCAACTGATTTTCCTTAGCAATACGCTTGATACGATAAACCTTGCGCTTCTTGTCCTTCTTAAATCGGTTCTTATCTTCCCCGAATACATTAAGACCCGTAGAAACAGCCGCAACAGGACCTGTACCCGATGCAGTCATACCTGCAGCAGCACTGATATTTTCAGCAGATGTGGGAACAGGATCTTTATATGCCACAAGGGCAAACACAGAAAAATGCTCTGTATTAAAAGAAACCTTATTTTTACCTACAACACAATCAAGGATCGCAATAGTTCCATCGTCCTCAAGTCGAATAACCTTAAGATCATCAATATGACTCTTCATATCTTCGGGGATAGGGAAAGTTATATCCGCCGAATAGCCTTCGGAAAGCTGAAGTATGTATTTTTCCTCGGTTGTATAAAGAGTTACATCAACAGGCTGGATATTAAGACTATCAGTAGGAATACCGTAGCTTTCAAATGCTGTTATGACCTGCTCCAAATGCTTCGGTGATCTGGTAAAATCAGCCGTAACATCTTTTTTCAGAGTACGGATATTAAGGATAATATCATAACAGTTGTCCTCCTCGGCAAGACCCTTCATAGAGATCCTGTCAGCGATAGCTTCGGGAGTGGCTGCCGCAGGTGTTTTAGGCGGAAGCTTTGTCCATGGCTTAGGAAGCTCCTCTGATTCAGATGCAACAGAAGAAGGAACATCGTTCTCGGCAGCGGAAACATCAACAGCCGAAAAAGGAACAGCCATAAATGCAAATGCGCCCGAAAGAAATACTGCTGTGACCCTTTTGCCGAAAGGACGGAAAGACTCCTCCGACGAAGCCTTGATGCGCTCTGTCAGCTCGTTCATTTTTATTCTGAGAAAATCGGCTGAGTAAATCACGGAAACTGCCGCCAGACAAGGATACTTAGCCCACCTGTGCCTGCGTGCAAACTCCACGACCGCTTCTGCACGATTATTTGCTTTTTTCGATGAAACCAGCATAAAGACCTTCCTTTAATTCATATAATTTAATTATACCCCTTTTATCCTGTCTTGTCAAGGCTTTCCGTCAAAAAACACAAAAATCCCGCTATGCTTTTTACATAACGGGATTTATAATTTTATCTCATAACATTGCTCATCTTTTCGGAAACCTCGGAAACGGTCTGAATAAGCTTGTGAATATCGTTTCCTGTCTTTCCTGTGGATTCGATTGAGCCTCTGAGCTTAACAAGAATATCCGAAAGCTCCTTTATCTGAGCGATAATATCGGTAATGTTCTTGTTTACATAGCCTGTTTCCTCGGAAACCTTGCTGTAGCTTGTGATAAAGTTCTGAGTAGCGTTCTGAGTCTTGTCCGCAAGACTGCCGACCTCGCCTGCAACTACCGCAAAGCCCTTGCCTGCCGCACCTACATGAGCCGCCTCAATGGACGCATTAAGAGAAAGAAGCTTTATCTGAAGTGCAATATCCTGAATGATAGCAGAGCTGTTGTTGTATTCCTCGTTAATGGAATTGATCTGCTGGATATTTTCGCTCATTGTATCGCTTATGCTCTGAAGCTCAGCAGCGATCTTGTCAACATTTTCAATGAGGAAAATATTCTCCTTGGAGTCAGTAACGATTTTATCAGCACTTTCGAAAACCTCTCTTACCTCGGTGTTAAGAGTAGCGGTAAGCTGGCTGATTTCCCTGTTTGCCCTTACAATACCCTCATTAGCTATCTGAATCTTCTGATTTTCCTCAGCATTCTTCTTCTGAATAAACTGATGACAGCTTTCGGGATAGTTAAGACCCTTAGCGATCGCTGTCGCCATAGCCTTACAGGTAGGATAACCGCAGGCATGGCAGTCAAATGTGCGCTCTGCCTCAGTTTCCTTTCCGAGAGCCGAGTATGCACGTCTGAGGTCATTGTCGGAAACAGGTCTGGAATCAATGGATTTGGGCGCATATTTTCTCACAAAATCTTCAAGTCTCAGCTCAGAATCAAACTGCTTGAACTGCTTGCTCTTGTTCATAGTAGTCTGCTTCTTCTGTCGTGAGAAGGTATCCCTCTTTATCTCCTCCATAACCGACATAATTTCAAACTTGTTGTACTTCGAAGGAACACCGGGACCTACTGTACATCCGAAATCACAGGAAAGAACGTCAAAAACTGTGGGACGTGCACTTTCAGGAGTTTCGAGATACTTATCAAGGTCGTGATAAACGTGAGGCACACCCTCGGAATTGATAACACTAAGCTCAGGCGATACCAGCTTAAGACATTCCTTCAAGCCGCCGGGCATAGGATAAATCGCACCGCTGTAGGAAGGCAGTCCGTCGTATTCAAAGCTTGCATTGCCTACAGAAAGCTTATTTGCCTTAATAGCCTTTTCAAGCTCCGCAAAAGTCACATTATACTCAACAAGACCCGTATCGTTGAACTCTGTTTTCTTTGCAATGCAGGGAGAAAGAACAGCAATGGGATTATTGTCGTGGCAGTATTTCTTGATATACACCGCACCGCAGAGAATAGGGCTGTGGATAGGCGAAAGATAAGGAATAAGCTCGTGCTTGTATTTAAGAATATAATCCGTAAGAGCGGCACAGGGCTGAGAAATGATCTTCTTAACCTTCTTTTCCGCAACAGCCTTCAGATGCATATATGTACAGATATCCGCACCGAAGGAAACATCATATATCTTAGCCGCACCTGCCGCACGAAGCGCCGCAAGAACCTGCTTCCAGTTGTTTCTGAAAGCAATTCTCATAGCGGGGGCAACAAGGAAAGTTATCTTCTTTCCCTTTTTGAGGTCATCGAGCATACGATAGGTATCATCATCGTAATATCTTGCCTTATGTACGCAGACCTTTATACATTCGCCGCAGTGGATACAATTTTTATCATTTACAGAAATAATAGTCTTTCCGTCAATTTTCTGAGACATATTTGCGTCACTGACGGGACAGGTTCTTATACAGGCATTACAACCTACACATAAACTGGGTTCAATTCTTACCATAATCGTTGCCCTCCGAATAAAATAATGTCATATCAGGCATATCTATCTTTATAATAACCTATTATAATCATACCACAAAATACTACAATATTTCAAGTATATTTACAAACCTTTACCATTATTTAATATTTTTTGTAAACAATAGACAAATAATTACTAAAAAAGGCACATATAAATGCGCCTTTTTTAGTAATTATGTGCGACTAAGCCGATAAGCCGGGTTTTGTCGTGTGCGGAAATCTATCTGAGCGAATCGTCGCCGAAACGCTTTAGCCGTCATTACGGTACGCCTGCCGAGCAGACATTGACGTACTCATACCAATAGACGTTGCATCGGATAGGGTTTACATGGCAGCAGCGTCTCCGCTGCTCCGGTGAGCTCTTGCCTCGCCTTTCCACCCTTACCTCCAAAGGAGGCGGTATATCTCTGTTGCACTTTCCCTAAGGTCGCCCTCGGCTGCCGTTAGCAGCTACCCTGCTCTGTGATGCCCGGACTTTCCTAACGCATAAGCGTTCAACCGCATAGCTTACTCGCATGTTAATATTACCATATTTTCGCAGATTTGTCAAGACGAATTATGGACAAAAGGCTGATAATATGCTATAATAAAGCTATCCGCAGACAATACAATTTTTATTCACAGGAATGTTTATTACCCTTGATTCTCCTTTCAGCATATCAAAGGTCATAAGCCTGCCCGAAAGAAGCGTTCCCGCCCCCGTGATATACTTCACAGCCTCGCACGCCTGCATACTTCCGATAACTCCGCAGACCGCTCCCAGTATTTCCTTAGGCACATTCTCCCCTGCAATGTCATCACCGAAAAGACATCTGAGACAAGGAGATTTATGAGGAACACAGGTCATAAGCTGACCGCAGAAGCCGTGAACTCCCCCGTAGCAAAATGGCTTATCAGCCTTTACGCAGGCGTCGCTTATAAGAAGCTTTGAGCTGAAATTATCCGTGCAGTCAAGGATAAAGTCATAGCCTGAGATAAGCTCCGATATGTTAACCTCTGTTACCCTGATTTTATGCGTTTTAACAGAAATGCCCGAATTTATCTCTTTCATCGCCCGTTCTGCGGAAAGCACCTTTGGAGCAGAAATGTCACATTCACGATGAATTATCTGCCGCTGGAGATTGGAAAGCTCCACGCAGTCCGGATCGGCAATACCTATATGCCCCACACCTGCGGCGGCAAGATAAAGTGCCGCAGGTGAGCCAAGTCCTCCTGCACCTATTATCAGCACAGCGGAATCCGCAAGCTTTTTTTGCCCCTCTGCACCTATTTCTTCAAGCATTATCTGCCTTGAATATCTCTTTTCGGAATCTGTATCAAAGGTCATTTTTTGCCTCCCATAGTCTTTTTTTACAATTATACTCCACAACGCTCCCCTTGTCAATGCTGTTATACGAAAGGAAAAACGATATGAAATTCATTCATCTGTCAGACCTTCATCTTGGAATACGGGTCAACGAATTTTCTATGCTTGATGACCAGAAATATATTCTTGACAGAATTATTTCTGTAATTGATCTTGAAAAACCGGATGCTGTTATAATAGCAGGCGATATTTACGATAAATCCGTCCCTCCTGCCGAAGCAGTAGTGATGTTTGACGGATTCATCAGCCGTCTTGCCGAAAAAAGGATTCACACCTTTATAATAAGCGGTAACCACGATTCCGCTGAACGAATCTCATTCGGCTCGGAAATTATGAACGCCACAGGCATACACATCTCCCCCGTATTCGGTGGAAAAATATCTCCTGTTATATTGAATGACGAATATGGCACGGTCAATGTATATATGCTCCCCTTTGTACGCCCATCTGCCGTAAGAGCGTATTTCCCGGATGAGGACACAAGCAGTTTTTCCTCTGCTGTTGAAACAGCTGTCAGAAATATGAATATAGACACCCACAAACGAAATATAATCATCACGCATCAGTTTGTCACAGGAGCACTGCGTTCGGATTCGGAGGATTTTTCCGTAGGCGGCACGGACAATGTTAACGCAGATATTTTCATAGATTTTGACTATACCGCACTTGGTCATATCCACCGCCCACAGAATGTGGGAAGCGAAAAAATACGATATTGCGGCACTCCTCTCAAATACTCATTCTCCGAAGCAAATCACACCAAATCCGTCACCATTGCCGAATTAAAGGAAAAAGGCACTCTTGAAATACGCACGTCAGAGCTTATTCCTCTGAGGGATATGCGTGAAATAAAGGGCGCATATGATGAGCTTATGAAAAAAAGCTTCTACGAGGGAACAGGGCTTACCGAGGACTATGTGCACATTACCCTTACCGACGAAAGCGACATTCCCGACGCAGTTTCAAAGCTCAGAACTGTTTACCGCAATCTTATGAAGCTGGATTACGACAACAGCCGTACAAAGGTGCAAAATGTTATTTCGGGAACGGACAGTGTAAATCAGACTGACCCCATCGAGCTTTTCGCAGGCTTTTTCAAGGAGCAGAACAACCTGCCTATGAATGACGAGCAATCAGCCTTTGCAGAAGAAGTAATAAGAGAGATTTTTGAATCGGAGGTAAGCATTTTATGAGACCTTTAACACTGAAAATGACCGCCTTCGGTCCTTATGTGGGAACTAAGAACAAGCCTGTCGAGCTGGATCTCGATTCTCTCGGAAACAGCGGTCTGTATCTTATAACAGGCGATACGGGCGCAGGCAAAACCACGATCTTTGACGCAATAACCTTTGCACTTTACGGCGAAGCAAGCGG
>JAGAJY010000254.1 GCA_017848125.1 Oscillospiraceae bacterium
AGCCAAGCCAAGTCCCTGGAACATTGAAAACCATAAATCCAAAGCAACCGACTCTTCCGATTTGTTCAATAATTTCGACTGCTTTGTTGTTCCAACTGTTTTCAAAACCATCTTTACATCTAATTGCAAAAACAATGTTCGGAATCATAATAACAACTATGAAAACCAAACCACATACATTAAACCATTCCATAAGGGTATCTCCACAAATTCTTATTTATCGGTGAGTTTATTTTACCATGACCGCAAGGGCATGGTAAAATCGTCCGATACGCAGGGAGCAAATCTTCGATTTGCGTATCTGCGAGGACATTGAAATAAAGGTAAAATAAATGCTTTGCGTTTATTTTACCACATCTTTCTCAAAAACTCAATACCGTAAAGCAAAAGCCGCACTCGTTTCAGCAAATGCGGCTCAGTTTTTATCCGTACATATCCTTTAGCTTTAATATGTTTTCTTCTATCCTTTTGATTATGCTTATAAATTCCTCGTCAGATTTTCCTGTGGGGTCCTCCAGCTCCCAGTTATCGTCAAAGGCTCTGCCGATAAAGGGACATCCTATATTGCACCCCATAGAGATAGCGATATCGGGCTTCGGGATATCTGTTATGGTTTTGGAATACTGCGTCTGCTCCATATCTATACCATACAGCTCTTTCCTGAGCCTTACAGCATCCTGATTGATCTGCGGCTTTGTTTCTGTTCCTGCGGAATATGACTCAAAAGCATCGGGCGCAAGGTACTTTCCGAGCGCTTCTGCGATCTGACTGCGGCAGGAGTTATGAACACAGATAAACGCTATCTTTTTCTTTGCTTTTTTGTAAAACGGACACTCCTCCAGCCTGCATTGATTATTCATGTGCGAGCGTGAGCAGGTGACCTGTCCCAGCTTCATTTTTACGCCCTGCTTCTCCTCAGTGAATCTGACCGCTTCGATGATAGCGAGGTAAGAATCCCTTTTACAGCAACGTGGACCGCCGTTCTTTCCTATGGCGTCCAGTGCTCTGGCAGTCATCTGATTGGAAAGTCCCCACGCCTCTCCTGCAAGCGGCGTTGCCTTTAATGCGACCGAAACATACATACCCGTGCTGACGCCTGCTCCGCAAGCGCCCCAGAAGCCGCAGGCACCACCAGGCACTTGCTTTCCTCTCCTTTGCATCTCATACAGTGCGGCTTTTAGATCGATATCTCCGCCCGCATTCCTGTAAGCGGTCAGGAGAGCAGAACCCACCATCGTGTGATGCTCGGGACCGTGCATATGACAGGACGGCATAGACATCATTTCTTCCATGATCTCAACAGGGTCATCAGACCTGCTGTTTAAGCATATTGAAATGATCCCGTCCATTCCGCTCGTGTGACATTCATCGCAGACAAAATGACCGTTTACACATCTTGTTTTACTGTTCTGCTTTTTGTGGCAAAGCTCGCACTCCATCGCTTCGTCTGCGTCAAGATATTCAAGCGGCGCTTTGCAGATCAGACATTCTTCATTCATTCAGATCACCTCGGCAAGAAGAGCTAAAGGGCAAAAACAAACATCCGCTAACTTAATTTAAAAGCCTCAGTTTTTTAACATCTCTTCAAACACTTCAGTTGGTACAGGTTTAGAGTAATAATATGCTAAATTCCTATTGTGCACAAAACCAAGCAGATTTGTGATTTTGTGAAAAAGCCTTATCATTCATCACGGAATGATAAGGCTTAATGTGTTATAGATGTATTTATTTTCACCTTCCCCCCGCCATATAAAGCAGAGCATTACATATAGCGGCAGCGACGTTGCTTCCGCCTTTTCTTCCTTTTGCAACTATATACGGCACATCGGAAGTCATAATCATTTCCTTTGACTGCACCACGTTCACAAAACCTACGGGAACACCTATAATCAGTTCAGGTCTGAAAGCGCCACTTTCTATAAGTTCATGCAGACGTATTAAGGCTGTTGGTGCATTTCCTGCGGCAAAAATCACAGGTTTATCAAGTGCCGCCGCCTTATCGACAGAAGCGGTCGCTCTTGTTGTGCCGTTTTTCTTTGCCGCTTTAGCAACATCCTTGTCTGACATAAAGCACACTGCTTCACAGCCAAGCTTTTCCAGTGCCGCTTTGTTGATTCCCGACTTTGCCATATTCGTGTCGGTTACAAAAACAGCAGCGTTTTTTATTGCTTTTAAAGCAATTTCAACCGCGTTTTCCGAAAAACAAAGGTTATCATAGTAATCAAAATCCGCAGAGGTGTGGATTACACGCATAACTATCGGCTTTATCTCCTCGGGGATTTTTTTATTGCCAAGCTCGCTTTCGATTATCTCAAAGCTCCGTTTTTCAATATCACTCGGCAGCACATATTCAAGCTTCAATATTCTATCCCCTTTCTTGCGGTTATGCCTTTTTCATAGGGGTGCTTTACACAGCATATCTCACTTACATAATCGGCATTTTCAAGAAAAATTTCAGCAGGGTTACGTCCTGTAATTGCTATTTCAAATTTATCCTTACCGTCAAGTATAAGCTTTTCGGCAAGTTCCTTATTCATAAGCCCACACCCGTAAGCAGAGTTGAACTCGTCAAGAATAACCAAATCAAAACTGCCGCCGAAAGCATATTTCAAAAGTCCATTATGGCATACCGTAATTTCTTCCTTATCCTTGTCACTCATGTTTTTTACAAAGCCGTAAGCTCTGTTACAGCGTTTCACGGTTATATCAGGTATAAGATTAAGCGTTTCAAGCTCGGCGGTATCTCCGCCCTTCATAAACTGAACAAAGCACACCTTCATTCCCGCACCTGCCGCTCTTAGGGCAAGTCCGAGAGAGGCGGTTGTCTTACCCTTTCCGTCACCGCAGTATATATGAAGAAGTCCCATTATTATCCTCTTTTCTTTCTGCATTTCATAATAATTATTGCCGCTGCTGCTATCATAACTACTACAGCTACTGCAATTATTATAACAGGAACAGAGTTAAATTTCAACGCTCCATTCGGCAAAGTTTCCGACTGAAACACAAGAGTTCTGTCATACCATTTCTGCTTTCTTATACTGAAGCCTGCACAGGAAAATTCCTTATCAAGCGCCTCCACAGGTATTTCATAGCAATACTTGCCCTCGTCTGTTTCTGTGAAATATGAAAACTCGCTGTCAGGCGCATTATCCGCTTCTTCTTTTGTGCCGAGAAATACCTTCTCATAGCCTGTACCGCTTAATGTCATTACAGCGGTCATTTTTCCATTTGCAACCGTCAGCTGACAGTCTATAATTTTAAACATTGAGGAACTTGATTTAACCTCAATACTGTATGTACCGTCATTTATCCCATCTGCATAAATCGGCGTCATTTCCTTTTCGCAAGAACAAATGCACATTGTCATTATCATAAGTAATATAATACAAAATAATCTTTTCATAGTATTCCTTATAAAATGCTATGCCAAGGGCGAGCTGTCCTTGGCATAGCTTAATTTTTAATTAGTTAAGACCCTTTACAGCTTCTGCTGTGTGAGCAACATACATATCCTGAACAGCCTTAATTGCGCCAAGACCCTTTAAGGAGCATTCAACCTCAATACCCTCTGCTTCAAATGCAAGCTTCCAGCTGCCTTCCTCGTCGCCAGCCATATCGTTGTTAGCGTGGTCGCCTGCAACAACCATAAGTGGCTGGAGAACTACCTTTGTATAGCCGCCTGCCTTAACGCCTGCAATGACATCTTCAAGTGTAGGGCTGCCTTCAACTGTGCCTACAAAGTAGTTGGAGTTGCCCTTTGCTGTAAATGTTTCCTGGAGCTTGCCGTATGTAGCATTTGCCTCATGATGTGTGCCGTGACCCATAAATACAACTGCCGTGCCGTCAACGTTGTAAGCAGCTGTGTCAGCTACAAGAGCATCTGCAAGTGTTGTATAGTCAGCGTCAGATGTAAGGAGAGGAGCACCAACAGATAACTTGTCAAACTTACCCTCATATTCATCAATAACTGCCATAAGGTCATCATACTCAAAACCGCTCATAACGTGTGTAGGCTGAACTACAAGCTCCTTTACACCGTCCTCAACAAGTCTGTCGAATGCTTCTTCAACATTGTCGATAGCAGCGCCGCCGTTTTCCTTGATAACGTCAATTACAATCTGGCTTGTGAATGCACGTCTTACTTCATAATCAGGGTTAGCCTCCTTGATTGCGTTTTCAACTGCGCCGATTGTTACCTCTCTGTTGTCATCAAAGCTCGTGCCGAAGCTTACCGCTAAGATAACAGGAGTCTTTTCCTCTGCCTGACAGCCGCTGAAAGCCATAGTTGCCGCCATAACGCCTGCCATAATAAGTGCCTTTTTACTGTTCTTCATTTTAGTTACCGTCCTTTCCCGTGTTTCCACGGACATTGTTTTTATATAAGTACGCCGTTTGCGTATTTATCCGAAGTATTTGCGATAAAGTTTTTCGGGGATATCGTAAAGCCCCATAATTTTTTCTGCCGTAAA
>JAGAJY010000255.1 GCA_017848125.1 Oscillospiraceae bacterium
ATTAAAACCAAATAAAATGATAATTAATAAAAACAATTATAAAATAATGAAAGATTATTTATATAAACATTTTCCAATGAATAAAATTGATATAAAATGTATAAATATTCCTTCTGACCTTGTGGTAAACGAGCAGTGCCGAACAGGTATTTGTGCTTCAGCTGATATGGCAAAAAAGCCTTTTGAAATAACGCTCAATCTTGTTCCGAAAAATATAGTTATAGGAATTGGCTGTAAGAGAGGGACAGCTTGCGAGGTTGTTGAAAAGCTTGTCAGCAAATGCCTTGAAACAGCTAATATTGATATAAACCGAGTGTGTGCGGTTGCAACAATAGATATTAAAGCAGATGAAAAAGGCTTGCTTGAATTTTGTGAAAAGTATGGTTTAAAGCTGTTTACATACACGGCTGAGGAGCTTATGAATGTTGAGGGTATATTTACAAAATCCGAATTTGTTTTATTGCAGACAGGCACGGATAATGTGTGTGAACGCAGTGTTGTAAAGCACGGAGGAAAGCTGATAATACCCAAAACAGCCGAAAACGGAGTAACAGTTGCAGTTGGAGAATTGCCTGTTACTCTCGATTTTGCAAAGGAGATTCTATGAAATTATATGTGGTCGGATTTGGTTGCGGAAGCCGTGATGGTATGACTCTTGAAGCCGAAAAAGCTATAACGAACAGCGATTTGGTTGTGGGCTACATGGTTTATGTCGAGCTTATGAAACAGCATTTTCCCGAAAAGGAATATTACTGCACAGGTATGCGGCAGGAAAAAGAGCGTGTTCGTTATGCTCTTGAGCAGGCGGCAGAGGGGAAAACGGTTGCACTCGTATGCAGCGGCGACAGCTCCGTTTATGGAATGGCCGGGCTTGCATACGAAATGTCAGCGGAATATCCGAATGTGGAGATAGAAAGTGTTGCGGGGGTAACTGCCGCACTCAGCGGCGGAGCAATTCTCGGTGCACCGCTCACCCACGATTTCGCGGTGATAAGTCTTTCCGATTTGCTTACCCCTGTGGAGAAAATCCTGCACCGACTAAAATGTGCGGCGGAGGGCGATTTTACTATTGCTTTATACAATCCGTCCTCGAAAAAGCGTGCGGATTATCTTGAAAAAGCCTGTGAAATTATGCTTAAATATAAATCCCCCGATACAATCTGCGGCTATGTAAAAAATATCGGCAGAGAGGGACAGGAGAGCCGTGTGCTTACTCTTGCAGAGCTGAAAAACACACAGGTTGATATGTTCACGACAGTTTTTATCGGCAACAGCGAAACGAAGATTATAAACGCAAAGATGGTAACGCCGAGAGGGTATAAAAATGTGTAAATTGCTTATATTTGGCGGAACGACAGAGGGACGTGAACTTGCGGAATTCTGTTCCGAAAACAGAATTCATACCTGTATTTCTGTAACGACCGATTACGGTGCGGAATTGCTCCCTCAAAGTCCGTTTTTAAACGTTCTTAACGGAAGACTTGACTATTTTGAAATTATAAGACTTATTACTGAAAACAATTTCAGCACAGTTATTGACGCAACCCACCCTTACGCCGTTCTTGCAACAGAAAATATCCGCTCGGCTTGCGATAAAACGGGGATTAAATATTACCGCCTGAAAAGAGAAAGTAATCAGCTTTTCGGAACTGTTTTAAGTAATCTTGATGAACTGATTGAATATCTGAACGGGAATAATAAAACCGTTTTAAGCACGCTGGGAAGCAAGGAACTGCCTGTTTTAAGCAGTGTAAATAACTGCTTTGAACGTGTGTGGCTGCGTGTTCTGCCCGCTGATGGAATCGCAGAACTGTGTGAAAGCTATGGTTTTGACAGAGAAAAAATAATTCTCGGGAAAGGACCGTTTACTACCGAGCAGAACATAGAGCATATGAGAAAAAGTGGTGCTGAAATTCTTGTCACAAAGGAAAGCGGAGCAACAGGCGGTTATCCCGAGAAAGCAGAGTCGGCACAGCAGCTCGGCATAGAGCTTGTTACAATAAAACGCCCCGAAGAAACGGGAAATACTATTGACGAAATCAAGGAAATTATTTTAAGGACATCAAGATGAAAATTTATATAATCGGAACAGGTATGGAGGGGCAGAAAACCCTTACAGCCGAGGCGATAACGGTAATTGAAAATGCTGATGTGCTGATAGGTGCAAGGCGTATGGTTGAGCCTTTTTCATATCTTGATAAAGAATGTTTTATAAGCTGGAAAAGTGAAGAAATTGCAGATTTTCTGCGTGAAAAAGACTTTGACACAGCAGCAATACTTATGTCAGGCGACTGCGGATTTTACAGCGGTGCAGAAAAGCTGATTACGGCACTTTCGGATTATGAAAGCGAAATTATAAGCGGCATTTCCTCACCTCAGTATTTCTGTTCAAAAATCAAGAAGCCTTGGCAGAATATGCGCTTTGTAAGCCTGCATGGTGCTGACGGGAATATTGTCAGAAATGTCTGCAAAAATCAGCTTTGCTTTTTTCTTCTCGGCGGCGATGTAACACCTGCCGAAATCTGCAAAAAGCTCTGTGAATACAGCAGAGAAAATGTGAGTGTTTATATCGGAGAAAATCTCGGCTATGATAATGAGAAAATTTACAGTGGTATTGCCTCTGATTTCACGGAGTTGGAGTGTGGAAAACTATGCGTAATGATAACGGAAAATCCCGATTTTGAGCGTGGTATATCGGTAGGAATTGATGACAAGGAATTTATCCGCAGTGATGTGCCTATGACGAAATCGGAGATAAGAGGAACGGTAAATTCCAAGCTTAATATCGGACAGAATGATGTGTGCTGGGATATAGGCTGCGGTACAGGCTCGGTATCGGTTGAAATGGCTTTGCAATGCTTCGACGGCAGGGTTTGTGCCATTGATAAAAACGATAACGCAGTCAGGCTTACTGAGGGAAATGCTCATAAATTCGGCTGTGATAATATAACGATTATAAACGGCAACGCCCCCGACGATTTATCAGATTTTCCTGCACCTGACAAAGTTTTTATCGGCGGCTCAAGCGGAAAAATCAGCGAAATTTTAAGCATCGTCTATGAGAAGAACAGCAAGGCTGAAATCGTGATAACGGCGGTATCTCTCGAAACTCTGAACGAGTCTGTAAATGCCTTTGCACATTTCGGAGTTGATAATCCCGAAATCGTACAGATAGCAGTGACAAGGACAAGAAAGCTTGGTAATCACACAATGCTTTCGGCGGAAAATCCGATTTTTATTATTAAAGGAGTAGGTCATTGAAAAGAATAATTATCGGCGGCACACATAGCGGTTGTGGAAAAACAACTGTAACCTGTGCGGTTTTACAGGCTCTTTGCAACCGAAAAATGAGAGTTGCCTCCTTCAAGTGCGGACCTGATTACATTGACCCAATGTTTCACGAAAAAATCATTGGTACAAGCGCACACAATCTTGACAGCTTTTTCTGTGATAATAACACGTTGAAATATCTGCTTTGTGAAAACAGCAGTAATGCCGATATCTCGGTAATTGAGGGCGTAATGGGCTTTTACGACGGTGTAAATGGCAAAGGCTCGGCTTGCTCTGTGTCTGAAATAACAGATACAAAAGCAATAGTCGTTATCGACTGCAAGGGGCAGAGTCAGTCAATCGGTGCAGTTATGAAAGGCTTTCTCACATACAAGAAAAACAACATTATCGGCTTTATTTTTAACCGCTTGCCCGAAAGACTTGTGCCTATGGTGCAGAAAATTTGTGATGAACTGAATACGGAATATTTCGGCTTTATGCCGACTAATAAAATTACAATAGAAAGCCGTCATTTAGGACTTGTAACAGCGGACGAAATTGTAGATTTAAAGGAGAAAATGCAGGCGCTTGCCGACCTTGCGGAAAAGCATATTCTTCTTGATAAAATCATTGATTTTTCGGAGAGCGATTTGCCTGATTTCACTGTGCCTGAAATCAATAAGCACAGCTTAAAAAGACCGCCTGTAATTGTGGTTGCAAAGGACAGAGCATTCTGCTTTTTATACTCAGACAATATGGGGTTGCTTCAAAAAATGGGCTGTGAAATACGGTATTTTTCTCCCCTTACGGACAAAGAAATCCCCGAGGCTGACGGACTTATTCTGTGCGGAGGCTAT
This sequence comes from Oscillospiraceae bacterium, assembly GCA_017848125.1. Taxonomy (GTDB): domain Bacteria; phylum Bacillota; class Clostridia; order Oscillospirales; family Ruminococcaceae; genus Huintestinicola. The sequence continues at coordinate 4,128 of JAGAJY010000255.1, forward strand.
CCCGAATTGTATGCGGAGCAGCTTTCCGAAAATAAGTCAATGCTAAATGATATAAAGACAAAAATAAGCGGCGGTATGCCGACAATTGCGGAATGCGGCGGCTTTATGTATCTGCATAACGAGCTTGAAAAAGACGGAAAGACATACAAAATGGCAGGAGTCATTGATGGGAAAGTGTTTAAAACAGACCGTTTGCAGAGGTTCGGGTATATTACTCTGACCGCCCAAAGAGATAACCTGCTTTGCTGTAAAAATCACAGCTTTTCTACCCACGAATTTCACTACTGGGACAGCACGGCTAACGGCTTGGATTTCACGGCACAAAAGGCAGACGGCAGAGAGTGGAAATGTGTTCACAGCGGTGAAAATTTCTATGCGGGCTTTCCGCATCTGTACCTTTATTCGGACATTAACCTTGCAGAAAACTTTGTGCTGAAATGTGCAGAATACGGAGAAATAAATGAATAGAATTTATATGATAAATCCCTCGGACAAGGGTGCTGAAAAGGCGGCTCATAGCCGATGGAACAGTATAGCTAAACCGCTTGGAAGCCTTGGGCTACTGGAAACGGCAGTTGAAAGAATTGCCGCAGTGCAGGGCACAGAAAATGTTGATATACATAAGCGAACGGTGGTTGTGATGTGTGCGGATAATGGTGTTGTGTGTGAGGGAGTAACCCAGTCGGACAGCAGTGTTACCGCTGTCTGTGCCAATGCTATTGCGAATGGAACATCAAATATAAACGCACTTGCAGAAACTTTCGGCACTGATGTGCTGGCGGTTGATATCGGCATAAATGGTGATGTTGATAATCCCAAACTACTGAACAGAAAAATTGCTTACGGCACAAAAAATATTGCTGTGAGTTCGGCTATGACAGCCGAACAGGCGGAACAGGCTATCTGCACGGGTATGAATATTGTCTGCGATTTGAAAGCGGCAGGTGTAAAAATTATTGTGACAGGTGAAATGGGAATTGGCAATACAACGACTGCATCGGCTGTTTCCTCGGTTCTGCTTAATTTACCGCCAAGACAGGTTACAGGCAGGGGTGCGGGGCTTGACAGCGCAAGACTTGAACATAAAATATCTGTGATTGAACGTGCAATTTCCGTAAACAATCCCAATAAGAATAACCCTGTAGGCCTGCTTTCAAAGTTGGGCGGGTTCGATATTGCGGGAATGGTGGGACTGTTTCTCGGCGGTGCGTATTATCATATTCCCGTTGTGATTGACGGCGTGATTTCGGCGGTTGCAGCAGTTCTTGCGTGTAAAATCAATCCACTGACAGTTGAATATATGCTCTCCAGTCACATTTCGGCCGAGCCTGCGGGAAAAATGCTCCTTGAAATCATTGGGTTAAAGCCCATTATTACGGCGGAAATGCGGCTTGGCGAAGGCACGGGCGGAGTAATGCTTTTGCCTCTTCTGGACGGTGCATTGTCTGTTTATAATAGCGCTCACCGCTTTGATGATATTTCAATAGAAAGGTATAAAGAACTGAAA
>JAGAJY010000256.1 GCA_017848125.1 Oscillospiraceae bacterium
AAAAAATCCGATTCCATGGGGCTTTTTAATGGTAGAAAGCTCAAAAACAGCGAAACAGCGCTGTTCTGAAAATTCAAGCATTTTGAAGATTTTTGGTAGAAATTTGGTAGAAAGCCAACGGTAAAAAAGTTGGTAGAAACTTGGTAGAAGCCGAAAACAACCCTAAAACGGTAGAAAGTCTGTTGACAAAGCAAACTGAATAATGGACAATAGCGGACGGTGTTTCATAACAGAAGCGCTGTCCGCTATTTTTATGCCTAAAAATTGAATATTGCACATCGCTTCTCACTGAGCCTGTATGAAAACAGGTCGCTGAGGAGCTTTTTTTATTTCAGATGAACTATGTCAAGGAGGTCTTTCTATGCCGAACCCTACTGAAATCAGTCTGCTCAATTACAACTTTGAAGCTAAAGCCTGTAATGAACTGCTGACGGCAATGCTCAACCATTCAGACTTTGACTACGTTACGGTCGATGAGCTTCGCCGTTACAGTGAGCTTTCACAGTTCACCTTCGATGAGCTTCGTACCGCTGTGTATGAGCTTTGCAAGAGAGGTTTCCTCCTTGTAGTGCAGAAGCCGTATGGTCATGTCTATGCGGTCAACAAGCTGCGAATATCCAACATGGAATTTGTGTACGGAGCGTAAGCAGAGGTGAGAGAAATGGACAAGAAAACAAAAGCAAAAAAGACAATACCAGATACGATCTGCCGAGTACATAGGTCAGGCGGTTATGCCGTTCTGAGCAATTGCTTCGTGCGGTCAACAAATATCGGCTGCGATTCGATAGGTCTGCTCGGCAAGATCAATGACCTACCACCTACATGGAATTTCACGATTGCCGGACTTGTGGCTATCTGTGAGGACGGTGAAACAGCGATCAAGTCTCAACTTGCTGAACTGGAACAGTGGGGATATGTCAAAAAGACCTTGCTGATGCCAAACGAGTCTCCTACGGGCAGGATCAGCTATCTCTATGACTTCTATGAATACTCGGAACTGGACGATTCTATCCCGAAGTATGACATTGAAATGGAGACATTTACAGCAGATAACGCTACCCTGAACCGTGTGAAGAAGGACAGCAATTTCACTATTATCAGTGCAAAGCTCCTCAGAACCAATAAGATCAGAAACAAACTGATCGGCTTTATGCTGAAAGTTCTTTCTCTGCCGAATAGCTGGAATTTCTCTATGTCAGGACTGAAAGCTATCTGCAAAGAGGGCAAGACTGCCGTGCATAACGCTGTGAACAAACTCATTGATATGGGCTACCTTGTTCGCACAAAACTCCTGTCGAATGAGAGCGTGAACAATCATTTTGAATATGTTTACAGCTTTTTCGATGTACCCGTCAGCAAGGAAGAAGCAGACGAACTTGAAGCTGAGACCAGACGCAAGGCTATTACGATCCGTGAGGGCGGCAAGGCGAAAGCCGTTGTTTCTTCATCGGCTGAAAAACAGAAGGTGGAAAACCCGTATCTGGACACTCCGCCTGCTGAAACTCCGCTGTCTGAAAATCAGGGACAATATAATAACAACAATACAAAACAGAAAAATCAATTACTGTGTGATAAATCCTCTATCATTCCTGCGGTGGCAAAGCCAACTTTCAACATTCCGAGTGTTGAAAAATCTGCTGAGAGAGTGACTGACGGATATAACGCAGAAGAAGTAGAGTATTTCACAGAAGTTGTCAGAGATAATCTCGACTACTGGCATCTTGGTGACTGGCTCTGTCAGGACGGTCGGGACGGTTATGCAGAAGCTGATGAAATTGTCGGCTTTATCGTTGACGAAATATGTTCCCCTCTGCCATATACCACACTCAGAGGTCAGGCATTCCCCAGAGCAGTTATTCAGTCAAAGATGCTCAAAGCCAATATCTACATGGTAGAGAATGTCCTTGAGAATATGGCAAAGGTCGATAATATCAAGGATTTTCGCAGATATTTCATCAGTTCCCTCTACAACGAGGTTCTGACATATCATTTCAACGAAGGTTGTGAGAGCCGTAACATTGACGAACAGATCAGGCGTGATCTCGGTTATGGTATGGCTGTCTGACAGAGAAAGGAGGTGGTTCTATGGCTGCAAAGAAGAATGTGGCGGTAACTCCTGCATTTACAGGCAGGAATGTATCGCTGTCTGAGATCTCTCAGGCAAGTGGTATCGGCATCGCTACGCTGAAAAAGGGGCTTGTTGCCGGAGCTGTTGACTTCGGTTATGCGATTCCCTGCGGTAAAGGCGATCAGCATCGCTATTACTGCCCCGACAGGCTTGTGTATCTCAAGACCGGATACTTCAATCCTAACCCTGAGAAGCAGAACACAGACTCCGAAGCCGCTTGAAAGTCTGTAAACGACCTGTTTTACAGTTTTCACAGCGATTTAGAAGCTATCGTCATGGATATGCTCGGTAACAGGATAGAGAAAAAGACTCTTGACACCGTGTTTTCTTCTTTTGACGAGCTTCAGGAGGAATATCACAACAAGCTCCATGAGCTTTTACGGAAAGAGGTGAAAAATCATGGCTAAGTCTATTATCACGCAGGACGGCGATCTTGTCAACTATAACAATCTGGTCGCAATCAGCGTCGAGGAGCGTGCTGTTGGTTTCGATGAGGAGCATTCGGAAGATGAATACTGCATCATCGGCACTGACGTAAAGAACGGCGAAATTCTCCTTTACCATAGCTCCGACTATGAGGAAGTGATGAAGGTCCAGCGTGACATTACCCGTTGGCTCCAGAGTGAAGCGTTCTCCACTTTTGAAATGCCAACCGCAGACGAAGGCGGTGATGCGTAATGCCGTCCGACTATGAGAACGGTGCGAAGAAAACCATCGACATTTCGATCAAGGCGGAGAAAATGACCGCCGATGTGCTGAAATCCGCATTGCAGGAGTTTATGTCGGGCAAAGCTGAGAAAAAGGGGCGTATGACCTACAAGCAGTTGCAGGCAAAGTCCCCGTCAAAGCTCGACAGCATTGAGGTTTCAGACCGAAATATCGGGGATTTTCTGAAAACCGCACGAAAATACGATGTGGATTTTGCCCTGAAAAGAGATAAAAGCACCGAACCGCCTACCTATCATGTTTTCTTTTCCGCTGCCAAAACAGAGGATTTCAAGAGAGCATTTTCGGAGTATGTCGGCAAGGGACAGGGCAAGACACAGAAGCGTGGGGAGTTCACCCGTGAGCAGATGCAGCAGCAGGCTCAGAAGCTCAGGAGCAAACCTCGCAAACAGAAACAGAGAGAGAAAACAAGGGAGAACAGACGGTGATCTACAACTACTTCCAGCCTGCACCCGTTCCACGGGCAAGGGGCGATGATGTTTTTACGGCGGTTTTTGATGCCGATACCAACAGAAAGGAAAGGTCTGCGAATTGCAGATCGACACGAGAAAACTCAAAAAGCTGATCATCAAGGCTGTTCCCTATGTAGCTTTCTCTTATGTGGGCAACCTGATCGGCTTTGCGTACCGTACTGCTGAGGGCAACGGATTTCAGGAAAAAATCCTGCCTTTCATGAGCAATCTCGGTGTGGCGTTTGCAAGAATCTTTCCCAGTTTACACCCGTTTGATCTTCTTTTCGGCTTGGTTCTTGCGGGTGTAATGAGGTTAGTCCTCTATGTCAAGTCGAAAAACAAGAAGAAGTTCCGCCAGGGCGAGGAGTACGGTTCTGCCGTATGGGGCGGTGAAAAGGATATTGAGCCGTATATGGACTTATCCTGCCCTGAAAACAATGTGATACTCACAAAGACGGAATCCCTGACTATGGGCAAGCCCTCTGCACCGAAGTTCGCCCGTAACAAGAACATTCTTGTGATCGGCGGTTCAGGCTCAGGTAAGACACGATTTTTCGTCAAGCCGAACCTGATGCAGATGCACTCCTCTTATGTAGTAACCGACCCGAAGGGTACGGTGCTTGTGGAATGCGGAAAAATGCTTGAACGGGGCCGCCCGAAACGAGTTGACGGAAAAGTTGTGTACCGCAGGGACGATAAGGGCAACTATCTCAAAGACAAAAAAGGCAGATATATCCCTGTCTATGAGCCTTACAAGATCAAGGTGTTCAACACGATCGACTTTGCGAAAAGTATGCACTACAATCCGTTTGCTTACATTTCAAAGAAAAACCGTGAGAAGGATATTCTCAAATTCGTGGAAGTCCTTATCAAGAATACTTCTTCCTCTCAGCAGCCGTCCGGCGATGACTTTTGGGTGAAAGCGGAGAAACTGCTCTATACTGCGTATATTGCACTTATTTTCGCTATGTACCCCGAAGATCAATGGAACTTTGAAACGCTGATCGACATGATAAACGCTTCGGAATGCCGTGAGGACGATGAGGAATTCAAGAATGCGATAGACATTGAGTTTGAGATCGTGGAGTGCTGGCTGAACGGCACAAAGCACGAAGATCCCGAAGTCATGGCTGATTACGGTGACATCTTTGAAACAAAACCCGATGCCGAACAACGGCGCTTGGGTGCATTTGCACTCAAACAATTCAAGGCGTATAAGCTCGCTGCCGGAAAAACGGCTAAGTCTATTCTTATTAGCTGTTCGACACGACTCGCGCCTTTTGCAATAGATGAGGTCTTGGAGATCACCTCCTACGATGAGCTGCACCTTGACAAGCTCGGTGATGAGTTGAGTGCGCTTTTCATAATCATCTCCGATACAGATGCGACTTTTAACTTCCTGGTCGCTATCATGTATTCACAGCTTTTCAACCTACTCTGCACCAAAGCAGATAATTCCCCAGGGGGAAAGCTGACCTATCATGTACGCTGTTTGTTAGACGAATTTGCCAATAGTGTGACACGTTCCGTACTGAAAAGGTGCGGCACGTAACAATAAAATAGTTACGTAGAACTATTATTCTGATGAATCGAATGAGGGAGTAACGTCCTGAAAGGTTCACGTTAAAACTACGGACGGCTATGCAGTGTGAAATGCAGAGGTCGTAAGCCCGTGGAAGTCGTGCGAGAGCAGTCCTAACGGAGAAAGCAATTTCAGATGAGGAAAGCGCCGCAGAGGTGCGGTGTACTGCCTATAGTGCGGACGGCGGTGCAATATGGTTAGAATGACTTGAAATACAGTCCGACAAAAATCCGAGTGTACGGTTCTAAACGAATGACCGATAGAAATGTCGGGGTGCAAAATGCACGCAGGCGGGGTGGAGTAAAAGTTGTTAGTATGAAACTCCCTGTGCTGTTACAGGCGGCACGTATCCTGAGAATATCGAGGATAATGCTTGCAGGACTAAAGGATTGACCTAAGTTGTACCAATGCTAAGAATAATGGAACGTGGAAAGCAGTCCAGTCAGTGAAATTCACATTTCTATACTGATGTTCAGACGAAAGCGGAGCAATCCGTATAAGCTGATTCAGGACTGTGAGAGTAGTGCCACAGTACCAATGAAACGGTGATAATAAGCCGTGGAGGGATAGGCACAAGTCATTTTCAGAATATTCAATATGTATATGTAGTAATCACAAAGTGATTTCATAGCTTCGGGTATGAGAAAGAAAAAACACGCTGAAAGGCGGTGGTTACTATGACGAAGGAAACTGTAAACAAATCAGAAAAGAATATGTATCGGTACGGCTTGCAAGAGAAGCTCTGCAATTTATATGAGCAAAGCAGGCAGGGAAAGCAGTTCAGACATCTGATGAAGCTGATTGTTTCAGAAGAAAATGTGGTGCTTGCGTACCGAAATATCTGCAAGAACAAGGGCAGTTTTACTGCCGGAGTTGACGGAAAAATCATTACGGATATACAGAAATATCCGATTGAGAAAGTCGTAGAAAAGGTCAGAAATAAACTGCAATTTTATCAGCCGAAACAAGTACGCCGAGTCTATATTGATAAAGGGAACGGCAAACAGCGTCCGCTTGGTATTCCGAGCATATGGGACAGGCTGATACAGCAATGCGTGTTACAGGTTTTAGAGCCTATCTGTGAAGCAAAATTTCATGAGCGGAGCAATGGGTTTCGACCGTACAGGTCTGCACAGAATGCAATCGCACAATGCTATAAAATGATTCAATTACAGAATCTGCATTATGTTGTAGATGTTGACATCAAGGGATTTTTCGACAACATCAACCATGCAAAGCTGATACGGCAAATCTGGGCAATGGGCATTCAGGATCTGAAAGTCCTTGCAATCATCAGAGCAATGTTAAAGGCGGATATATTGTTCAATGACATTGTAACAAGCCCCGAAACAGGAACACCGCAGGGCGGTATTTTATCGCCGCTGCTGTCCAATATCGTGCTGAATGAACTTGACTGGTGGGTTGCCAGCCAATGGGAAATGATGCCGACAAGAGTGGGCAGGGAGTACAGCAAGACCGATAAAAAGGGAAATGTTGTCATAGACAGGTCACAAAAATGGACGATGCTTCGGGAGAAAAGTGAGCTGAAAGAGATCTATATCGTAAGATATGCCGATGATTTCAAAATCTTTTGCAGAGATTATCACACAGCAAACAAAACCTACACAGCCGTTGTGAAATGGCTGAAAGAGCGGCTTTCATTGGACATCAGCGAGGAAAAATCAGGAATTACCAATCTGAAAAAGAACTATATGGAATTTCTGGGATTAAAAATCCGAGCAGTGCCAAAAGGTAAGAAATTTGCAGTAAAATCACATATGACCAATAAGGCAAAAACCAGAGCCAAAAAGAAAGTCGCTGAAAGCACAAAACGTATACTGAACCATAACGACCAGAAATCGCTTGATAAAAATATCAGTCTGCATAATTCTTTAATATGCGGACTGCACAACTACTATAAAATGGCGACACACGTCAGTGCGGATTTTGCCGAAATCGGCTATCCGATTCAAAAAATGCTAAGTGGAGCAAATCACAACAGCAGGCAATGTTCGGTAGAAAAATCAGGTGAAATACGGTCAAGGTTCATCGCAGACAACTACGGAAAATCCAAGCAAATGCGTTGGATTCATGACAGACCTATTATTCCTGTTGCGTATGTACAGCATGAATACCCTAAGTACAAACGCAGAGAGATCAATAAATACGTTTTGAAAAGTGAAGCAGAGTATCATGTTCCCAATTCTATCAGTTTTGAGATAATACGTTATTTAATGGAAAACGCCTATAAATGGGAAAGTATTGAATTTGCGGACAATATGCTTTCAAGGTACATTGCACAAAAAGGAAACTGTGCGGTCACGCATAAGCCCCTAAGACTTCATAACATGGAATGCCACCACATCAAGCCAAGACAAGGCGGACGGCGTGAAGATAACAGTTATAGGAATCTTGTCTTATTGTGTACAGAAGCGCACAAGCTGATTACGGCAACCAGAAAAGAGACAATTGAGAAATACGTGCAGATGCTGAATCTCGATGAAAAACAGCTCGCGAAAATCAATAAATTCCGTAAACTTGCAGGAATGGCAGAAATTTAAGCTACAAAATCAAATTACAGTAACAGGGCTACATATGCACCAAAAATATTCTGAAAATGATGGAACGCCGTGTGACGGGAAACTGTCACGCACGGTGTGGAGTGGGGGAAAATCTGGTGATTATATCAAAGGATTACCTATCACTATTTGGCGAAATACCGCAGTTTGAGAAGCTCATTGCGACTATCCGAAGCCGTGAAATCAGCGCGTCGATCATCTTGCAAGCTAAGAGCCAGCTAAAGGCTATCTATAAAGATAATGCAGATACGATTGAGGGCAACTGTGATACGATGCTGTTTTTGGGCGGTAAGGAGAAGTCCACGCTGAAAGAGATCTCAGAGAGCTTGGGTAAAGAAACGATCGACAGTTTCAATACCTCCACCAATCGTGGACAATCGGAAAGCTACGGTATGAACTATCAGAAGCTCGGCAAAGAGCTGAAAAGTCAGGACGAACTGGCGGTCATGGACGGCGGTAAATGTATCTTACAAGTGCGAGGAGTGCGTCCGTTCTTCTCGGACAAGTTTGACATTACCCGTCATAAGCAATATCCAATGCTCTTGGACGATAATCCTGAGATGGGGTTCAACATCGAAAAATATGTGAGTGACCAAAAGGCGATGCGTTTGAGACTGTCTCGACAGGAGAAGTTCACGGGGTATGGTGTTGATATGACGGCCGCCGGACAGGAAGTTACAACAGTATCAGCAACAGAAACAGAAACCGCTGATACTCCAAATTCTGAGGAAACCGACGAAAAAGAGATATATGTCGGATTTTAACTCGGACAGTGAAGAAACCGAATAAAAGAGAAACGGTTGAAGCTGCGGACACTACTTTTTTTATTTTGAGGGAGACTTTTTACCTATGAACGAACTGAATATTTCTGCGGTCGATGCTACCGCTATGGAGACAGCAACCACTACCTCTGCACCTAAGCACAAGTGGCTCTCTAAGCTCACCCGTGGTGCAAAGAAGGCAACCATGTTTGCAACCGTTGCAGGCGTTATGGCTATGACCTGTACTACTCAGGCATTCGCAGCAGGCACCGGCGAGGTCGATACCTCGTCCTTCATCACTACTGCCTGCACCGTACTCAAGAGCGTTATCTGCCTTATCGGCGGCGGTGTTTCGCTTTGGGGTGTCGTAAACCTCCTCGAAGGTTACGGTAATGATAACCCCGGTGCGAAGAGCCAGGGCATGAAGCAGCTTATGGCTGGTCTTGGTCTGATCCTCCTCGCTATCATTCTCGTACCTGTTCTTGAGGGTATGATGACCGGTGCGGTGTAATCTGAATACCGAAAATTCAGAACGGAGACAAGCGTAAACCTCGGCTGAACGCTATATAAATAATGCCGTTCCAATAGAATTATGAAAGGTCGCTCGGCGGTGGGCTGTGGTGGGTATGAGCGATAAGACAGAATGGGAATAAACATCGGTTATCTGACAGCTAACCGAACAAGTGCAGGAGATGAGGTCTACACACCATTTTATGCGGTAGAACCGTTACTGGAGTTTCTTCCGAAAGACAAGAAGATATGGTGTCCGTTCGATGAGGAATGGAGCGCTTTCTATCAGTTTCTTTCGGAGAAAGGCTATGAAGTGGAGCGAAGCAGCTTAAAGGAGGGACAGGACTTTTTCAGGTATGAACCCGAACATTGGGACATTCTTGTGTCCAATCCCCCATTCAGCAAAAAGAATGATGTACTGAAACGAGCATTTTCTTTCCAAAAGCCCTTCGCTCTGCTCCTGCCCGTGAACAGTATTCAAGGCAAGGCGAGATATAAGATTTTCAACAACGAAATCCAGATGCTCTCCTTTGACGGGCGTGTGGACTATCATACACGGCAGAACATGGAATGTTACACTAAGGGCAATCACTTCGGCTCTGCTTATTTCTGCCGTGATCTCCTCCCCACAAAACTTGAATTACGGCAGCTTGTCAAATATGACAGACCTTTAGTCACTCCCACGATTGGAGGTGATGAATAATGGGAATTATCAGCGATGCGATCGATGCACTGGAAGATTGGTGTAAGGACTTATTTAAGGACGGCATCCAGTCTCAGTTTGACGGCATTTCCGACCTCCTGACCGACACTTTCTCGCAAACAACGGGAACAGGCGGCAGCGGTGGACTTGTCAATGACTTCGTAACTCAGCACCCGTCACAGTTCACTGGCGGAGGTACTGGCGGAACTACGATCTGGACAACGATCGAAACGCTTTGCAACAATGTCGTAGTGCCTATCGGCGGTTTCATTCTGACAGTTATCCTGTTGAACGAACTGATACAGATGGTACTGCGAGGAAATAACTTCAAGGACTTTGATGATTCTATTTTTATAAAATGGATCATAAAAGCACTTTGCGGTGTAATTTTGGTCGCCAACACCTATTACATCGCTTCGGCACTATTCTCGTTTGGCACAACGGTATGCTCCAACGGACTTGCCACACTATTCGGGACCGGAGATTATCTATCTTCCACGCTCTCGATCAATCCGTCGGCTCTCAGCGGTCTGAGCTTGGGTGAGCTGATGACGGTGTGGTTTATTTCCCTGATCGTTCATCTTGGGGTGCTGATACTGATAGTTGCTATCGTTATCACACTTGCAAGCCGTATCATCGAGGTGTTTATGTATCTCAGCATTGCACCGATTCCTATGGCGACCATGATGGACAGCGGTGAATGGGCTTCTATCGGTAAGAACTGGATCAAACAGCTTCTCGCTCTTTCTTTCCAGGGGTTCTTTATCGTAGTGGCACTCGGTATTTTCAAGACGCTTTTCAGCAATGCTATTGTCGCTCTGAACGCAAGTACAGACGGCGTGATCCTGCAAATGGGACTGCTTCTCGGCTATACCGCAGCACTTATCTTCACGATTCTCCGCACAGGAGCTATCAGCAAATCAGTGTTCAACGCTCACTGAGAACAAGATCGGAGGTTATTATTTGGCACATTATGTACCGATCCCAAAAGATTTGAACGACATCAAGGAAAAGTTCATCATGGGATTCACAAAGAGACAGGTAATATGCTTCGGTATCGGTCTTGTTCTTGGTGCGCCTGTGTATTTTCTCACAAGAGCGTCTATCGGAATGTCGGGGGCGATCTTCGCTATGGGTGCGGTCGCCGCACCTGCGATACTCTGTGGCATTTACAAGAAAAACGGCGTGTTCTTGGAGAAACAGGTGAAGTTCATGCGTGAATATTTCACCCGACCGAGAAAGCGATATTACCAAACAACCAATGTATTCAGGTGCATTGAACGGCACATCGAATACAACAGAATCAAGAAGAAGCTGAGAGATGCCGAAAGAAAAGGCTGATACGGCTCTCTATATATAATAGTATAACTTTCGGTGTCTCCGCTTTGGAATATAAACGGAGGTCACAATGGGCTTTAGAAAGAGAAATGCCAAAAGAAGTGATAACCGCAGCTCGGCTAAGGTTATCATGGGCAAGCCTGCCTCTCAGTTATCAAAAGAGGAGAAAAAGATTCTCTCCGCAAGAATGGCGGAGATCAGGAGTGAAAACGGCGGTAAATCGACTGTGCAGAACACGATACCGTTTCTGTGTATGTATCAGGACGGCGTGTGCCAGGTGTCGGAGAATTTCTTTTCTCTGACGGTGCAGTTTTACGATGCCAACTACTCCATTGCAGAGTTTGATGAGCAGAACAATATCTTTTCCAAGTATTGCGATGTGATCAATCTCTTTGACAACACAATTCGTTTTCAGCTTACCTTTGAAAATCAGAACCGTTCAAAGGCAAAGCTCGTCAAAACGGTGCAGATACCCGAACAGGACGATGATTTCAACTCTATCCGCAAGGAATACAGCGAAATGCTCACCGACAAGCTCCTGAAAGGCAGCAACGGACAGAGTGCAAGAAAGTTCCTGACATTCGGTATCGAATCCACATCATACAAGGCAGCAAGGGCAAAGCTCATGTCGATCAAGAATGATGTTATCAAGGGATTTAAGGCTTTCGGTGTCGAAGCGGAACTGCTTGACGGCAGGCAGAGACTTGAAGCTCTGTATTATGCCCTGAATCCTTACAGAAATTCCCCATTTCTTTTCGATTGGGGCGAAATGCTGAGGGCAGGAATGGACACAAAGGACTTCATCTGTCCGCCCTCGCTCAAATTCAATAAGGCAGACTTTGAGATCGGCAATGCCTACGGTGCTGTGTGGGGTATGAATATCCTTGCCGGAGAGCTGCCCGATGAGATACTCAAGGACTTCCTTGAAATGCAGAATCTTTTCTGCGTGAACATTCATGTAGAACCGCTGGACCAGATAGATGCCCTGAAATTCGTCAAAAAGAAGCTCACAAATGTTGAGCAGATGAAGATCGACGAACAGAAAAAGGCATCGCAGTCCGGCTATGATCCCGACATTCTGCCACCTGCGATCAAGATGTATATCGAGGACATTGAAAAGCTCCTCGGTGATCTGAACAGCAAGAATGAGCGACTGTTCCATATCAGCATTTCGCTGAGGGCATACGCAAAATCGAAGAAAGACCTGAAACTTCTTTCTGAGATGCTGAAAAGAACGTGCCAGAAGAACAACTGCACGATGTTCCCTTACGATTACAGGCAGGAGCAGACGCTCGTTTCCACACTTCCGCTGTGCTATAACGAGATTCCCGTCCGCCGTGAGATGCACACCAGCGGTATCGCTATCTTCGTACCGTTTACCACAAAAGAGCTGTTTCAGGACGGACAAGCTACCTACTACGGCATCAATACGCTGTCGCGCAACATGATCCGTGCCAACAGGTCAAGGCTCAAAAACCCGAACGGACTTATCCTCGGTACGCCAGGTGCAGGCAAGAGTTTCAGCGTTAAGCGTGAGATCCTCGACTGCTTTCTGACAACCGTGGACGATATTATCATCTGCGATCCCGAAGGTGAGTATTTTCCGCTTGTTTCGGCACTCCACGGACAGCTTATCCGTATCGCCAGCAACTCGGAACAGCACATCAACCCTATGGACATCACCATTGATGACTATATGTTCAGCAATCCTATGGAAGTCATTGCGAACAAGTCTGACTTCCTGATCTCCCTGTGTGAGATCATTGTCGGCGGCCGCTACGGACTTTCTGCGGAGGAACGCTCGGTCATTGATAAGTGTGTTCAGCGTATCTACAAGCACTTCATTGAGAATGAACCGTCTGAGGACAAGATGCCACTTCTCTCTGATTTGCAGAGAGAGCTTCATGAGGAGGGCGAAGTCGCTCTGAGAGTGGCAAACTCTTTGGAGATGTTCGTAAACGGCAGCCAGAACCTCTTTAATCATCGCACCAATATTGATATGAGCAATCGTATCATCTGCTTTGATATTAAGGAGCTTGGCAACCAGCTCAAAAAGGTCGGTATGCTCATCGTGCAGGATACCGTGTGGAACAGGGTTTCCGCCAACCGTGAGAAAAAGAAGATCACTCGCTACTATATCGACGAGTTCCATTTGCTTCTCAAGGAGGAACAGACAGCGAAGTATTCCGCTGAGATCTGGAAGCGTTTCCGTAAATGGGGCGGCGTTCCGACGGGTATCACACAGAATGTCAAGGACTTGCTTTCTTCTCAGGAGGTCGAGAACATCTTTGATAACTCGGATTTCGTGTATATGCTCAATCAGGCAGCCGGAGACAGAGACATTCTCGCTGAAAAGCTCCATATCTCAAAGGAGCAGATGAAGTATGTCACGAACAGCGGTCCGGGCGAAGGGCTTATCCGCTACGATAAGGTCTTGCTGCCGTTTACGGACAAGTTCCCGACGGATACAGAGATGTATCGCCTTATGACCACGAAGCCAACCGAAAGTGCGTAAACTGCGAAGAATGGAGGATTTATGAGCTTACAGAGAAAAGAAAATAACCTCCGCAGAGCGCAGGCACGACTTGACCGTATTCAGAACCCTCCCCGATGGAAAGTGGTTTCACACCTGAAAGCAAGGGAGTTTCAGATCGACTATCGCCGTGAGCCAAATCGTCACGGCAGATACCGAACCCGTGCGTATATTGTCCGTGGTGCGAAAGCGTATCACGGCAATAACCGTGGACTTATCCACAAGGCTGTCAACCTGAAATACCGTGTGCAGGGCGATAAACCCTCGGTCACAAGGACGATCAAATCATGGCAGCCAAAGACCATGAAGGGCAAGCTGTTCAAGGCAAATGCCCGTGCTGTGAATTTTGCAGTTCACGATGTTACACAGACGGCAGTCGATACGGCTCTCGCAGCGGAGACTGTCGGTCTGAAAACATCGGATACTGCCCAGCGTGAAGTCCGCAACAAGCTCAAACAGAAGTACACCCGTGAAGCGGTGGACGATTATCACCGTGGCGTATTTCTCATGGGGCGCACGGCGGTCGATGCTGTCAAGGGTACACATCACCACCTGAAAACAAAGAAACAGCATAAACTCGAAAAGGCAAAGTTTCAGCTAAAGAAAGCTGATAACAAGCTATATAAGTCGAAAATCGGCAAGCCGAAGCTCAGGGCGAACAAGGCAGCTCTGCGAGGTGCTAAGGCTGAGTATAAGGCGAAGAAAAAGCCTGCCCACGGCAATAAGCTCCGCAAGGCGATGAATAAGCGTAGGCTGCAAGCCTACAAACAGACGAAGCGTGAGCTGAAATTTGAGCGTAAACAGCTCAGGACAGAAAACAAGTTCCGTGTCAAGGAATTCCGCAATCAGAAGAAGATCAGCAAATTGACCAGACCGGGACTGCTTGCATTGAAGCCTGCCACTTATACCGCAGGCAGAATGAAAGCGTCCGCTTGGCAAAAGGCGGTCAACGAAGATCAGGACAACGATTTTCTCCACGCTATCGACTCTGCAAAACGCAGAGTTGTAGAGCCTGCGGCACAGAAAGTAAGCAAGCCTCAGCGTTTGCAGAAAAAAGAGAAACAGCGTGACCGCCTGAATGACAAGAAGTCGAAGTCCAATAACCGCCTGAACAGGCAGGAGACTCGACTGAAAGACAAGCACGACAGCTATAAAAAGCGTAAAAAGCCGAAGCCGAAAAAGAAGAAAGGTGCTAAGGACACGATCTCCGCTGCATTAAAGGCAGCGTGGAAATTCGTGAAGAATGTCTATGAGAGCGAGGTCAAAAAGTTCTTTCTTTGTCTGGCGATACCTGTCATTGTGATATTGCTTGTATTCGGTATTATCACGATGCTGTTCTCTGCGACTTCCTCGCACAGCGGTTTTACGCTCGGCACATACGCAGCGCAGGACTATGACCTGAGTGAAGCGGAGAAATACTACACGGAACTTGCCTATAACCTCAATCAGAAGATTCGCAAGGTAAGCAGTTCTGCTGACTGGCAAAGCGGTCTTGCTGCTTTCGGAGCAAATACGGGTGATCTCTCCGATACCCCTGATGAATGGGTGTGGGGACGCTCCTCGGTCTATGACTTTGATCCTGTGTATGACTTCGATACCTACAAGCTGTGGTCGTTCCTCTGTGCTTATTACTATGATTTCGATGCCGATAACGATGATATTTACTATTGGGAGTTCGACGGCGATACGGAAGATCTGCTTGAAGAAATCTTCAATGATGAATATGAGTTCGTCTATTGGTATGATAATCAGTCCCGTTGGGAGGAGCTTTCCCCATACAACTATTGGGGCGGCGGTAACGCATCTTCGGGAACATATTACAGGGCTGAGAAAGATGCTTATATCTATGACGGGCAGCCGTACAGATACCGCTTCAAGCCGATTGCGATCACATCGGAGCTTTCGCAGTATGAGGACGATGACGGCTATCTCTGCATTACAGACGGCTATCGTGTGCTTGATGCACAGAACGATTACAAAGAAACAGGCTTCTTTATCATGGATCACCGTTGGTATTCCGGCACAAGCCACCCGTTCTACTACATCGACAACGATACCGACACTTTCTTCTTTATGAAAGGAAGTACCCGTCATAACCGCAGTTTTTGGGGGTGGGACGGTACAGATGCTTGGTTCTTGGTATCTCCGACAGATACCCATATCTGGAACAGCAGTCTGAATGATGTGTGTATGTACGGCTACTATGAGAAATACAAGTGGAAAACGGAGTGCAAGCTCTACTATAACGTAAAGCAGAACAAGACCTTTGATGAGGTCATTGCCGATAAGCTCGGCAGTATGTCACATTCCGATGAACGCTTGCAGTATTACAGTCTGCTGATCGGTACGGACGGCTCTGCTTCGATGTACGGCAATCACCAGACTTTGCATAATCTTCTTCCGGGTGCAACGATTCGTGATTACTCGCTGAAACGGGAGTTTGGCTATGAAATGACGGGTTGGAACACCGACAGCGACGGGCTGTATCAGGGTATCAAGGTGTACTGCACCAATGGCGATAAGCTCAAAGCTCCGTTCAAGGGCAAGATCACCGATGTTGATACCGACGATAACAAGATCACAATACGCAAGGACGATGTGGAGTATTGGTATGACGGTACGGGCGGAACTGAGCGTGATACGGAAGTCACCATTGCTAATGCTGTGCTTCTGAGTGGCTTCTCTGAGGGCGATACGGTCAATGACGGACAGGAGTTTGCAAAAACAACAGCAGGAAATGTAAATTTCCATATTTATATAGACACTGACGGCTACGGTTGGGACTACATTGATCCCCGACTGGTGCTGTATTGACGGAGGTGCGAATGGCTCTATACGATGCGAAGATCGAAAAAAACTGCAAAAAGGTAGAGCAGCTTGAACGGAATATCAAGCGTGATACAGAGGAACGCAGACGGCTTCTCTCCGAAATTGACAGACTGCGTTACCTCTCGCTCTGCGAAAAGCTGAACTGTCAGGGAGAGGAATTAGAAACCGTCCTCGCCAGAGAACATGAGCAGATCCAGAACATGAAGGCTCGTGGAATGACCGATGATGAGATCGACCATCTCGGCAAAGGCGGCAATGACGGTAAATACGAAGATCAAATGAGTTTTTACTCTGAGGAGGACGATGATGAAAACAAGAATGCTTAGTGCTGTTATGGCAGCATTTATGCTTGCAACTGCAAGTGTGGGCGGTATTACCGCTTCTGCCGCTGAAAAGGCTTCTGCCGGAGAGGATACGGCTGAAACTACTGCGGTCGATGAGGACAGCTCGGCAGATACTACGGAGACAACTGCCGATACAGCGGAAAGCTCCGATACTGAGGAGACTTCTTCTGTTTCAGAAGATAATACCGACGATATGGAGAAGTTCCGTGAGGTCATGAGCGACCTTGCCGAAGCAGGAACAACAGAGGTCGCTCCTGACTATTACGGTGATGATTACTATGATACGGACGGTAATGCTACGCTTATCAAGTCCGAAAGAATTGTCTACAATTCCGAGGAAATGCAGTTCATCGCCGTTACTACAAAGGACGGTCATGTGTTTTATGTGCTGATAAACTATTCGGCACAGAATGCCGAGGACCAGGTATTTTTCCTGAACAAAGTTGACGACTATGATCTGTACGCACTTCTCTACGCCGGAGCTGAGGACGATGATGATAAAAAGAAGATCACTCCCGAACAGGCAGCTCAGGCGGCTGAAAAGGCAAACGGCAGAGTGCAGTCCGGCGACGGTGTGGATACCGCTGATACAGAGGAAACCGCTGAGGACGGCGAAGATGCAACTGACTCCGCAGCTCAGGCAAAGCCTATGCCGATGAATAAGAACAGTATGATGCTTGTTCTCGGTGCGATCGCTCTGATCGGTGTCGGCGGTGCAGGCTTCTTCATCATGAAGAAAAAGAACGGCGGCAACAGTAAGTCCGCTATGCAGGTCGAGCCTGAGTATGACGATGATAACGAGATCACTGAGGACGAGGACGATATGAAGTTCTACGATGATCAGGACGATGAAGAATAAGAAAGAGAGGGCAAAAGAATGAGCAAGATGAAGAAGATTGGGGTTTGTATGGCAGCGGTGGCAGGTGCCGCCGGAATTGCAGGCATTTCCGCAAAGGCGGTCGAGGGTGTGAGAAAGAAGTGGTTTCTCCGTGGTTTTGAGGCAGGGCAGTTTATCGGCAGCCTGACCGCTGCGGAGAGCTTAGCCCACGACAAGACCGTAATCCAGCAGAAGTATGACAAGCTCTGCGAGGAGTTTGATGAGCTTCAGGAGAACTACAACGAGCTTTGTGAGGACTACTATGAAGCATAATCAACTTTGAACCCAGTGGATTCAAAGTTCCCGACAACAGAACAAACAACATAAGACAATGAGAAAAGAGAGAGAATTTGTCTAATGAAGGTACTCAGCTTATTTGACGGTATCTCCTGCGGTATGCTTGCTTTACAGAGGGCAGGCATACCCGTGGAGTGCTATGATGCGTTTGAGATCGACAAGTATGCCGTCACAGTCTCAAAGCGCAATTTCCCCGTAATCGTTCATCACGGGAATGTTTATGACGGCGACTTTACGCAGTTTCGGGGATATGACCTTCTGCTCGGCGGTTCGCCCTGCACCTATTGGTCTATCGCCAAAAAGGATAGAGAGGTTGACTGCAACGGTGAGGGATTCAGGCTCTTTAAGGAGTATGTGAGAGCGCTTCACGAAAGTGGGTGCAGATACTTTTTATATGAGAATAACTACTCCGTTCATCAGAACATCAAGGATGAGATCAGCAAAACACTCGGTGTTGAGCCTATCATGATCAACTCGGCACTTGTATCGGCTCAGAACCGTAAACGCTGCTATTGGACGAATATTCCGTTTACTTCTTTTCCTGCGGACAAGGGTATCCTGCTGAAAGATGTGCTTGAAAGCGGTGTCGCTTGGCAGGACAAGTCCTATTGTATGACCGCTTCCTATGACGGTGCGGTGCTGTATAACACTTTGGAGCGCAAGCAGCGGACAATGGTCGCAGAGCCTATCCCGATCAATACATATCAGGGTACGGACAAGTCCCGAACTGTCATGGCAGGCTATCACAAGTATGGTGAAGCAACTCTTATCAAAAACTCAGGTTTTAACGGCGGAACAACTGCGGTCGCTATGCCTGTGGGTGCCGCCCAGCGTGGCAGATACGTTGACGGCGAAAAGACCGAACAGCATATTGAAATCCGTGAGGACGGTAAATCCAACTGCCTGACAACCGTGCAGAAAGATAGCCTTGTATGCACTCCCGTTCGTGTCGGTCATTACGGCAAGGGCGGACAGGGACAGCGAATTTACTCCGTGGTCGGCAAGTCCGTTACACTTTCTGCCAACGGCGGCGGTCAGGGTGCTAAGACAGGGCTGTATAAGATAGACCTTCCCGATGGTGACTATATTATCCGCAAGCTCACTCCCATTGAAGCGGAGCGTTTGCAGACTCTCCCTGACAACTATACCGCAGGCATTTCCAATACCCAGCGATACAAGTGTATCGGCAACGGTTGGACGGTAGATGTGATCGCCCACATCCTGGGAGGGCTTCACAATGATTGATGAAGCTCTGAACAAGTGTGCCGATAACAATAACTACACCATTTACACCAGTATGTGCAAGGCACAGCGTATCCTGATGCGGTTTTATGATGCTGTGTGCAGTATCAGCGGCGGCTCGGACAGTGATATTGTCCTTGACCTGATACACAAGGTCGATGAGGACGGCAAGGTCAAGTATTTCTGGATAGACACGGGGCTTGAATACTCCGCTACAAAGGAGCATTTGGACTTCCTTGAACAGAAATACGGTATCACCATTGAGCGTGTCAAGCCCGATAAGCCTATCCCGACTTGCGTTAAGGAGTATGGTGTTCCTTTCCTGTCGAAATATGTTTCCGAACAGATGATGCGTTTGCAGGCACATCACTTCCAGTGGGAGGACGAGCCTTTGGAAGTCCTCTTGCAGAAATACCCTCGGTGCAAAACGGCTCTGCAATGGTGGTGCGGTGAACGATACTCCGACAAGGACGGTATCCAGAAGATAAGCCGTTTTTCGATCTATCGCAACCGTTTCCTCAAAGAGTTCATCATGGCAAATCCGCCGGATTTCCCCATTTCCAATAAGTGTTGCGAGTATTCAAAAAAGAAACCAGCAAAGCGTATCGTCAAGGAACATGATGCTGACCTTGACATTACGGGTATCAGGCAGTCCGAGGGTGGTATCCGTTCGGCAGCGTATAAGACTTGCTTTTCCGAGTGCAAGTCTAAGGGTTGCAATACCTTCCGTCCTGTGTTTTGGTACACGGACGGTGACAAGCGTGACTATGAGGAAATGTTCGGCGTGACGCACTCTCGTTGCTATACCGAATACGGACTGCGGAGAACGGGCTGTGTCGGGTGTCCTTTCAGCAAGCATATCACCGAGGAGCTTGCGATCATCGAGGAACATGAGCCGAATCTGTATAAGGCGGCTGTCCATATTTTCGGGAAGTCATACGAATATACGGCAAAATACCGTGCTTTTGTCAAGGAAATGAAAGCGAAAGAGAAAGAGGAGAAGAAACGTGATAGACTACGCAGCCTTAATGGAACATCTGCCTGTGATACTGGTGGTGACAGCGGTGCTTGCTCTCCTGATCGGAGTGCCGTATCTGCTGACAACAATGCTCCTGAGATCACAGAAGGAGCGTGACAGCGATGTTCGATCCTGAATTTCAGCGAAAAGCCCTGAGCCTTGTAATGGGCTTTATCATGCAGTTTTCAGAAACTCCGGCAGAACCCGAAGTGCAGGAGCTTACTATCAATGACCTGAATGTTTCGACTATCTCTGTTTCCTGCCTGAAAGTGGCTTGGGACGGTGAGCCTGACCGTGATTATTATGTGAGCTGCACGGCTCATGACGATAGCTATGCCTACGGCGATAATATGTACTTTGCATTCAAAGGCAATGAACTTTGCTACATAACAGGTCTGCGTGAGGGTACGGAGTACACGGTGACGGTCGAGCCTATTCTTTCAGATGATGAAAAGGACGGCTATACCGCAGTTTCCGCAAGTGCTGACGGCAAGACGGAAACGGTAGAGGTCATTTATGAGTTCCCCTATGAGGACGGTTGGACAAACTGTTTTGCAGGAGAACGAGCTTCGGGCTTGACGGCAATGCCAAGCTCAGGAGCAATATATGGCTCAAAGGTCGATACCATAACAGGCACGGGCATTCGCCGTGATGATTATGGTGATTACTGCTGTGCTATGGGCGTATGGTATGGCTACTGCAATGACAGGTTTTTGATCGAGCTTGAGAATGGCACTCAGTTCACTACGAAAATCTGCGACAGCAAAGGCTATGCCGACGATGGCGAGGGCAAGTATCACAACTTCGGTGGCAGCGGTAAATGTATCGTGGAGTTTATCTACGATGATTATAACTTACCGTCCTGCGTAGCTTTCTCAGGCTCTTGGGGTTATTACAACTGGAACGGTCTTGACCTCGGAGCAAACATCAAATCAATCAAGAAGATCAACTACGGCGATCCCGTAGTGTACTAAGTGGAGGTAATCAAAATGAATGTAAAGAAGATCATCAAGGGTATCGTGGGACTCAGTGCTGTGGCAGGCATTGCATATCTTTCCTATAAGTTCGGTGAGAGCAACGGCGAGGTCAACGAGCGCTTCCGTGAGAAGTACGGCGACGATGAGGACGACATTGAGCTTGACGATGATGAGGACGAGTTCAGGTTCTACGATAACATGGACGAGCCTGACGATGAGTGCCTTGCGCCTAAGAAGGAGTATATGCCTTCTTTTACGGTGAGTATGCACAATTTCGCACCACTTGATTCCGTTAAGGTTGACGGCATTTCGGACAGGGATATGGATATGCTTATTTACCATATCTCCCTCGACAAGTACACCTCTAACAAGCAGATCCGTGAGTGGCTCAAAGTCGATAAGGAGACTGCGGCAAAGGTGATCGCTGCTCTCAGAGAAGCGGAATATATCGGAGAGGAATATCCTAACTACATCATTCCGGTGCATATCACAACAGAGGTGTATTTCAGGCTCAGAGGTGAACTGCGATGAGTATCCTTATCGTAGGTGAAAAGCCGAGCGTTTCAAGAGCCATATCTGCCGTGGTCGGTGCTTCGTCCACAAAGAAAGGCTACACCGAAGGAAACGGTTATATTGTTTCTTGGTGTGTCGGTCACTTGGTCGGACTGAAATATCCGAATGACTACGGCAATGGCTGGGACCAGAAGTGGAGCTTTTCACAGCTCCCTATGATTCCCGAAAACTGGCAGTTTCAGGTTACGGACAGCACAAAGGCACAGTACAATCTCCTGAAAAGCCTTATGAATAAGGACGATGTGTCGGAGATCATCTGTGCGACCGATGCCGACCGTGAGGGCGAGTGTATTTTCCGCTATGTGTATAACATGGCGAACTGCAAAAAGCCCGTCAAGCGCCTGTGGGTTTCTTCTCTTGAGGAGTCGGCTATCCGCAAGGCACTCACAACGATGAAGCCCATGTCTGCTTATAACAACCTGTTCAATGCAGGCTATGCCAGGGCGAGGGCTGACTGGCTTGTGGGAATGAACGGCTCTCGGCTGTTTTCCGTTCGTTACGGCGGTAAGCTCAACATTGGCAGAGTGCAGACACCGACGCTCGCAATGATCGTTCAGCGTGATTCGGAGGTCAATGGGTTTATCAAGCAGAAGTATTACACGGCAGACCTCAACTGCGGTGAGTTTATTCTTTCTTCTGCAAGAATTGACGATGAGAATGCCGCTGATACACTTGTTTCTGCCTGTGACGGCAGTACGGTTACGATCAGCTCAATCAAACGTGAGGTCAAGACCGACAAAGCACCGAAGCTGTATGACCTGACCACGCTCCAAAGAGAAGCAAACAAGGCTTTCGGCTATACGGCACAGCAGACGCTCGACTACACGCAGTCGCTCTATGAGGGCAAGCTCGTCACTTATCCCCGTACCGACAGCCAGTATCTCAGTGATGATATGGCGCAGACGGCTCTCGATTTGGCAAAGCTCTGTGATACTTATTTCGGGTTTGGTATCTCACATACTCCCGATATTACTAAGGTCATCAACAACAGCAAGGTTTCAGGGCATCATGCAATTATCCCCACAAGCGGTATCGCTACGGCTGACCTTTCTTCTCTGCCGTCGGGTGAAAAGAATGTGCTTACGTTGATTGCCACAAAGCTGACCTGTGCAACGGCTCCGGCGCACAAGTATGAAGCTGTCAAGCTGACAGGTATCTGCAAAGGTACGGAGTTCACGGCAACGGGCCGCACGGTGCTTGAAATGGGTTGGAAAGCCTATGCAAAGCAGTCCGACAAGAAGAATGAGGAAAAGTCTCTGCCTGCGGTATCTGAGGGACAGACATTCACGGCAGCAGCAAGCAAGGGCGAACACTTCACTTCTCCTCCGAAGCCGTATACCGAGGACACACTTCTCTCCGCTATGGAGAGAGCCGGAAATGAGGACTACGACGAGGACATCGAAAAGAAGGGACTCGGCACTCCTGCCACAAGAGCTGCGACTATCGAAGCACTTGTAAAGAATGGCTATATGGAGCGTGTCGGCAAACAGCTCAGGGCAACGGATAAGGGCAAGGAGCTTGTGACTGTTGTTCCCGATGAAGTGAAGTCCGCAAAGTTGACCGCAGAATGGGAGTCCAAGCTCCAGCAGATCGAACACGGCAGCCTGCCCGAAGCGGTCTTTATGTCGGGTATTCAACAGTTTATCACTGAGATGTGCAGTAAATACGGCTCTGTGGATAAGTCTGTTTCTCTTTCTGACGGCGGTAATGAGCCTGTCGGCAAATGCCCGAAGTGCGGTGCTGAGGTGGTCAAGGGTAAATTCGGTTACTACTGCAAGGGCAAGTGCGGTATGAATATCGCAAAGGTGTACGGCGTGGAGCTTTCCGATACCCAGGTCAAGGGACTTCTTGACGGCAAGTCCACAAGCTACACATCTAAGGGCAAAAAGACGATCGTCCGCCCTGAGATCGTGGAGAATCCGTATAACGGCAAGATGTACTATCAGTGGAAAACAGAAAGGGGTAACAAGAATGGATAACAAACAGCTTGCGGAAGTCGCAAAGATCCTCGGTGTCTCCGAGGACAGTATTTCCGCTATGGACGATGAGATCAAGAACAGTATGACAGCGGTCTTTGAACAGGTCGCCGTCAAAAACGATGAGGACAAAAAGGCTGTCTTTGAAGCCCTCGACAATCTATGGCAGAAAGGCTCTATCTACATTGAGCTGAGTGAAGTCGCAAAGTCCACGGGTATCACCACCGAAACGCTCCGCAGTCTTGACTATGAGACTCAGCAGACTATCGTCTATGAGTTCATGATGGACAGTTCGCAGACCGCCCGTTTCTATGACCTTGTGAACAAGTCACTTGCGGTCGCTGACCTCCCGAATGTGGCGAAGCTCATTGGCACTCCCGTTCGTGAGCTGAGGTCGCTCCCTCGCCGTATTCAGGAGAATGTATGCGGTGCGTATGCAATGGAGTACGATGCCGACAGCACCAATACTGACCTTATCGACACGATCAGGGAGATGATCGCACCGTGACAGATTTCCCGTATATCGGCGGTATCGAAGTCTCCGCTATCCAGAACCGTGAGTTTATCCGCATTGAAACGGACAAGGCGCAGGCTATCGTGGTGGCTCTCGACAAGAGCAATATTCCTTTTTCTGCCCGATTCGGTGATGCCGAAATGGTGCTGACCTATGACGGCAGCTACAAGGAACAGGTCGAGGAGATCATCGCAAAGGCACAGTCCGGCGACTATGAAGCATTGCTCCGTGAGCTGCAAGTTTACGGAGTGCCTGACGGCTATTATCGGCTGCTCGGTGAAGTAGCGGAGCTTCTGAACACAACTGTGAGCTTTTTGCAGTCCCGTCCCGATGAAGTTCAGCTATTGCTCTGTAAGTTCTATGTTGACCTGTGGCTCTGCGACAAGGCTACACTTCAGCGTGAGCTTGACCGTATTATCACGGTCAACGGCAGAACGCTCTCGGATATTTCGGAGTATGAACGAAAAAAGGTTCAGGAGAAAACTCCTGCCGAACCTGTGCAGACGGCAGACAAAGTTCCCACATTTGAGGAGCTTTATGATGCTTATCAGCGCCGTCATGTCAATGACCACTTTACAAGAGAAGCCCATAAACATCTGGCTGAGATCGCCCGACGCAGACAGCGTGACGAACAGGAGCGTATCATTCAGACAGAAGAAAGAGAAAGGAAGAACAGACCATGAAGAAGTTTATCATCATCGGAAGTGCCGTTGTTACGGCTGTGACCACAGCGGTTATCATCATCGTGAGAAAGAGAAAGTGAGGTAGCCTATGCCCGTACAGGACAATGACGATAAGAGAACCGCCGACCAGCCTGCGGTCGATGCGGAGGAAGAACTGAGAAGAAAACAGGCGCAGGCGCAGGAACAGCAGCAGGAGGAGTCCGGCGCTCAGAAGTCGGGAAAACTTCTTCCTTTTCTGAACGCAAAGGCGGAGCATCATCAGAGCCGTATCGACTCTATTGACGAAAAGATTGCCAATCAGACGGACAGGATCGACCGCAACAAGGCGAAGATCGAAGCATTGTCTGCAAAAGCTGACAAGCTCGAAGATACGAACCGTATGCTGAAAGCCACTATCGGCAATCTGCCAGGTATCCGCACTCTCATCGCTAACAACGAGAAGCGTATTCAGGCTATCCGTGAGGTGAAAATTCCGAAGCGGCAGGAGAAGATAGATCAGGGTTGGAAGAAAATCGACACCCTGACCGCAAAGCGTGACCGTATCGAACACAAGCTGAACCGTGTGATCGCTCTCAATGACACGATCAAGAGCTTCGGTATCCACTTCAACAAGGAGCGCCGTGAAGCCTTTGCCGATGCAATGACAAGGCTGAACAGCTCGACCGTGGACTGCCTGAGCGACAAGAAAGCAACGCTTGAAGCGAAAAGACAGGATATTCTTGACACTTATAACGCTCCTGAAACAAGTGCCGTTGACAAGCTCAAACTTGGTGAACAGCTCAAGGGCGTGAATGAGCGTATCGGCGCACTGGAAAGCAAGATCATGAAGCTCGCCCGTCCCGAAGCGCACTACGAGGAGCAGACCAATGACCAGCTCGATGCTTCTATGGTTCTCACTGGAGAAAAGCTCGGTGAAATGGTGCAGAACGGCACAATGGATATGCCTTCTCTTGCTGAGGGTGCTGTGCAGGCGGCACAGGAAGTTGAAACGCTCGACAGGTCAAAGGTTGCTGAACTTGCCGACCAGCTTGGTATCCAGCCGCTTGCCAATGCAGAAATGCAGATGGAAGATGATTACAACATGATTGACGGTATCATCAACAACGGCAGCAAAGAGGATATTGACAAGGCAAAGGCAGAGCTTGCAGAGGGTATCAAGTCTATGGAAAGCCTTGCAGACAATCCTTTCGTTTCTGAGGAAGTCCGTGCTTCTGCGGCTGATGAGCTTGCAAAAATGAAGAAACAGCTTGAACTGCTTGACAGTGCCGATGAAGTCCAGGTGGATAGCTGGCTCTCAGCTATGATCGAGAATGGCGATGCAGTCCTCACCGATGACGGCGGTTTCAAGGTCAACCCCGATTATTACAAGGAGTTGCCGAGAAATGATCGTCATGTGGAGACTATGACGGAAATTCAGGCGGTCGAGGTCATGTCCGCATTGACTGCCGCAGGCGTGGCATATTCCGCTGCTACTAAGGGTGAGGATAAGGTCGGCATTACTGTTTCTAAAGCTGATGTTCCTGCCCTGAATGATGTGATGTACGCTTCTATCGGCAAGATCGCCCATACAGAAGCCGCAAAGGAAAACGGCGGTAAGGGCGAAAAGGGCAAGTATCAGACGATCAATCCCGAATACTATGCATCGCTCGGCAAGGACGATAAGCACACCCGTGTTGAGCCTATCGGAACTGCACGGAAGATCGTGGCAGAGCTGCAAAAGCAGAATATCCCGTATTCAGCGGTAGTCCGCAAGAATGACACGGTGGCGGTCACAGTCTCTAAGGCGAATGCCGAAGCCTACAAGCAGATTGAGAGTGCTGTCAAGGGCGAAAGAGCCGTGGAGTATGTCAATCCCGACTTTTTCAAGTCACTTCCAAAGCAGGAGCGTTTTACGCAGCGTATGGACGAGGGGCAGGCTCGGAAAAAGTCGGCAGAGCTGACCGCAAAGGGCGTGGAACATTCTGCGGTGTTCGGCGGTGAAAAGTCCGCTGTCACAGTTGCAAAGAAGGACTCACAGAGGGCTTTCTTCTCCCGTGGCAGGATGCAGCGTGACGCACAGCGTATCAGCGGTCGAGGACAGCAGAAGCCTCAGCAGAGAGAACAGACACCCAAAAAGAGAAAGAATCAGGGGCTTGAATAATAGATGAGAATTACTGACGAACAGAAAGAAAGGGCGGCATTTGTCAATCTTCCTCAGTTCCTCATGGCTCACGGCTTTGACCTGAAAAAAGTCGGCAGAGAGTATGTGTGGAAGAATCACGATAGCCTGCACATCAAGGATAACGGTCCAGGTGAGCGTGGTGCGTGGTTTCGTTTCAGCGAGGACAAGGGCGGCGATAACATCGGATTCCTGCGTGAATACATGGGAATGTCCTTTGTTGATGCGGTCGAAGCCCTCACAGGCGAACACATTGACCGCATCTATACTCCGTCCCGCACATACGAACAGAAGCCGAAAACAGTAACGGCAAGGGAGCTTTCCCTTGCCGAAGCTGACAATGCAAGGCGTGTGTTTGCGTACCTGTGCAAGACCAGAGGGCTTGACTATGACCTTGTGGCTTCACTTGTGAGACAGGGCGTGATCGCTCAGGAAGAAAAGACAGGAAATGTCCTTTTCAAATACTATGACGATCAGGGCAAGATCATCGGTGCTGAAAAGGTCGGCACATCAACAGAATACAAATTCAAAGGAATTGCAACAGGCTCGGCAGCAGGACACGGCTTTGAAGTAGTCCGTGGCACGGGCGAAAAGGCTTTTTTCTTTGAGTCGGCTATTGATATGCTCTCCTATCTGCAAATGCACGATAAAGAGCTAACCGATTGCAGGCTCGTTTCCATGATGGGCGTGAAGCCGAATATCGTGCTTGATACAATGCTCAGGCACAATATCTCTCCTGAGAATGTATTTTTATGCTCCGACAATGATACCGCAGGCAATGATTTTGCCCAGCGTTTGCAGGAGCAGTATCCCGACATGAAGCGTGTTATCACTCCCGATACATATAAAGACTGGAATGATATGCTTCGTGGTATCCCAAAAGCAGTAGAACATGAGACTGAGAAAAAGGAGGTTGACAGCGTGGCTGACCTTATTACATTCGGCAACAGAATGTGGAATGATGCGACTGATAACAGAGACAAGTCGCTGATTTCTATGCAGCTTGCAGACTTTCAGCGTGTGCGAGACACACTTGAAAGATCGGGTATCAATTACTATGCCTATGAAATGAACGGTACTGTTCGTATGGCGGTAAATGATAAGGACACCGACTGGCTGAGAAATATCCTCGGCAATGTGAGCATTACAAAATCCAACAGACCTTACTCTCCGCCCGAAAAAAACATCTTCGGAAGTGCGGAGTATCGTTATATCCCGCAGAAGGAGTACCTCTCCGCTGACCGTGACCTTGTGCTGAAAATAGCTGAGATCATGAAAGCCCGTGGTATGCAGTTTTCGGGCAGAGTCTATCCGTCCGGCAAGGGTACGCTGACGGTTAGTCACGCTGATCTCTTTGCAGTCCGCAACATCAGGGACGAGGTTGTGAATATGCGTAAGCAGTTTGCAAGTCCCGATAAGGCGCAGGAAGTCGGCAACCGTGACTATCGAGCGAACCGTGATACCCATTATTATATGAGCAAACTCACGCCTGAACAGTTCGGAGAGGTCAAGCCTTTCCTTGAAACAAGTGTGAGCTATCACGCTGTTGTTCGTGACGGCAAGGTAGCTTTTGCGGTCGATAAGGAAAATGCTCCTGCATTTCATAGAGCATTGGAGAACGCTGTCCGTGAGGTCGGTATGCTCCGCAATATGACAGACCTCGGTCTGCCAATGGAACAGATGGTAGCATTATCTCCCGTTGTTCATCGTCTTGCCGTTGAGGATATGAAGCTGAATCTTGCTGACTTTTTTGACCGCAGATATGATGAAGCTCAGTTCGGTGAAATGCTCTCACTTGTCAATGCGTATATCGCTCAGGCTCCGGCTGAAAGATATGGCGAAAACTCCAAACTGAATGATATGCTTGAAGCAAAGTCAAGTTTTGACCGCAGTATCGAGCTTTCGGACTTCTTTTCTCAGCACGATTTCTCCGATGAGCAGAGGGCGGCTATTACCGCAATGTTTGTCGGTGATGTTACAAGAGGACAGATCGACAGCATTGACGAAACTTTCACGGCTGAGGATATTCAGGCGTATGACGAAATTCTGCATAATGCTTTGCAGGAGTCCGATGTTGCTGATTTCCTGACTGCCCATAAGCAGGCTGTTATCGACAGAGAGAACGCAAGCAGAGTGCCGACAGAGGAAGAAGTTTTATTCTCCCAGGCTGACCTTGCAAAGTTCATTGCGGAGCGTACACTGTCCAGCGATGAGTGGGAGGACATGGCTTACCCTCTGTTTGACAGCGGTTATCTTGATAAGCATAAGCCCAACGACAAGGCTGCTTTCGGCTATCATCTTTCTGAGCCTGCACTCTATGACCTTGCCCAGCGTTATCATGACGGTGAGGATATTCGCCGTGAGCTTGCCCTCGGCCTGTTAGAGGGCAGCGGGGCCACAGATATTGAGTTTATCTTTGAACAGGGCGAGATCTCAGACCGCACCTATTATTATGCTGAAAACCTCCGTCACTCCCTGCATACGGAGAGGACTGAGGACGGCTTTATGTGCAGTTTCGGCGGTATGGAGCGTTTTGTTTCCTTTGAGGAGATCGGGCAGGCTTTCATTGACCGCACCCATGAGGAGTTCAATGACCTCGCTTTCTGGTGGGTTCGTGATGATATTCAGGCGGCTGTACCCGATATTGAAGATACAAAAATCGCTGACCTGCTTAACGCTTTTGGCGGCGCAGCTATGGCAGATTGGGAGAAAGGCGACAATAAGCCGAAGCTCAACCGTATCAAAAAGGCTCTCTATGGTATTCTTGGTGATGAAGCTCAGACCGAACAGGTATTTGCTATCATCGCAAAGGAAAAGTATCATGTAACTTTTGAGCCTGAAAGCTCTATCCACTTCGGTCTGTTAGGAAATGGTATTACGGCTTATGATGTATCCCGTACTGATCCCGAAACTCACGATTATCCTACTGTTGCTCATATTTCCGAGGAGGGCGTTGTATCTATTTATGACGATACTCTCTCGGAGAAAGATATGCAGCGTATTCAGGAACAGGCGCAGTCTGCCCGAAAGCAGTTTTTTGAGAGATGGAACAGGCTGTCAACAGAAGAACAGTATTATCAACTGCTTAACAATGCCGATATGACTACTTCTGTGAATATCACCAGAGATCATCTTCCGATGGAAAAAGCAATCGAAAAGTATATGCCGTTTGTTTTCTTCAAGGAGGGCGAACGTCCTGAACCTGAGCAGAAAGGAACTTTTCAGATTTATCAGCTCCCCGGCGGTGACAAGTATCACGGTATCCGCTTTGAGGGTATGGAACAGCTCAAAAATGACGGTGTTCAGCTCAACAAGGACGATTATGAGCTTGTCTATGAGGGCGAAGTCGGAGAGTTCAGGGGCAATGCTACTCTTGAAGCTCTCTTTGCTCAGTTCAATACCAATCACCCCGAAGATTTCAGAGGTCATTCTCTTTCAGTTTCCGATGTTATCGTCATTTCCGTTGACGGCAAGGATACAGCGTATTTCTGTGACAGCTTCGGCTTTACCAAAATGCCTGAGTTCTTCCGTGAAAAGGAGCTTGTGCAGGAAAAGCCCGAAACTGCAAAGGTGTCCGATCTTGCAGTCGGTGATATTATCATGTATGACGGCGCTCACCGTGAGGTCGAGAAGATCAGCGACAAGAGCATTTCCCTGAAAGACCTTGACGCACCCGACTACGGCGGTATCCTTCTCGGTACTTCCGATGTTCTTGCGTATGACGGCTGGCAGCAGGATATGGAGGAAAAGGGCTTTGAGATCATCAGCAAGGGCGGACAGCAGGCTGAAAAGGCTGAACCCGAAGATAAAGGTCCGGTATCGCTCCGCAAGGTCGGTGACTTCTACGAGATGCACGGCAAAAATGCGGAGATCGGTGCGGAAGTCCTCGGACTGCGTATGCTCTCCAAAAATGGGCAGCCTATGGTCGGTTTTCCGGCTCATGTCAAGGACGAATACTCCGACAAGCTGAGAGAAGCTGGATATACTGTCCTGATTGAACAGGCATTTGAGCTGAACCCTCCGAAGCGTGAAGCTGAGAAGCTCCAGACATTACAGCAGGTCGTTGACAAGTTCTTCGGGACTGACTGCGAATCTGCCGAAACGGAGCGTGGCACATGGAAACTGGCAATCGCTGACGGCGATAAGGTCGGTGAACTGTTCTATGACGGCGATCCCGTCTGCGGTATCTATAACCGTGGCGATAAAATGGAGATTGAGCCTTACCGTGAGATGACCACTTTCCCCGCACTCCTGCGTACTGCGATGCTTGAGCATAACCCCGACAAGCCCGTGGAGATCATGGATTTTCAGCATACTTTCGAGACTCCGCTTGATAAGGCAAAGTTCCTTATCAACGATTTTTGCGAAGCAGAGTACCGTGAGGGTGCTGATTTCTCCGATCTGCACAATGTCGGTCTTGCGTTTACCACTCTGACCGATGATGAGCTGCCCATTCAGGTGACGGCTGACCTTGTGGATTTCAAGTTCACTCACGAATTTGACGGCGAGGTATTCGATACAGAGCAATTTGACAGTATCGAGGATATGATCGAGAACGGTCTGACTGACTTGGACTTCTCTGACCTTGTATCCGTTCCCGATGAGGTTATCGACAGGCACACTGGCAAGGACGAACAGACGGTTGACCTTATGAGTGATGCCGCCGATGTTTCTGATACTTCTTCTCCTGCGGAAGATGTGCCGTCTATTACGCTGAAATACAAGGGTGATGCCGAGAGCCTTGACGAGATCAAGGATAAGGCACTTTCCCTCGGAGCTACTGTTATCATTGATAATGCCGAGGGCGTTATCTCTATCGACACCTATGAAAACCATCATGCTGAGATCGACGGAGCCGCCTATGAGCTTGGTCTAATGGCAGTCGATGATGCTCCAACGGTTTCAGAGGATATTGACAAGCCCCTGTTCACCGATGATGCTGTTATTGAGGAAATTCAGCGGAGTCAGAACGATGATATTCCGTTTTGGGAGAAGCCCGATATTCAGGGCGAACAGCTTTCTTTGTTTGGCGATCCCGAACCGCTGACATCTTCAAAGCCAGCAAAAGAAAAGCCTAAGTCCGAGTTTGCAAAAGGTCCGGTGGTGGACGGTGTTCAGGTCTATGAAGCACTTGCCGCCGAGATCGACCGTGGAACTGGCTTTGTTCACGGCAAGCTCCGTGTGCAGGACTTCTACGAAGAAAAGCACCCGACTATCCAGCAGCTTGCCGATTTCTTGAAAAAGGAGTATGGCACAGGCGGACACAGCGGTGAGGGCAAGATCTCACTCGTTGACTATAATTCTCAGGGTATCACATTCAGCTTTGAGAACGGCGAAAAATTCCGTCATTCGTGGTACAATGTCGCAACAATGACCGAATCACGGCTCAGGGACGATACCTACCTTTCTGCTGAACAGAAAGCTGAGAGGGCCGCACTCAAAGCGGAAAAGGCTGAGGAGCAGAGCCACAAGATCGTGGAAGTCGGTGACCGATTTCGTCACAAGATTACTGGCGAGGTTTCTGAGGTTATTTCGCTGACGGGCGCACTCCCGTTCTATTCGGACGATTGCACCATTCAGCGTGAAAGCAGCGGTTTCGCTGTGACGGAGAATATCTCCTATGATAAGCTCCTTTACAGCGGTCTGTATGAGTATATCGGCAGGGCTGAACCCGAAAAGGAAAAGTCTGAACCTGTGAAGCCTGAGCCTGTAAAGGCTGAGGTCAAACCGGATAATCCTGCTGTCGCGCATGAAACGGAAAAGACTGATATTCCTACGGTCAAGAACCTATCTCAGCTCAAAAAGTCATTGAAGCCAGGAATGATATTTGAGATCAGCGATCATCTCCGTCCTGAATGTATCGGAGAGCGCAGAATCGTCACGGGTGTAAGCACCGTTGATTTTACTTCCAGAAAGCTCGATGAAAACGGTGAACCTACGGGCAAAGACCTCCACATGGAGATTGACCGTGCGAAGAACTGGACTTTTGACGGCGGTGAGCTGACTTCTCGGCTCGATAATGGCGATATGCTGATGTCATTCCATTTCATTGACAGCTTGGAGCGTGAGCAGACTGTTCAGGCTGAGAAAGAGCCGGAGGTCGCACCTGTTGTTGATGAGGTCGATGCTCCCACACCGGAAGCAACTGCACCCGATAAGGGCGAAAACTTCACCATTACTGATGATAACCTCGGTGACGGCGGTGCTAAGACAAAGTTCAGGGCGAATGTCGATGCAATCAAAACACTGAAAACACTTGAAGCTGAAAAGCGTCCTGCAACTGATGAGGAAAAGGAAACCCTGTCGAAATATGTCGGCTGGGGAGCTTTGGCAAAGGCTTTTGACAAGGACGATCCGAAGTGGGCCGCAGAATATAAGGAGCTTTCAGAGCTGCTGACTCCGCAGGAGTACGCTCAGGCTCGTTCAACGGTCAATGATGCTTTCTATACTTCTCCTACGGTTATTGACGGCATCTATGAAGCTCTCGGCAATTTCGGCTTTGACGGCGGTGCTGTCTTAGAGCCTGCAATGGGTATCGGAAACTTTTTCGGCAGAATGCCAGAAGATATGCAGGCACACTCCCAGCTTTACGGCGTGGAGATCGACTCGCTGTCTGGCAGGATCGCTCAGGCTCTTTATCCTGATGCGGATATTGCGATTCAGGGCTTTGAGCAGAACCGTTTTCAGAACGGCTGCTTTGATGTGGCTGTCGGCAATGTCCCGTTCGGTGAGCTTGGTTTCCGTGATACCGTCCACGATACCACGAAACTGCACGATTTCTTCTTTGCCGAAGCTCTCGACAAGCTGAAAAATGGCGGAATCATGGCATTTGTGACCTCGGCAGGCACACTCGATAAGCGTGACGAAAGCACTCGCCAGATGTTGGCTGACAAGGCTGATTTCATCGGTGCGATCCGACTGCCGGGTGGCAAGAACGGAGCTTTTAAGGATAATGCAGGCACAGAAGTGACCACTGATATTATCTTTTTACAGAAGCGTGAGGGCAAGTCTGTTGCCGAAATGTCCGATATTCCTGATTGGGTACATATCGGTGAAACGGCTGACGGTCTGCCGATCAACAAATACTTTGAACAGCACCCCGATATGGTGCTTGGTACGGTGGTCGAGGGCAATAAGCTCTACGGCAGCGGTACAATGGTTGTCGCTGAGGACGGCTTTGACCTGAGATCGGCACTTCATGAAGCAGTCGGTAAGCTGTCTGCGGAGATCAGTCATGAGCGTGGCAGAGATGTTTATGCGAAAACGGCTGACGGTGTGCAGGTGCAGATTCCCTCTAAACTGCGTAATTACAGCTTTTTCCTTTCTGACGATCAGGTTTTCTTCAAGAAAAATAACGCTGCCTGTGAGTTCCGTTTCGACAAGGGTACTGCACAGCACAAGCGTTTCAAGGCGTTTATTGAGCTTCGTGACCTCACCCGTGAGCTGATCGAAGCAATGGAGCTTGACAAGCCTGACAGCGTTATCAAGGATTTGCAGGCAAAACTGAATGTGGCATACGACGATTTCTATAAGAAATTCGGACTTATCCACTCTCAGACCAACAAGCGTTATTTTGCGGAAGATGTTTCGTATAACCTTGTGGCAGGACTGGAAAAGAGCTATGATAAGACTAAGCTCCTTGAAAAGTCCGATATTTTCACAAAGCGGACTATCGTGCCGCCGAAGGCTGTGGAACGAGTTGATACAGCACTTGAAGCACTCACGCTCTCCATTGCTGAGAAAGCACGGGTTGACTTTGAGTATATGGGAAAGCTCACAGGCATGACCGAGGACGAGCTGAAGCACGACCTTACTGGCGAAATTTTCAAGATTCCCCATACGGAGAATGACTATCAGACGGCTTCGGAGTACCTTTCGGGCGATATTCGCAAGAAGCTCCGTGAAGCTGAGGAGATCGCTGAGTATGATCCCGATTTCAATATCAACGTATCGGCGCTGAAACAGGCTATGCCTGAACCTCTGAAAGCCGGAGATATTGACATTAAGCTCGGTGCCGCTTGGCTCGATCCGAAGTATTACGAACAGTTCATGTATGAGCTGTTGCAGACTCCGGCATATCAGCGGAGTGACAGTCCGTCTGCACGTTGGAACAAGTCTGCTATCGTAGGGGTGGAATACTCCGTCCACGCTAATTCTTTCCATGTAAGCAACAAATCTTCCGACAGGTCGGTGCTTGCGACTCAAAAGTACGGCACACACAAGATGAACGCTTATGACATCTTTGAGCATTTGCTGAATCTGCAAGAGCCGAAGGTCTACAAGACGATCGAAGTGCCTGACGGCTTGGGCGATACAAAGGAAAAACGTGTGGTGGATATTGATGCTACCCGTGTGGTACAGCGTAAGGCTGACGATATTCGCAAGGCTTTCAAGGCTTGGATCTTCAAAGATCCGCAGCGCCGTGAAGCTATTGTAGAGCGTTACAATGAGCTGTTCAACAGTATCCGTCCCCGTGAGTTTGACGGCTCGGCTCTTTCTTTCCCGATGATGAACAGCGATATTCACTTGCACGATCATCAGAAAAATGCTATCGCTCACGCTATGTTTGGCGGAAACACCTTGTTCGCTCACTGTGTTGGCGCCGGAAAAACCTTTGAGATGATCGCTACTGCTATGGAAAGCAAGCGGTTAGGTCTGTGTACCAAGAGCCTGTTTGCCGTTCCAAACCACTTGACGGAGCAAATCGGTGACGATTTTCAGAAGCTCTATCCGGGAGCTAATATTCTTGTTGCGACCAAAAAGGACTTCAAGAAGGAAAATCGCCAGCAGCTTTTTGCAAAAATCGCTACTGGCAACTATGATGCGGTTATCATCGGTCACTCTCAGCTCGGTAAGATTCCTGTTTCCAAAGAGAGACAGGTCATGACCATTCAGAGCCAGATCGACGATATTCTGCAAGGCATTGAGGAACTGAAAAAGAGCGAAGGCTCTAAGTTCCAGATCAAGGCTATGGAGCGAACCCGAAAGAGTTTGCAGAAACAGCTTGACAAGCTCGAAAAAGCAGGACAGGACGATACGCTGACCTTTGAGCAGCTCGGAATCGACCGTTTGTTCGTCGATGAAGCCCACGAGTTCAAAAACCTGTTCGTCGCCACAAAATTGCAGAATGTAGCCGGAATTTCCAACTCGGCTTCACAGAAAGCACTCGATCTTTTCCTCAAATGCAGATACCTCGATGAAAAGACAGGCGGCAAGGGCGTTATCTTTGCAACTGGCACGCCCTACGCATCACCTTATCAACACTAAAAAATACCGAAATTCCGCACTTTTTCAAATGCTGAATTTCACCTCAATACCTGTTTCATCTGATATAAGCACGACATCGATCATTGCTGCCGCTACATCGTGCTTTTCCTGAACCGTCAGTTTATCCCACTGCTTCATAGGTTCTTCCAAAGGCTTTGTGTCGATCGCCTTACGCTTACGGCACATAGTCTGCATTTTTTTATCAAGCTCTGATTTCTGTTCGTGCAGGGCGCTCACACGCTTCTGAATGTAGTCAAAGAGTACGCTGTCCGCATCAGCGAGCTTTTCCATGAGCTTCTGTATCTCACTGTCAATGCGAATGATCTCCGTCTTGATACTCTCCGTTTCGGTGTCGGGCTTGCTGTCCTCACGCTTTGCGATTTTAAGCTGTTCAATGCGTTTCTGCATTTCTTTCAGCACAGCGTCCTCGACCTGTTTTGGCTTTAGCTGAATGGGCGGAGTGGGACAGCCGTTCAGCGTGAACTTTCCGTAGTCGATGAAACGATGATACACCACACCTTTTCTGTTCGCACAGTGATTGAAGTGCATCGCATAGCCACAGCAGGCACATTTCACCATACCCACAAGCCAAGAGTTCATCGCCTTGCCGTTTGTCGGGAACTTGCTCTGGTGCGACTTCCTGTCCTGCACTCTCAGCCATGTTTCCGCAGGCACAAGCCCCTCATGGTAGGCTACTTTTACGAAATGCGTATCATCAATTCCGGCATGAACGAACAGCCCATGAATGCCATCATACGCTTCAATGTCATCAAGCAATTCATATCCTTTGGAAAGAAAATAGCGGTAGACCTCTTTATCCGCACGGACATACAGCGGATTTCCAAGGATACGGCTCAAGTGCGACCTGTCAAGATTGGAAATGCCTGTTTTCGTGCGTGGTGTCGGTCTTGAAGCATTGATACCGTTCTCTGTCATGTAGTGGATAATATCGCTTAGAGAGTTTTCAGGGTGCTGATACAGGTCATAAGCCACCCGCACCGCTTCTGCATTCTCCGAGGGAACAAGCACCGAGCCTGTCTTGCCGTTTATCGTTCTTCTTTCGGGAGTATAGCCGAACTGAACTTTACCGCCCTGATAGAAGCCTGTTTCCCTTGCCTTTGTCTGGAAGGCATCGGCAACTCTTGCAGCGATAGTCTCACGCTCAAACTCAGCGAAATTGAGAAGGTTATTTCTCATCATACGCCCCTCTTTAGTCTCCGTATTGAACGGCTCGGAGAGCGAATAGACGGTCACGCCGTAGCGGTCAAGCTCGTCCGTGATATTCAAGTATTCCCTCATGTTTCTGCTGAAACGGTCATACTTTTTCACGATAATTCTGCTAATAAGTCCCTCACGGGCATCGCTCATCATCTGCATAAATGCGGGACGGTGCATCACATCTTTGCCTGACTTGCCGTCATCACAATAGATACGATAATCACACTCACCGACAAATCTGATACACTCCTCCTTCTGTGCGGAAATAGACAAACTGTTGTTGCCCTTGTCCTTGTCGCTGACGGATCGGCGGACGTATATTGCCGTGATACCGTCGTTTGTTTTCGTTGTTTTTTTCATTGTTGACCTCCAATTGCGTTTGCAATCGGACGGTTGGTTTTACATCTATATCATAGCACAACCGTCCGAAGATTGCAACAGCATTTCTGTAACTGTAACTCTTTTCGGCAGAGTGCCAGATTATTCAGTTGTTTCCTTTGTTCCGTTGCGGCGCATTGCACCGAGGAAAATATCGTACATCTTGTTGATCTTCTGCTGTCTGATATTTTCGGGAACATCATCGGGGTAAGAAACCCTCACCTTGATACCCTCATCAGACACATAGTCAACTGCCTTCTCTCTCTTTTCTACGGCAGATGTTGTATTCAAATTTTAGTCCTTTCCGACAGCTATATCTTTCTCGCTGTCTGTCATTTCGGGTTTTGTTATCAGCATCATCGCATCTTTCAGCTCATGCTGTATCGTGTAAGTATCGCAGTACCAGTTATCGGCATAACGCTTGCAGACGGCAAGCTGAATGTCAAGAGGTCTGCGGCGGAGAGTACCCTCTGTCATACGCAGTATTTTAGCGGCAGCAGGCAGGAAATAAAGACTGTCATCGCCCTTATGCTCCGCTATCTCGTCACGCTGTTTGGCATACTCGTCCGAAGTGAATTTTGCGATAATTTCATCAACGGACTCCTTGTAAATGCCGTCATAGTTGAACAGCATACTCTCTTTATCAAACCGCCCTTTGAACGGGATACCGCTTGCGGCGAGGGCAATGCTTATCAGCTTTCCCTTGTCAGAATTTATTGAAACATATTCCTTGTTGCTGCTCTCATAATCGTCACCAACAAGGAAAACATAGTCACTCATTCAAAGCCCCCTTTCCGTCAATTACCGCCTGAGTAGCTATGGGGAAAACTGCTGTGCTTAACAGCCGTATCGTCCTGCTTGTTCTCATCGTCCGTGACCGAGGAAGTGCTGTCCGTATCATCGGACTGCTCACCCTCACGGAGCTTTTCAAGCTGTTCATGCTCACGCTCGATAGCGGAGAACAGGTCTTTGCCACTCAGCTTGAACTTGTCGGCAAGAGCCATAAGGTAGAGCTTGTTATACTCCTCCATTTCCTTGTTGAGCTGTTCCTGTTCCTCAGCGATAGCTTTCTCACGCTTGGCGATCTTCTTTTCGAGCTTCGCCAGCTTGTCAGCGATAGAAGTCGTAGCCATATCATCACCACCATTCTGAATTTTAGTCGAGCCGAATACTCAGCCCCATACTAAAATTATAGCGCACTTTCGGGGTGAAAGTCTATTCGCAGTGCGCATGAAGTTGAGTGCGCCATAAAAGTTTTCCGTTCGATATTTTGACCGGGGAAAATGAAAAAGCTGCGAAGCGGATTGCTTCACAGCTTAAGATAAATCGGACTCTGAATTTATCAACAAATTTTCCTTATGAGTGCATCAATCAAGTAGATAGAAATATAACCTCCAATAATACCACAAACAATCATTACTATAATCGAAATTGTTATCGTAACTGCTTTCTTCTTTATGCTTCGGATTCTTTTTACATAATGTTTTGACACAAAAATCAACATAAGAGTAAAAAGCAATCCCAACACACCAACTACTGGGATTTCTTTTACATTGACATAAAACGGCAATAGATCATCACGCTCAAAAACATCATTATGGTAAGTTAAATAGTTTTTTACATCAATGAGAAAACTGTACATTAGTATAGCTGAATCGATTATCAACGGTCCAATTAGAATGGATGACAAGTATGCGTATGTTTTGGCTTCTATTTCCTTTATACTTTTTTCAGTATCCATATCATTATCCCTAACTAAAATATTTTGGTTTATGAGAAAAAAGTGCTAACTCTCACTTCACCATTATACCACACCGCCCCCGAAAAAGCAATCCCATTTCCGAGAAATCCACCCTCCGAAATCACCGTCATCATCAACAGAAATCCCGTGTTGAAACTATGCAAGAGGGAGAATCATCATGAACAAGCTGTAAACTTTTCGGAAAATCATGAGCATTTTCTCAAAAACGTCGGTAGTAAAGTAGAAGGGTATTTTCATGGGCAGTCAGGCAGGTCAGAAATTTGAATGTAACGATAAGCATATCGACATTCAAAATCGGCTCAGGGAGAGCCGAACGGAAGGTTTCACCTGACTGCCGCCCACCCAGCATCATAACTGCGCCGAACCCCGGTAAAATACTCTCAGAGCTGTGCGGAACAGAGAGAAAGTCGCATAGCTCCAAACACGCAGGAGCGTGAAAAATCGCCGTAAAACGGCGAAAAACAAGTGAGGGCGTGAAACGCCCGATCAATTTTCACAAGCACGGTA
>JAGAJY010000257.1 GCA_017848125.1 Oscillospiraceae bacterium
CGCAGTACGTTACCTTTGAAAAGGGCAGTTCCGCCATAGGTACAGGCAGCATAAGCGCATTTGTATTTATTCCCGATGAGGATTTTGCTCTTGATACATATACGGATATTTATCTTTCCGTTGGCAAGGCACATTCTCCCGATGTTGAGCCATTTTCCGAGGAATACGAGAAGCTTGTGTCCGACGGTGAATACCTTGCGGAAACTCTTGCTGACGGCTTGCTGTCAGAACGTGAGATACAGATCCGTGCAGATGCTGACGAGGAGCTGGCAGAAGCGAGAGAAAAGCTTGCCGACGGTGAAAAAAAGCTTGCTGACGGCAAGGCTGAATACAATGACGGTCTGAAAAGCTACAATAATGCAGTTGATGAGCTTAAGATCCAGAGAGCTGACCTTGATGAGCTTATGTCCGACTACAATGAGGGTATGAAGCTTCTTGAGGAAAATCAGGCGAAGCTTCAGGAGCTTGCGGATACCTGTCCCAGAATCGACAATATTCTGAAAAGCCATAAGGACGTGTATATGAAGATACTTCCCGAGGAGCTTCTCAGCGTTCTCAGGGACATTCAGCGTATCTATGATGATAATGATGTTGAAGCTACCATTTCCGATCTGCTGGCTGTGTTTATCATTACCGACCCTGAGAGAGATCCCACATCAAAGGCTGCCGCAGAGGCTGCAATTAAGGGTGCAAACGATCAGGTACGCATAGCGGCCGAGGCTGCTCTGAAGGATATTGAAGCTCAGAAAAAGGCTCTGGAAGAAAGCGGAAAGCAGTTTGAAGAAGCGGAAGCGGGTCTTGCAGAGTATGAAAAGCAGCTTGCCGACGCAAAACACGAGCTTGATGACGCTCAGAAGGAGCTTGATGAGGCTCAGGCACAGATTGATGATGCAAACAAGGAAATTTCAGATGCGGAAAGCGACCTTAATGAGTTTATCGATGAAAAGAAATGGTATGTATGGAACAGGGGAGAAATGTCCCCCGACTGTATGTCCTACGGTCAGGACGCTGACAGAGTTGATTCCATTGCCTCCGTATTCCCTGTGTTCTTTATTGTAATTGCCGCTCTTGTCTGCTGTACAACAATGTCAAGAATGGTTGAGGAGCAGCGTACAGAAACGGGTACTATGAAGGCTCTCGGATTCAGCTCGGGCTCTATCATTTCCCAGTATGTTCTGTATGCCTCCTGCGCAAGCATTATAGGCAGTGCTGTGGGAACAGCAATAGGCTTCCCTCTGCTCCCTACGGTTATTTTCAAGTGCTATCAGACAATGTATAATTTCCCCAATTTTGAAGCGCCCTTCATGCCGATGTTTGCTTTGGGTTGTCTTGCAGTTTCGCTGCTTTGCACAGGTCTTTCGGCTGTATATACCACATATGTGGAGCTGACCTCAGTTCCTGCGTCTCTTATAAGACCCAAGCCCCCGAAAAGCGGCAAGAGGATTTTCCTTGAAAGAATCGGCTTTATCTGGAGGAGAATGAAATTCACATCAAAGGTGACTTTCAGAAACCTTCTTCGCTACAAGAGCAGATTCCTTATGACTATTATCGGAATAAGCGGAAGTACAGCCCTTCTTCTCACAGGCTTTGCTCTCAAACAGTCTATTTCTTGTATCGTTGACAAGCAGTATGCCGAGCTTTTCACCTACGATGCTATGGTGATACTCAGCGATAAGGCAACCGATGAGGAGCTTTCGGAGACTGATGCTGTTATATCGGGCAACGAGAATGTGACAGGCTCTCTCAAGGCAATTCAGGAAATCAAGGATATTTTCAGCAGCAGCGAATGTGTTGAAGCAACGGTAACAGTTCCTCAGTCGGCAGATGAACTCAGCAGCTTCATTGCATTAAGAGACTGCAAGGATAACACTCCTCTGACCCTTGCGGACGACACTGTTATAATTACCGAAAAGCTTTCAAAGCTTCTTGGTGTGACAGCAGGTGATGAGATCACGATCGAAGGCGCTGAAAGTCAGATAAAAATTGCCGCTGTAACGGAGAATTACACATATCACTTTGTTTATATGAATATGAATACCTACACAAAGCTTTTCGGCGAGGGTGTTTATAATTCTGTTCTTATCAAAGCTGATAATATCAGCGACGAAACAATATCCGACGGTCTT
Organism: Oscillospiraceae bacterium; assembly: GCA_017848125.1. Taxonomy (GTDB): domain Bacteria; phylum Bacillota; class Clostridia; order Oscillospirales; family Ruminococcaceae; genus Huintestinicola. The sequence continues at coordinate 2,127 of JAGAJY010000257.1, forward strand.
ATGACGGAACTTGTTTCCTGCGACGCTGTAATATCCGCTTCTCTGACCTCAGACGGCACGGAGAAATTCAGAAAGCTTATTTCAAGCCTTAATCTTATCGTGGCAGTTATAGTGGTGTTTGCCGGCGCTCTGGCTGTGGTTATCCTCTACAATCTTGCAAACATAAACATCAACGAGCGTACAAGAGAACTTGCTACAATAAAGGTTCTGGGCTTCTTTGACGGTGAGGTCGGAGCGTATATCTACAGAGAAAATGTGGTGTCAACCGTTCTGGGAATCCTTATCGGACTTGTTGTGGGAGTATTCTTTGAGCTGTTTGTGGTTGCTACGGCGGAGGTTGACGAGGTAATGTTCTCAAGAGATTTCGAATGGCACAGCTTTGTTCTTGCGGCTGGCTTAATGGCGGTATTTACCGTGCTTGTCAACATTCTTCTTCACTTCAAGCTGAAAAAGATAGATATGGCTTCCTCAATGAAAGCTATCGAATGATAACTGATTCACAAAAAAACATACTTTTGTCAGGATATGTTATATATTTTACACATTGACAATTTCAGACAACAGTAGTATAATTAACAATGGTTTTGTTCGGCGGTGCTGATATTCAGTTGCCGCCGAAATATTTTGTTTATAAAAGGGGCGTAATCATATGCTGATCGCAGATTACCTGAAAATTCTTAAAACCGAGTTTTCGGGGTACAACGGTAAAAAATTCGGAAAAGACGTTCTTGCGGGTGTAACGGTTGCGGCTGTTGCCCTCCCTCTTGCGCTGGCATTCGGAGTAAGCTCGGGTGCAACTGCGGCGTCGGGTCTTGTTACAGCTATCATTTCGGGACTTTTCATAGGCTTTCTTTCGGGAGCTTCATATCAGATAAGCGGTCCTACAGGTGCTATGACCGCAATCCTCGTTTCGCTGGTAGCCCAGTACGGTATGCAGGGCGTGTTCATGGCAAGCCTTATGGCAGGAATACTGCTTCTGCTGTGCGGCATTTTCAAGCTGGGCGGACTTGTTTCATATCTGCCGTCGCCTGTTATTACAGGTTTCACAAGCGGTATCGCAATAATAATCGCTCTTGGGCAGATAGACAATCTCACAGGAATGAAGTCCTCGGGGCTTAACAACCTCGAAAAGATAGCAAGCTATTTCACAACTCCTCAGACAGTGAACTACACCTCTCTGATAATCGGACTTTGCGTGATAGTGTTTATGTTTATCTATCCTCAGAAGCTGAGCCGCTATTGTCCCGGCTCGCTTGCGGCTATAATAATTGCTACAGCTGCAAATATGATCTGCAAGTTTGATGTTAATGTTGTGGGAGCAATACCTAAGACCATTTTTCTTGACGAAAGGCTTTCCTTTGCGGAGTTTGATATGGGAAATATCGGTGCTCTTATAGTTCCTGCAATATCAATTGCCGCTCTGGGACTTATCGAATCCCTTCTCTGCGGAGCTTCGGCAGGAAGAATGAAGAATGAAAAGCTTAATGCGGACGTGGAGCTTGTGGCTCAGGGTATAGGAAATATCCTTCTGCCCTTCTTCGGCGGCGTACCCTCCACAGCAGCTATTGCCCGTACAAGCGTTGCGATTAAGAGCGGCGGCGAAACAAGGCTGACTTCTGTTATTCACGCTGTAGTTCTCCTTCTTTCAATGTTTGTTCTGGGTGATGTCATGTCGGAGATACCTCTTTCCGCTCTGGCAGGCGTTCTTATTGTAACAGCATGGAAGATGAACGAGTGGCACACCATTAAATCCATATTCTCAAAGAAACTCAAAACAGCTATTTTCCAGTTCCTTATCACAATGGCGGCAACCGTTGTATTCGACCTTACCAAGGCGATCCTTATCGGTGTTGCGTTCTCTCTTATTATGTTCGTGGTAAAGGTTTCCGATATGCAGGTAACTGTTTCCGAGGTGGACAGCGAAAGACTTGACCCTGATGTATATGATACAGAGAAGCTTAAATTCACAAGCGTTGTTTATATAACAGGCCCTCTCTATTTCGGCACTTGCGCAAAGCTGGAGGATAAGGTTTCCTCTCTCGGTGACAGCTACAACATTATTTTCTCGATGAGAGGCGTTACCGTTGCGGATATTTCGGGTATAGAAGCCCTTCACGAATACTGCGAGAGACTGATTTCTCAGGGCAGAATGGTTTATTTCTCCTGCGTACAGCCTCCTGTAATGGATCTTTTTGAGCGAACAGGACTCAGACAGGAGCGTTTCAAGCACGAAATGTTCTTCTGGAGCACAGACAAGGTATTTGAGCATATTTCAAAACTGTAATAATACTAATCACCATTTGAATTATGGAGAAGAAATCGCCGCAAAAGCTTTGATATAAGGCTTTTGTGGCGAGAGATTCCCATAATTCAATGAGTGATTAGTATAAATAACGGCTTCCGCAGGTAATTTCTACGGAAGCCGTTTCTTATCTCTTATAGAAAAACATTATATAAACCACACCGCCCACAACGGTTATGCACATCAGGGAGACAATGATTTTCAGCGCTATAGGCACATTGTCCTTTTCCTGCTCCGGCGGCTCGCTTTGTGAAGCCGATTCCTCGGCTGAATCTGAGTTTGACGTTTCTTCCGAGTTTTCTTCGGTTGTAATGTCGCTTGCGGTGGTTTCGTAAGTTGTTTCGGAAGTGTCTGACGCTGTGCTGACAGATGTTTCAAGAGTGCTTTCAGAGGAGATTACTTCCGTGCTTTCAGTCACGCTGACAGCGGTTTCGGAAGCTGTTTCGCTTTCTGTTTCGGAAATGCTCGTATCTTCCGATGTGTCCGAAGCTGTATCGTATATTTCGGTTTCGGAAGGCTCTGTACTCCAAGGATTATCAGTGCTTTCGGGCTTCTCACCTCGGAGAACAAGCATATATGCCGACATTGTATCCGCAGTAAAGGTTATGGTGTTGTCCTCAATGCTGAACAGATCTGTGTCCGCTTCAATAAGCTCAGCGGTGTTCTTATCAATAGTAACCGCCGATTCAATTGAGTAAATGTATTCATCTGAATCAATATCAACAGTAAATTCCTTATCATTCACCATCTGCTTGTTAGTAAAGATGATATGCAGGGCTTCGGGGTCGTCCGAGTCCGCTGCGGCATAAACAGAACTCATACTATCTCCGCCGTTATCCGCATAAACCAGAGTATCGCCGAAGCTGCCGCCCTTGCCGTCATAGTTTGTGAAAAGATTGATAGCGGATTTCTGGAATCTCCAGTCCTCTGAAACAGGGGACAGGCAGGCAAGATAAACGTCCTGTGAGGCAAATGTACCCAGAGCGTCTATCTGTGCGATTGCTCCGCTCATATTTCCGCCGCCGCCGAAATCATATTCAGAAAAAGACAGCCTTGTTTTAGGATAGCTCATTCTGATAGACGCCTGCAAATTGGGGATAATGGGCGTAAACTGCTTATTCATCATTACGGTAATGGAATTTTCAGTATATTCAGGGTCCCACAAGGTTCTGACAGACTGCATTCTGTGAGCGTCCGCAATGAAGTCATCACCTGTGAGAACAGGTTTGCCCTGAGGAGTCTGAGCCTCGGTATAGTAATGCATATCAAGCACATCAAGAAGTCTGTAGCCCTTTTCTGTGCTGTAACGTTTCATTTCGCTGAGATAATAGTCTATAAACCATGAATACTCTTCGCTGCTGCCTATATCACGTCCCGATTTGCTTCCAAGATCAATGCATGCCTGAAGTCCGCTGAGAGAGGGACCGAATATAAAAGCTCCGCTGTCAATGGCTTTTACTGAATTTGCAAGCTCTGCGGATTTTTCCGTAAGACTGCTGAATGTAACAGGCGGCTCACCCAGCACAGGGAAATTTTCAGCCCATTTATCAGGCTCGCTGTCAAGGAAATAACCGTTGATACCGCCTTCGGAGGCAGATCCGAAGCGGTTTACAAGAAAGCTTACATACTCATCGATATAAACAGCACCATCGTTGATGTCAGGCTGATTAAGGTATGTATCATTCTTGTTGAAAAATGTCTTGTGCCATCTGGACTGCTTTGACTGTTCATCATCTGAAACAACACCCACAGAATCAGCTGCGGCATAGCCCATCATAGGAAGGGGAAGAAGCCTTACAGGAATACCCGCAAGCCGGCTTCGAGCATTGAGCCTTTCGGCAAAAAGGGCAGGTGTATTCCACTTTGATGACGGGTAATCGTCAACAAGGGTAATACCGTTTACATTTTTTCCGTCCTTGCCCGAATTTGAGCAGTTAATCTCCCAGTTATATGTTGAAAGGGAGACATCACGGGGTTTGAGAACAGTTGCATTTAATCCCGAAATGTCGTCAATCTCATTGATGCCGAAGATGTAGGGGCTTATTTCCCGTCTGTTTTTCTGTGGATCGATTCTGATCTCAGTATTGCCTGTTTCGGGAATTATTTCCACATATACATTTTCATAGGCGCTTGCGTTGGGAAGAACCGAGCAGGAAAGGGCTGCTGCGGCTAAAAAGGATATTATCTTTTTATAATTTTTCATAAGCAGGCTCCCGATCAATTTATCGTAAGTATATTATATACCTTTGCAACGCTTTTTTCAAGTGTAATTTATGGCTGGGTTAAAGGATAAATATTTTCGCATAGACTGTGAGAACGGCGAGGAAAATAACATTCGTGACTGTAAATGTCAGCATGAATTTTCCTGCTTTCGCACCCTCTGATTTCATATAGCTTTTATAGGTAATTAGGCTTGCAAGAGAAGCGATAAGCGTTCCAAGACCGCCTATATCCGTACCGAGAATAAGCTCTCTGTAGTTTTCGGTGAAGCCTGAAAGCATTACTGCGGCAGGAACATTTGATATTATCTGACTGAGGACAAGGGAACATTCAAATTCGTGTCCGTTAAGTGCGGATATGATGAATTTAGAAACCTCGGGAATATTTTTCAGATTTCCCACAAAAATGAAAAAGCTTGCGAAAGTTAAAAGCAGACCGTAATCTACCTTGTAGAAAACGTTGGGCTGAAGTATGGCTACTACTACACACACCGAAGCCAGCACATAAATTATGCTCATAACCTTGAATACCGAAAGGATACACAGCACGAACAGAATGGCGTAAAGTGCGATATAGCTTGTGTTTGAAAGCTTTATCTCCTTATCGTTTTCACTGAGCGTCAGCTCCTCTTTTTTTATAAGCATTACGGCAATTACAAGAAGGAAAAGGCTTATGAGAGTAATGGGCAGGGTCAGGGAGAAGAACTCCGACGCTTTCATTTCCGAAACTGCGAAAAGAAGCAGATTCTGAGGATTCCCGAAAGGAGTAAATGCGCTTCCCGTGTTTGCCGCAACCGTTTCAAGAACTATCACATAAACAGGGGATTTACCGATTTTTTCATAAACCATCAGAGTGAAGGGAACAAATGCGATAAGCGCCACATCATTTGTGATGAACATTGAAATAAAGAAAACAGTGAATATAAGGGAAAAAGCTAAAAGGCGTGTGTTTTTTGCTTTGCCGATAACTGCGGCTGAAAGCTTTCTGAAAACATTATTTTCCGTAAAACCGCCTACTACAGCCATCAGGCAGAAAAGTATCCCGATAATATCTGCATCAATGTATTTTACATAATCCGTTACGGGAACAAACATACAGGAAATAATCGCAGCTGCGGCGGCAATTACCGCAACTGTTTCATTTTTGAGCAGCTCTTTGATTTTCAAGAAAGGTCACTCCTAAAATGCGGCATTTATCAGTATTCCGCTGACAACGCCTATGATATAGAGAAATGCGACAAAAATAAGGTTGTCCTTGAGCTTACGGTTTGTTTTGAAAAGAACGGCAAGACCCATACCAGCTCCTGTGCAAAGTCCGCCTACGGCTGTTCCGAAGGGAATGCTGCCGTTAGCGAAAAGCTCGGTGAGTATTACAGAGGAGGCGCAGTTGGGTATCATTCCGATAAGAGCTGCCGCAAAGGGCTGCCAGATGCCCATTCCGTTGAGGAAGGCTTTAACATTGTCCTCTCCTGCAAGCTCCATAACAATGCCCATAATAAGGTTTACAATGAAAATGAATATGAATATGGATACAGTGTGCTTCAGAGCTGAGAGCCATATTCCGTGCTTACCGCAGCCGCAGTCGCTGCAAAGCTCGTCAAAATCCGCTTCATCGTCCTTTGAAAGAAGCTTATCGGCAATAAAGGAAAACAGTATTCCTCCGATAACTGCAATTATCACCTTTGCGGCAATAAGCTTCCACAGCTCGCCTATTCTGTCGGGGTGAGCGATAAGGATAGGCACAGCCTCGTCTGATGTGGATATGTAAACAGCCATAAGCGTTCCTGCGCTGATGATCCTGCTTGAATACAGGTTTGTAGCCGCAATTGAGAAGCCGCACTGAGGGACACAGCCCAGAGCCGCTCCTGCCGCAGTGCCGCCTAAGCGTGAATGACCTGCTTTTTCAAGCATAAGGGACAGCTTGTTTGAAGAATGATGCTCTATAAATTCCATAAGGAGGAATGCGGCATAGAGAAAGGGGAGCATAGCCGCAGAATCCTTTATTGCGTGTTCTATTGCGTGAATAATAGGGTGCAGAAGATGTTCAAAGTCCATAGTATGTTCTCCCAAAAACAAGATTGATTATTTTACACGGTTTACAAGCTTTCCTATGCCCTGTACCTCACATTCGATAAGGTCGCCGCTTTTGAGGTATCTTGGAGGCTTGAAGCCCATTCCTACGCCGCCCGGAGTACCCATGGAAATTATTGTACCCGCCTTGATGGTCATACCGTTTGAAAGCTCCTCCAGAGCATAGGGAATGTTGTGTATATAAAGAGATGTATTGCTGCTCTGTCTCAGTTCACCGTTGACATGGCAGGTGATGTCAAGCTTCGGAGGAAATTCAAATTCATCAGCTGTGACAAGACAGGGACCCATAGGAGCAAAGCCGTCAAAGCTTTTTCCTCTGAACCATTGCTTGTGGCGCATCTGTATGCACCTTGCGCTTACATCGTTCATAATGGTGTAGCCGAAAACATATTCAGCTGCGTTTTCGCCCTTTACATTAAATGCGTCCTTTCTTACAACAAATGCCATTTCCGCCTCGTAGTCAAGCTCCGTGACAATATCAAAGTGACCGTTGATAGGGTCGCCGCAGGGAACGGCTTCGTTGACTCTCTTTGCAAAATATATGGGGAATTTGCGCTCGCCGCCGTATTCAGAGCCCATTACGTCAACGCTTTCCTCAGCGTGATCCTTGAAATTCACGCCAAGACATATAATATCCTTGTCGGGACGGGGGATAGGTGCAAGGAGCTTTACTTCGGTAAGTTGGAAACCGCCTGTATATCCGTTAAGACGCTTTTTCATTTCGGTCAGTTCCTCATTGCTGATATTTACCGCAAGGGAAAGCATATCCGAATAGCTAACGCCAAGCTCGGCGCAGGGAACGGCTCTTGCTCCGTCAGGGCTGAGAACGCCGATATATTCCTTTGAGTCATATAAAAATGTGATAAGCTTCATAGTATATATTCCATTCCTTTCGGGTGAATAAGTATAACATTACCATTTTAGCATATTTCTACAAAAAAGTCAATCGGAATTTGTTATGTGCGAAAAATTTCCTCTGTTGCAAAATGTAAAGAAATCTGCTATAATATAATGGATATTGCATATTAAGGGGCTGACTGTAAAAATGACCACAGAAGAAATCTTAAGCGTCACGGGTATTCTGCTGGATTATCTGATTCCCACATTAAAGGTATTCGGCTTTACACTGCTTTTTTCCATACCTATGGGAATGATTGCGGCAATGCTGAAAATGTGCCGCTTCAAGCCGATATCGTGGCTTACAAATGTGTATATACTTATAATGAGAGGTACTCCTCTTATGCTTCAGGTAATAGCTGTTTACTACATAATTCCCTATCTGAAGCTGGCAGAGGGTCTTCCCGCACCGCTTGCTTCGGTTCTTGCGGGGATTGACATCAGAAGCGAGAACTATATGTTCTATGCGGTAATTGCGGCTTTTTCGCTGAACTATGCGGCATATTTTGCGGAGATTTTCCGAGGGGGAATTGAATCAATTCCCAAGGGGCAGTACGAGGCTGCGGCGGCATTGGGCTTTACTCCCGTACAGACCTTTTTCCGCATAATTCTTCCGCAGGTCATAAAGAGGATAGTTCCTGCCTCATCAAACGAGGTCATTACCCTTGTAAAGGATACATCTATTGCCAACGTGGTTGCCTATGCGGAGATCACCCTTAAAGCACGTCAGCAGATGCAGGTTTACAGCTCGCTGACTCCTCTTATCATTGCAGGCGTGTTCTATTTTGTACTTGCAACCGTTCTGACCTTCCTTTTCTCGCTTATCGAAAAGAAGCTCAGCTATTACAGATAAAACGAGGTGAGCGTCAATATGTCAATGCTTGAAATAAAGAATATATCAAAAAGCTTCGGTAAATTCGAGGTATTAAAGGATATTTCCTTTTCGGTGGAAAAGGGACAGGCTGTGTCGGTGATAGGTCCGTCAGGAAGCGGAAAATCCACATTGCTCAGAATTGTGAATCAGCTTGAAAAGGCTGACGGCGGCTCTGTTTCCATCTGCGGCACTCCTATGATAACTGTAGATGAAAACGGAAAATCCGTTTATGCCGACCCAAAGACCCTTCGTGAGGCTCGTTTGAAAATCGGTCTTGTTTTTCAGAATTTCAATCTGTTTCCGCATTTTTCCGTGCTGAGAAACATCACCGAAGCTCCCGTATGCGTGCTCGGTATGGATAAAAAGGAAGCGGAGCAGAAGGCTATGGAGCTTCTCGAAAAGATGGGGCTTGCCGCAAAGGCAAATGAATATCCCTGTAATCTTTCGGGAGGTCAGCAGCAGCGTGTTTCTATTGCAAGAGCTCTTGCTTTAAACCCTGCAATGCTGTTTTTCGACGAGCCGACCTCTGCTCTTGACCCTGAGCTTACAGGTGAGATACTTAAGGTCATAAGAGGGCTTGCGGACGAGCAGATGACAATGGTCATCGTTACTCACGAAATGGCATTTGCAAGAGAAGTTTCGGACAGAGTAATATTTATGGACAAGGGTGTTATCATAGAAAACGGTACGCCCGAGGAGGTCTTTGAAAAGTCCGAAAACGAGCGTACAAGGCAGTTTCTGCAAAGGTATAACAATTCCTGACTCACACGGGGTACTGCACAACGCAGTATCCCGTTTTGTTTTTATAATTCACCAGCGTTTCATATTCCTATGAAACTTATCCGAATATGACTGCTTCAATTCATCAGCCGAAATGCCGTAGCACAGCAGAACGTCATTGTAATACATAAGAATATCAGCCATTTCTTCAACAAGCTTTTTGCGAATATCGGGGTCTGCGGCTGATTTTTCGCCGCCGTTCTTTTTCACAATGTCGATAACCTCACCGACCTCGCCGATGAGCCACAGAAGCTTGTTTTTACCGTTTTCGGGGCATATTGTTTCCCATTTATCCTTGTATTTTTCCTGAAGTGCTTTCTGCATTTCCTGCATTTCATTTATTCCGAAATCATTCATTTTTTTCACTCCGTATCATAAGCGGCACCTGACGATTCTATCAGATGCCGCTTTTTGTTAATTGATTTACGATTCTGTATTTCGGATATTTTCCACGATGGACGAATTGATTATTCGCTTTGCGGGAAGCCACGAAGCTGCCGCCGCTACAATAAAGGAGACTGCTGCGGCGATTGCTATATATTTAAGCGGCTCAACGGCTGAAAGGGTAAAGCCAAGGTCGTCAAAGTTCAGGTCGTGGAAATGGGTATTGAATGGTATCTGAATTATAAATACCGCCGCTTCAACGATAAGCAGTGACGAGAAGCTTGCAAGGCAGGCGTATATCAGACTTTCGGAGAATACAAGCTTATGAAGCTGTTTGTCCGACATTCCGCAGGCTCTGAGCATTGCAAGCTCTGAGGTTCTGCCGAGAACATTGGTGGATATGATATTTGCAATGTTCACTGCCGCAATAAGTGCGATTATAAGCACGGCAAAATAGCCGACGGTCTTTACTATACCAAGCTCTGAACGTGCCTTATTCATTTCCGCTATATTGTTCGTATAGCTGTCATAGAAATTTCGGTCAAGGTAATTTACAGCGTCTGCTTCTGCACCTGTGACTGTATTTGCATGAACGGTACGCATAAATACGGTGAAGCTGCCATTATCGGTGGTTACAGAGGTTGAGGAACTGTCGATTCCAAGCTGTGCGGCAAGGCTTTCAAATGCGCTTTCCGCCATTATTGCCGAAACGGTGTTGTTGAGACTGTAATAGAGTCGGTTATCGGTTGTGTATGTTCCTGCTGTTTTGAAGTCAACAGGGTCGAGGAACATTACCATACTGTCAATAAAAGGCTCGGCTTTTATTATTTCGGTAGGGGATTCTGTAAAACGGTACAGCTGATTTCCTGCCTTGTCGGACATAATGGGGTTAATGAGAAGCTTTCCCGATGCTTCAAGCTCATCATAGGATATGCCGCTTTCGGCTGTGATAAAGCTGTCAAAGGTTTCACGGCTGACAGGGTGGAGGTGAACAGCCATTCCCTCGCCTTCAAAACCGCAGCCCTGAATGATATTCATATCCTCATTTGAGACAAAGAAGCGTATCAGGCAGTCGTACTGAACATTTTCAAAATATCCTGAGGATATCATTTTTTCGGTGGTTTCGTGAATATCAGAGGGATTCAGCACGCCTGTCTGTATTGCATAATCATAGGGTGCTCTGTTTTCTTCAAATTCTTTGGTTATCTTATTATCGGCTATCTGTGCGGCATATGAGAATACCGTAAACAGCACGATACTCATTACCATTGATACCATTGTGATTATGTAGCGCTTTTTGTTTCTTTTTATGCTAAGTCCCGAGTATGCTGTGATAAAGCTTACGCCCTTTTCAAGCCCTGTGGGACGCTTTGGCACATTGACCTTATCACGCTTGCCTGCGGCACCCATTGCTTCAACCGGTGAGGAGCGTATGGAACGCATTCCTGTGGATACTGCGGATACAACTACCCACAGCACACCAATAAGTGCTGAGGAGATATAAACGTAAGGCTCTATTTCAAAAACAAGCATTTCTCCCAGATTGTATTCCCCTGTGTTTGTGTTCAGATAGGGGAGATTCTTTATTGCTGAGAATATGAGCGCAGAACAGCCTGTTCCCGCAAGTATGCCCAGTATTACTCCGGGAACGGCAAGGTAAACCGCTTCCCAGACAACAAGGGAGAAAACCTGCCTGCCCGAAGCACCTACAGCTTTAAGCAGTCCGAACTGCTTTATTCTTTCCTTGGCGGACATTTCAAAGGAATTGTCTATAACCATTCTTACGCAGAACATCAGGAAAATTACCACAAGATAAACAAGGGCAAAGAACAATGCCTGAGAAAATTTCGCTTCAACGCCCTTGCCCTCAAGGTCAAGAAGCTCCTGATTCATTCCGTAGGTGAAATCGTCGATCTCATAGCCTGCGTCGGCAAAGGCATAGTGCAGATCCCAGTAGAGGTCATTTGTTTCTGAAGAAAACCTTGCGAGCATATTATCAGTTGATGAGGACATAGCTTTCAGTCGTGTATCAGAATAATCAACTATGTTGCTGTCCTCGGAAATGCCTACAACGGTGAAGCTTATCTGCGTTACGCCTGTTATGTCAAAGGCTTCTGATAGCACGGCAGGGATATTTTCGTAAGTATTTCCGCTGTCTGTTTTGGGAGCGCAGGTGACGATCTCAGCGGTAACGGTATCTCCGATATCGGGATAGCCCCACATATAGGTGCTTCTTGCGCTGAGGACTATCTCGCCGTCCTTTTCGGGAAGCCTGCCCTCAATTATTTTTTTCATACTGTCGGGGAGCATTGTCAGCTCATCAGCCTTGAATCTGAGGAATACATCATCAACGGGAGTACCGTTCAGAAGCAGATATTCGATATTTGCTCCGTCGTTTTCCATCTGACCGTAATCTACAGCAGTATTGCTTGTATATGAAGAAACGCTGTACAGCTGGGTTTCCTCGAAAATGTCCATACTGCGTACAGAAACAAGCTGCTCCTTGGTCAGACCGTTGAAAAGGATATGATATGTTCCGTTGGTTTTTTCGCAGATGTTCAGGGCGGCGGCACGATAGACCGATACTGCGGCGAGCATTACCGTCATAAATGCAGTTGCGGTTATAATGGCAATGATTGTCATTATCGTATGTTTTTTCTGCCCTTTCAGGTATCTGAGTGAAATCTGTCTTAGCTTCATAGATTGTTTTCTCCTTTCTGCCGTTATTATATCTCGTCAAACTCGGCAAGCCACAGGGCGGCAGATGCGTCTGAGGGCATAAGCCAGCCGCCTCTGGGAGAGAGCGTAACTGTTCCGACCTTCGGACCGTCGGGGAGACAGGAACGCTTGAACTGCTGGGTGAAAAATCTTCTTGTAAATATTCTCAGCCATTTCAGTATGGTTTCGTCAGCATATGCCCCGTCAAATGCAGACTTTGCAAGACGGAATATCTTTTTCGGTGAGAAGCCGTATCTGACTGTATAGAAAAGGAAAAAGTCGTGAAGCTCGTAAGGTCCTACAATATCCTCGGTTTTCTGGGAAATAGTTCCGTCCTCGGAGGGTGGGAGAAGCTCGGGGGAAACAGGGGTATCGAGAATATCCCTGAGAACCTCCGAAAGCTTTACGCCTGCACGTTCAGCTTCATATGCAACAACGTGGCGGATAAGGGTTTTCGGAACGGAAGCGTTTACGCCGTACATTGACATATGATCGCCGTTATAGGTCGCCCAGCCAAGAGCAAGCTCGGAGAGGTCTCCTGTTCCTATTACGATTCCCCCTGTCATATTGGCGATATCCATTATGACCTGTGTGCGCTCTCTTGCCTGGCTGTTCTCATAGGTTACATCGTGAACGTCCTCACTGTGACCTATATCGGCAAAATGCTGACGGACAGAGGCGGATATATTTATTTCACGGATAGATGTGCCGTAAGCCTCCGCAAGAATAAGCGCATTGCTCTTTGTCCGCTTGGTCGTTCCGAAGCAGGGCATTGTTACGGCGGTAATGCCCTTTTTGTCAAGTCCAAGCATATCAAAGGCGTGAACTGTTACAATGAGTGCGAGGGTGGAGTCAAGTCCGCCCGAAAGACCGAGAACAGCGGATCTTGCGCCGATATGATTAAGCCTTGACGCAAGGGCAGAGGACTGGATAGCAAGGATCTCCTCACATCTTTCATTCAGAGCCGATTTATCCGAGGGTACAAAAGGCATAGGATCTATCCTGCGGCAGAGGTCAGGCTCGGGAATATTCATATCAAAATAAATATGGGGCAGATGTCCGTCGGGTGCTGGGAATGAAGCTTTTCTTCGTTCGGACAGAATAAGCTCTGTATCAATATCCGAATAAATTATTCCCTTTGAAAAGGGCTTTTTCTCAGCGAGGAGAGTGCCGTTTTCGTAAATTAACGAATGACCTGAAAACACCATATCCTGAGTAGATTCGCCATTGCCGCTTTCTGTGCGGATATATGCACAGGCAAGCCTTCCGCTTTGTGCTTGTACCGCATTGTGCCTGTATGCACTGCTGCCGATTACCTCAGCGGTGGCGGAGGGATTGCATATTATAA
>JAGAJY010000258.1 GCA_017848125.1 Oscillospiraceae bacterium
AGGATAGAGCTTTCAGAAACAGAATCGGAAATTCGGCAGATAAACGGTGTTTCAGACTGCATCTGCATTGCCGTTCCCGACGGAATGGGTCAGGCAAGGAGCATAAAGGCTTTTGTTATTTTGTCGGAGGATATTTCGCCTGTGCAGATAAAGCAGCAGCTTGCCCTTCGTCTGCCTGCATATATGCTTCCTAATGTAATAAAAGCAGTACCTTATTTTCCGCTGACCCCCAACGGTAAAATAGATTATAAAGCCCTTAATGATAAATAATCGTAATCAATTATCATCAGACTATACATAATACACATACTATACCACGGATACAGCAAGGTGATTTGAACAAAATGTTAAAAATAAGTATAAGCTATTGAAAATTGTAAAATTATGGAGTATAATTATTTTGGTATAAATTTTTTTGATAGCGAGGTGAGTATGCCTTGGGTAAAATATCAGACAAACAGAAAAAAAAGAAGACTCATAAACAGGGTCTTACTCATACCATTCTCCGAATGATAACAATGACGGAGATACTTATCTGTGCAATAATCACTATTGCGGGTGCGGCTATGATATATATCGTTACCGAAAATTCCATCAGGACTGAGGTGACCTATGCGGCACAGACTCTCAGCGATATTTACGATATGGAATATCACGGCGAATACTATATGAAAAACGGCTCTCTTTACAAGGGCAGCTATATGCTTACATACAACGACTTCAAGATAAAGACAGATATGATCGCCTGCAGCGAGGACGTTGACTTCACCATATTCTGGGACGAAACAAGAACCTTCACAACCGTCAAGGACAGAAATAATTCCCTTATTTCGGGAACAAGAGCCGACCCCAAGGTAATTGAGAATGTTCTAGGTATGGGGCTTGAATACTATTACAGCAGAGTAAAGATAAGCGACAAGCTTTATGCAGGCTACTATATCCCCATAGTCAATTCCTCGGCTCAGACAGTGGGAATGATATTTGCAGGCAGACCCTACGATATTGCAAAGAAGAATATGACTACCATCATTCTGTGCTTTACCCTTATAAGCGGAATGGTACTTGCTGTGGCGCTTTCGGTTTTCAGAAAGTTTTCTTCCAAGCTTGTCTATTCCCTCATTGATGTAAGAAACTTCATGGAGAACGTTGCAGGCGGCGGCTTTAACGGCAATCTCCAGCTTACCACCCTCAGCCGTTCCGACGAGGTGGGCGACATTGCCCGAAGTGCGGACACTCTCAGATACAACCTGAGAGAGCTTGTTGAAAGAGATCCCCTTACGACTCTCCTTAACAGACGAAGCGGCAGACGTGCTATCGACGAGCTTATCAAAAAAGGAACAGGCTATACCGCTTCTATGGCGGATATCGATTACTTCAAGAAGATAAACGATACATACGGTCATGCCTGCGGCGATATGGTGCTCAAAGAGATCTCCGCACTTATCAGAAAACAGGCAGAGGAAAAGGGCGGCTTTGTATCAAGATGGGGCGGAGAAGAGTTCCTTATGATACTCCCCAATTGCAGTATAAAGGAAGCGGAAGGCTTCTTTGAAGCGCTTCTTGATGAGATAAGAAACCACGAATTTATGTGGAATGACACCCGTGTGCCTGTTACTATGACCGCAGGCGCTGTTGAATCCCGTACGGACGAATCTCCCGACGAAACTATCAACCGTGCGGACAGACTGCTGTATGACGGAAAGAAAACAGGCAGAAACAGGCTGGTTATATAAAAGCTGTTTCAGGCAAAAACAAACACTTCGGGAAACCGTAATTTCTGCGGTTTCCCTTTCTGTTACCCTTTTGTAAGCGAATTATCATTGAATTGAGTATGGAAAGTGTGCTATAATACTAATAAATCGGGAAGGGAGTGAACATCTGCCGATGAAGGCTTTATTCGGAATTATCCGCCAGTATTTTAAAAAGCTTGACAAACTGCTTTTTATTTCGGCAGCGGCGCTTTCGGTTTTCAGCATTATTATGCTTTATTCTCTGGTGGTAAACGGTGCGGCAACCATTGAGGTGGATTCGGGTCTGTACAAAACTCAGGCGGCGGCTATCATTGCAGGCTGGTGTATCGCACTTTTCCTTTCGGCTCTGGACTACAACAAGGTGATAAAGCTTTGGGTGCTTTATGCTCCATTGTCCATTATACTGTCATTGCTTGTTTTTACACGGCTCGGAATCGAGGTCTACGGCGACAGGGCGTGGATAGACCTTGGATTTATGACCCTCCAGCCCTCGGAGCTTCTGAAGATCACGTTCGTAACAACCTTCTCTCTCCATCTTTCCAAAACAGGAGATAAGATAAACAGGATCTCAAATGTTCTGCTCCTGTGCGCTCATGCGGCAATTCCCACGTCGATAGTGCTTATTCAGGGCGACGACGGCACGGCAACGGTTTTTGCGCTGATATTTGTTATAATGATGTTCTCGGCAGGTATTTCATGGAAATATATCCTGCCCTGCTTTGCGGCTCTGCCTGTTGTTGTATGGATAGTATGGACTAAGTTTATGAAGCCCTTTCAGAAAACACGTTTCTTAGTGCTTTTTGATGAGGAGCTCGACCCATTGGGAATAGGCTACCATCAGAAGGTAAGCAAAACCGCTCTCGGCTCGGGTCAGATCTTCGGAAAGGGTCTGTTTGACGGCAGCTATGTGAAAGTGCCCGAGGCTGCAAACGACTTTATTTTCACATATATCGGTCAGACTCTGGGCTTTGTGGGCTGTATGGCGGTTATCGCAGTGCTGGCATATGTCTGCCTTAAAATACTTGCTGATTCAAGAATAGCAAAGGACGACACAGGAAAATACCTCTGCGTAGGCGTTTATTCAATGATATGTATCCACTGCATACTTAATCTGGGAATGGTTTTCGGTGCAATGCCCGTTATCGGCGTTCCTCTGCCGTTTCTCAGTCAGGGCGGTACGTCAACATTGTCAATGTATATCGGATTGGGGCTTGTAATGAGCACCTATTCTCATTCAGAAAAGAAATACAGGGTGTTCTATGACGGCAACTGACAGGGCAGATTAACGGGATATATGTTTCGTTCACAAAAAAGTTACACTTTTATCTGACATTTTGATGAAATATCTCTTTACAAATTGTACGGTATGTTATATAATTTACATTATGTAGAGTTGTTTTCTGCTTCAAGTTTTCAATTTTTGGTCGGAGGTGCTTTTGTGAATACGGATTTCCCCCGTATAATTACCTTGCTGCGCAAGGAAAGAAATATTAGCCAGAAGCAGGCTGCCGCCGACCTCGGCGTTTCTCAGGCGCTTTTGTCTCATTACGAAAAGGGCATAAGAGAATGCGGTCTTGAATTTCTTGTTAAAACTGCGGATTATTACAACGTATCCTGCGATTATCTTCTGGGCAGATGCGCTGAGCCCAACGGCAGACCCGAAGCCCCCTCTCCTTCGGCTGAAAGCGGAAGCGATTCCCTGACACAGCCTCAAAAGATGCTTATTGATTCGGGCAAGCTTGTGCTTTCCATGCTCAACGCTCCCGAGTGTTCCTCGCTTGAAAAGAGCGTAAGAGGGTATCTGAGCCTTGCGGTTTACCGTATCTTCCGTGTGATATATTCGGCTAACCCCAAAAACGACAGGAGATTTTTCACGGTGGATTCCCCTGCTGCCGATGGTCTGACTCTTGCGGCTATGGAGCTGAAAAAGGCTCAGGCGGAAAACGCAGCAAAGAACGGCACTATGCAGTCTGTTCAGATAACAACAAACTCAATTTCGGAAAACCACCCCGAATATGCTTCATCACTTTTAAATCAGATAAAGCTTTGTGAGGACAGCGTTAATGCGGTTTCTCATTCGGAAGAAGAATAAAGATAACATAATTTGCCTATGATAATTTCATAGGCATTTTTATTTACATCAGCAAGAATTAGCACTCTCATAATTAAATTGCTAATTTTTTTTGCAAAACCCCTTGACAAGTCGGAAAAAAGGTGTATAATATAATTAGCACTCAATAAGAATGAGTGCTAACAGTATGAAGTATCAAGTGCTAAAGCGAGGTGATTACCCTGACAGACGACAGAAAGCTTAAAATCCTTGCAGCTGTTGTTGATGAATATATCCGTACAGGCGAGCCTGTCGGTTCAAAGGCTATTTCTGCCCTCGGTCATATAAAGGTGTCACCTGCCACTATCAGAAACGATATGGCAATGCTTGAACAGCTGGGCTTTCTTGAACAGCCCCACACCTCGGCAGGTCGTATTCCCACCTACAGCGGCTACAAGCTTTATATTGAATCCCTTATGCCGAAAAGGGATCTTTCCGAAGACGAAAAGGAAATGCTTGACAATGCCATAGGCGGTGATTATTCCACAGAGGAGGCTCTTATCGACAATGCAACAAAGGCGCTTGCGGAGATCACCGACTGCGCTGCCGTTGTTTCAAACTGCTCGCCGCAGTTTTCGGTAATTGCAAAGGTTGACGCTGTTCCCACAGGAAAGCATATGTATGTTCTGCTGATGATAACATCATCGGGAAATATTCAGAACAAGGTGTGCAGACTGGAGCTTGACCTTACTCACGAACAGCTTGCGTTTTTCAGCGACTATATGACCAAGAATCTCAGCGGAATGAGCGTGGACAGTCTTTCCGACGAAACCATTGAACGTCTTGCTGAGGCTATGGGTGCATATACCGTTACTCTCTCCCCTCTTATGAAAGGGATAAGAGAGCTTGCAAAAAGCTTTATGCAAAGCGATGTGCACGTCAGCGGAGAAAGGAATCTGCTGAAACGAAGCGACATCGAAGCAGGCGATGTGATTCGTCTGTTTGAGCAGAAAAACGAGTTTTCAAAGCTTCTTGACGACAGCTTCAGCGAGCTGAAGGTTCTCTTTGCGGAGGACGGAGGCTTTGTTATCGGCAATTCAAGCGTTATCGTTTCCCCAATCAAAAAGGGCAAGCGTACAGCAGGCTCTCTGGGGCTTATCGGTCCGCTGAGACTTGATTATGCGAAAATAATCCCCTATATCGAGTATATGACCGATAAGATAAGCAGAATGCTGTCAGAAGATGAACAGCTGTCCCTTGAATCAAAGGATAATGACACTCAGAAAGGATGATATAGAAAATGTCAGAACAGGAAAAGCAGACTGCTGCCGCAGAGGAAACCGAAGCGGCTGAAAATGCGGCTGCTGAAGAGACTGCCGAAGCAGCAGAGTCTGAGCAGTCTCCCGAAGAAAAGCTTTCGGCAGAGATCGAGGCTCTTAAAAAGGAGCTTGGCGATGAAAAGGAAAAGTACCTCAGACTTGATGCTGAGTATTACAATTACCGCACACGCTCCCTTAAAGAAAAGCAGGACGCTTACGACAATGCTCTTATGAACTCGGTAACGGAAATACTTACAGTTATTGACAATTTTGAAAGAGCTGTCAGCACAGAATGCTCGGACGAAAATTACAAAAAGGGCGTTGAGATGATATTCAGGCAGTATCTCGGTATCCTTGAAAAGCTTGGTGTTTCTGAAATACCTGCACAGGGCGAAACCTTCGACCCCAATCTCCACAATGCTGTAAGCAGCTGCGAGGACGAGAATTACGGCGACAATACAGTATGCGCCGTTATGCAGAAGGGCTATGCTCTCGGCAAGAAGGTTATCCGTCACGCAATGGTCACAGTTGCAAATCCTTAAACGCATACTCTACAGAATCCAAATACATTTTCATAAACTGAAAGGAAGAATTTTTTATGGCAAAGATCATCGGTATCGACCTCGGTACAACCAATTCCTGCGTAGCTGTTATGGAAGGCGGAAGCGCAGTAGTTATCGCAAACGCAGAGGGCGCAAGAACAACTCCCTCCGTTGTAGGCTTCACAAAGACAGGCGAAAGACTTGTAGGTCAGGTTGCAAAGCGTCAGGCTGTTACAAACGCTGACAGAACCATCTCCTCCATCAAGAGACATATGGGTACTGACTACAAGGTTGCTATCGGCGACAAGAAGTACACTCCTCAGGAAATTTCCGCTATGATCCTCCAGAAGCTCAAGGCTGACGCAGAGGCATATCTCGGCGAAACCGTTACAGAGGCTGTTATCACAGTTCCCGCATACTTCACAGACGCTCAGCGTCAGGCTACAAAGGACGCAGGACAGATCGCAGGTCTTAATGTAAAGAGAATCATCAACGAGCCTACAGCTGCCGCTCTCTCCTACGGTATCGACAAGGAGCAGGATCAGACTGTTATGGTTTACGACCTTGGCGGCGGTACTTTTGACGTTTCCATTATCGAAATGGGCGACGGCGTTCAGGAGGTTAAGGCTACAGCAGGAAACAACCACCTTGGCGGCGACGATTTCGACCAGAGAATAATCAACTGGATGGTTGACTCCTTCAAGACCTCCGACGGAATCGACCTTACAAACGACAAGATGGCTATGCAGAGACTTAAGGAAGCTGCTGAAAAGTCCAAGATTGAGCTTTCCTCCACAGCAGAGTCTATGATAAATCTCCCCTACATCACCGCTGACGCAACAGGTCCCAAGCACCTTGAGCTTACTCTCACAAAGGCTAAGTTCGATGAGCTTACTCACGATCTGGTTGAATCTACAATGGGTCCTGTAAAGCAGGCTCTTTCCGATGCAGGTCTTAAGCCCTCCGACATCAACAAGGTTCTTATGGTAGGCGGCTCTTCCAGAATCCCCGCAGTTCAGGAATCCGTAAAGAAGTTTATGGGCACAGAGCCTTTCAAGGGCATCAACCCCGATGAGTGCGTTGCTCTCGGTGCTGCTCTCCAGGGCGGTGTATTCACAGGCGATGTTACAGGAATGGTTCTCCGTGACGTTACTCCCCTTTCTCTCGGTATCGAGACTATGGGCGGCGTATGCACAAAGATGATCGAAAGAAACAAGGCTATTCCCATCAAGCACACAATGGTATTCTCCACAGCAGCGGATAATCAGACTGCTGTTGACATCAACGTTCTCCAGGGTGAAAGAGAGTTCGCCAAGGACAACAAGCAGCTTGGTATGTTCCGTCTTGACGGTATCGCTCCCGCACCCAGAGGAATCCCTCAGATCGAGGTAACCTTCGATATCGACTCCAACGGTATCGTTCACGTTTCCGCTAAGGATCTGGGCACAGGAAAGGAGCAGAACATCACAATCCAGTCCTCCACAAATATGTCCAAGGAGGATATTGACAAGGCTGTTGAAGAAGCTGAGAGATACGCAGAAGAGGACAAGAAGCGCAAAGAAGAGGTTGATATCAAGAATCAGGCTGAAAGCCTCGTATTCCAGAGCGAAAAGGCTCTCTCCGACTTCGGCGACAAGGTAACCGACTCTGACAAGGCTCCTATTCAGGATAAGATAGCTGAGCTCAAAAAGGCTATTGAGGGCGGCAGCACAGAGGAAATGAAGGCTAAGACCGAGGAACTCCAGAAGGCTGTTTACGAGCTTTCCTCCAAGGTATATCAGGCTGCAGGCGCTGCTCAGCAGGCTCAGGAGGGCGCTCCTATGGACGACGCTTCCGCAGGCGGCAATGATGACGGCTTCGTTGACGCTGAGTTCACAGAGTCATAATCGGAATAATTCATTCGGCAAAAAGGGCGGACTTTTTTCTCCGCCCTTGTTGTCGGTTTTATGAGTGCCTGTATTCTCGGCGGCAGACTCGCAGATACCTCTGATAAGTCTGTATCACCGCCGATATTTCAAGATAAGGAAGGTCAGAAATATGGCTGACAAGAGAGATTATTATGAAGTGCTGGGTCTTTCAAAGGGCGCTTCTGACGATGATATAAAAAAGGCTTACAGAGCCTGCGTAAAGAAATATCACCCCGACCTTCACCCCGATGACAAGGAGTGCGAGGAGAAGATGAAGGAGGTCAACGAGGCATATGAGTGCCTTACAGACCCCGACAAGAAAGCAAAATATGACCAGTTCGGTCATGCGGGAGTAGATCCCAATTTCGGCGGAGGCGGCGGCTTCGGCGGTTTCGGCGGCTTCGGAGATATGGGCGACATAGGCGACATTTTCAGCTCCTTCTTCGGCGGAAGCAGCTTCGGAGGACGTTCCTCCAATCCCAATGCTCCCAGAAGGGGACAGGATATACAGACCTACTCCACTATCGACTTTATGGACGCCTGCAACGGCAAAAAGGTTGATATCAAGATCAACCGCACAGAAAGCTGTTCGGAATGCGGCGGCACAGGTGCGGCAGCAGGCTCTTCCTCGGAGACCTGTTCCGAATGCCGTGGAACGGGCTATGTAAAGACAGCTCAGAGAACTCCTCTGGGTATGATTTCCTCACAGCGCCCCTGCTCACGCTGCGGCGGAAAGGGCAAGGTAATTACAAATCCCTGCTCCAAATGCCATGGCTCAGGCAGAGTCAATGCGGCTAAAACCGTTACAGTTACTATTCCCGCAGGTATCGACGACGGTCAGACATTGCAGGTAAGAGGTCAGGGTCACAGCGGTCTTAACGGCGGACCCAGCGGCGATCTTCACGTTACTATCCAGGTTCGTCCCGACCCCATTTTCGACAGAGACGGCTACGATATCCGTACAGAAGTGCCTATCACCTTTACTCAGGCTGTTCTCGGCGACGAGATAGAAATTCCCTGCATTGACGGCAAGGGCAAGATAACAATTGCAGAGGGAACTCAGTCGGGTACAGTATTCAGGATAAGAGGAAAGGGCGTAAAGCGTCTTAACCGCTCTGACAGAGGTGACCAGTATGTTACGGTCAATGTGGAAGTTCCGAAGAATCTGAACAAGAATCAGAAGGAGCTTCTCAGAAAGTTCGAGGAAAGCCTTGGCGAAAGCAATTACAACAAGCGCAAGAACTTCTTTGACAAGGTAAAGGATATACTTAGAGGCGAGATATAAAGCAACCCAAAGAAAAATCAACAAAACCTATTGCATTTTTTTGAAAGTTATGGTATAATTTAGATAAATTATACCATAACTTTTTTTGTAAAGGATTGATATACATATGCTGTTATTCGGAAATAAAAAGAATACTCCCCCTGCACCGTCTCCTGCTCCTGTTTCACCTGCTCCCGCAGGTCCTGTTGACGCAGATGATTTTTTCAAGGATATGGGCAGAAAGCCAAAGAGAAGAGATATTGACGTAAATATCGAATCTCCCGATATTGTTGGTCTGAGAGAAGAGCCCCTCCCCCCTCCCGGCAGCACTATCAAGAACATCAACTCCGTCAGCACCGACGACCTTGCAGACAAATCGGGCTTTGACGACAGCTTTATCCACGGTAATATCAAAACGGTAAATACTGAGGTAATTGATGTTGACAATGCTTTTGCTATGGAAAAGCAGCAGAAGGAAGCCAATGCCCTTGCGGCAACGGTAAACTCCCAGAATCCCGACGATTTCTTCAAGGACCTTGACAGAAAGAGAAACAGAGTAAAGGCTGATATTGCCGTTCCCGAGGTTACGGGACTGAGAGAAGCCCCCGAGCCGCCTCCGATGATAAAGATACGAAACATCACCGATGTTGATACTGACGGGCTTATTGACAAGACCACCATTGTTGAGGAGGGTCTCGGAAATATTTCCGAAATCGACCTCAGTGCTATTGATACGGATATTCTTGGGGTGAAGTAAAAAATATGGGCAGCTGTGCAGATTTTCTGTACAGCTGCCCCAGTCTGTCGATAAAGTGTATATATAAAAGAAGTTCCACAAATAACCACAAGGTAAAAGTTTCGGTCAAGCCTTTTCAAAGGCTTGCGGGATCTGAAACCAAAGGTTTCTGGGGCAGAGCCCCCGTCGCCCTCCGCAGAGGGCGAAATCTCCTTATTTCCGTGAAATAACGGAGCAAGGGGTGAGAAATGCGACAGCATTTCGAGGGGAGGCGAACAAGACCGCCTCCCCTTCTTACAGTTCTATGCGAATTTACCCTTCAAAACGTTCCTGTGGAACGTTTTGAACACAGCTGATTTTAGGCAGTTTTTGTGCAAATTTAACAACAGTGTTTTCTTTTTCGACAAACTGGGGCAACTATACAGATTTTCTGTACAGCTGCCCTGTTATTTTTACATATCAGTAATTAAGCTCGCTTCCTCCGATAAACTCTCTTATCATTGAAGTGCTTGGAACATATTCGGACGAAACCGTATCAAGCTCCTCAAGGAATCTGATAATTTCACCGCAGGCAGGAAATCTTTCAAGCTCGTTGTCCCTCTGCTCACAAAGCCCCTCAAGAAGAAAATCCT
Source organism: Oscillospiraceae bacterium (assembly GCA_017848125.1). Taxonomy (GTDB): domain Bacteria; phylum Bacillota; class Clostridia; order Oscillospirales; family Ruminococcaceae; genus Huintestinicola. The sequence goes on from JAGAJY010000258.1 coordinate 10,202, forward strand.
TGTAAACAGAAGCCTCGTATGCGATAAATGTATCAATATCGAAATCCGCACGCTTCTTGTAAGGGGTAATATAAAGATCCTCACCCCTTGAAACGCTGGAAAACATCTTGAAGCTTTCCTCGTATTTTCTCTTGCGAAACAGCTTGTCACGGCAGAGACGGCGCATAAGCCTTATCTGCCTTGGGTGGAGCAGACTGCCGTCCTTTGCTTTAAGCCTTGTGCGGACGGAAACGTACATACACATTGCAAAACTGCCTACATCACCCGTAACAGTGGGATTCAGGGCATGTATGCCCTCGATAATGACTATCTCGTCCTTTTTTCTGCACATTTTCACCGAGCCACCCCTTGACTGTGTGGTGAAATCGAATCGGGGCATATCAAATTCCTCTGCCGCCGCAAGCTTTCTCAGATGGTCTGAAAACAGCGGAATATCAAGCCTGAGAGGAGATTCAAGGTCAATATTGCCCTCCTCGTCACGGGGAAGCTCCCTTGCGCTTTCCTCGGTTATGGGAAGAAAATAATTGTCCATAGAAAGAGTCATTGCCAGACGTCCCTGCTCCTTCAGGCATTTTTCAAGCCTGAGAGCGGCAGATGTCTTTCCCGAGCCCGAGGGACCCGAAAGCAGTATAACAGGCTTTTCGGAAAGTATCGCTCTCTGCGCCGCTTCTGCAATGTATGCGGAATAGTTATCCTCGGAAAGCTTGATAAAGCTCTCGGGGTTAGCCGCTTCTCTGTTTATTGATTTAACTGCTGCAAATTTTACCATGAATACTGTCGCTCCTTTCTGCAATAGAAGAATAATTCTGTCCTATATATCGGCGTTATCGAGAATTGCCGCCGACGAATCCATAAGTGCCGAGAATACATTTGCACCAAGCTTTCTTGAAAGCTTTTTCCTTGCCTCCGCAAATCTCGGGGCACGGGAGGAAAGATTGTGAGTGTCGCTGCCTATTGCCGCTATACCTCCGCTTTTTAACAGCCTTGCCGTAAGGCGGCAGGATGGGGCTGACAGGATAGAATCGCAGTTTATCTGAGCAGGCGCAATGTCAAGAAGCTCGAAAAGCGTATCCTCAGAAGCATATGCCGCATAGCGTTCAAGATGGGCAAGCACAGGACGGACTCTGCCGCACAGAGCAAGACTGCGGAAACTGTCAACCACGTTTGACGTTATCTGCGTATAGGGCAGCTCTATCAGAATGTAGTCCGTTCCCGAAATACAGAGCTTTTCAAGGTCGGGGTCGTCAATGAGGGCAGTTGTAAAATAAACCTCCGAACCCATAATTATTTCGGGGATATGAGCAATATGCTCGGAATGGAGATATTCCGTAAGACTTGAAAAAGCCCTGTTTCTGCGCAGAAGAAAGTCAGCTATACTTTCTTCATAGCGATAAAAATGCGATGTGGAAACAACGTGCGTAACTCCCTGCTCATAAAGCTTTACCAGCATCTGAGCGGCAGTACGGCAGTCGGTGGGACCGTCGTCAAAATCGGGGAGGATATGGGTATGGAAATCTATGATTTTTTCGGGAGCTGTGTGCATTTTTGCCATTGTCTCCTTTCGGCGGCAGAATTTACGGAAAACTGATATGATCTTGTGTTCGGTATGCCGCACTATATTATGATTTAATTATATCATACCATAAAATTTTTGATATTTTTTGGAATGTCAACAAATCTTCTGTAAATTTCTCGGATATATTTGACATTTCCGATAAAATAGGTTATAATAGTTATTAGTATTTCAATCTGAAAGGAAGTTATCTAAAAATGAGCGAATGTTCACACAACTGCTCCTCCTGCGGCTCAGACTGCGCAGAGAGAAAATCTCCTCAGAGCTTCATCGAAAAGCTCGGAGAGGGCAGCAGCGTTAAAAAGGTTATAGGTATCGTCAGCGGAAAGGGCGGCGTGGGTAAATCTCTGGTAACAGGTCTTATGGCTGCGAATTTCGCCAAAAAGGGCGCTCACACAGCTATCCTTGACGCCGATATTACAGGTCCGTCCATTCCCAAAATGTTCGGCACGGCTGAAAGGGCAACAGGCAGCGATAAGGGTCTTATCCCTGTACGCAGCAAGAGCGGTGTTGACATTATGAGCATCAATCTGCTCCTCGAAAACCCCTCTGACCCTGTTATCTGGAGAGGTCCTGTTATTGCAGGCGTAGTGAAGCAGTTCTGGAACGAGGTCATCTGGCAGGACGTTGACTATATGTTCGTGGATATGCCTCCCGGAACAGGCGATGTTCCTCTCACCGTTTTCCAGTCTATTCCCCTTGACGGCGTTATTATCGTGACCTCGCCTCAGGATCTTGTATCAATGATCGTAGGAAAGGCTGTGGGAATGGCAAATATGATGAATATCCCCATTCTCGGAATCGTGGAGAATATGAGCTATGCACAGTGCCCCGACTGCGGAAAGAAGCTTTATCTTTACGGTGAAAGCCATATTGACGAGGTTGCCGCAGATTACGGTCTTAAGGTGCTTGGCAGAGTGCCCATTGACCCCACTATCTCTGCAAGCTGTGACAGAGGTGATATAGAATCCGTAGAGGATAAATGGCTTTCCGAAGCAGTTTCCGCTGTTGAAAGCATCGTTCCCTCAGTCAAGGAATAATACAGATATCCTTCCGCAGTTAGCCTAAACAAATATTTTACATTTCCATATTTCAAAATAGGCTTGACAGCGGAAGGATTTTAATGTATAATACTAATATGGAATACTTTTTTATGACTGTAAATGGGTATTTCAGGAAATGATGAATCAAATCGGCAGTCTGTTCTGCAAAAAATCTTCAAAAAAGCAATGTATATTGTTTTTTTTAGGCTGATTTTGCAAGATTTCCGAAAGAATTATTCATTTTCGCCGTAATTCAGTTAAAAAATATTACATTATAAAGGAGTTTTGAAGCATGGCACTTACAAACAATCCCAACGTACTCAAGTGGGTAGATGAGATGGTTGCTCTCACCAAGCCTGAAAAGGTTGTATGGATCGACGGATCCAAGGAGCAGCTCGACGCTCTCACAGACGAGGTTTGCGCTCTCCCCGAGGGCAACAGAGACAAGATGTACAGACTCAATTCCGAGAAGCTTCCCGGCTGTCTGTATCACAGAACTCTCCCCAACGACGTTGCTCGTGTTGAGGACAGAACCTTCATCTGCACACCCACTAAGGAAGAGGCAGGCCCCACAAACAACTGGTGTGACCCTGCTGAGATGTATGCAAAGCTCTCCAAGCTCTATGACGGCGTTATGAAGGGCAGAACAATGTACGTTATCCCCTATTCCATGGGTCCTATCGGTTCTCCTCTCGCTAAGGTAGGCGTTGAGATCACTGACTCCATCTACGTTGTTCTCAATATGAACATTATGACAAGAATGGGCGCACAGGCTTTCGAGAATCTGGGCGATACTTCCAACGACTTCGTAAGAGGTCTCCACTCCAAGGCTGATGTTGATCCCGAGAACAGATACATCGTTCAGTTCCCTCAGGACAACACGATCTGGTCCATCAACTCCGCATACGGCGGAAACGTTCTCCTCGGCAAGAAGTGCTTCGCACTCCGTATCGCTTCCTATCAGGGCAAGAACGAAGGCTGGATGGCTGAGCATATGCTTATCCTCGGTGTTAAGAAGCCCGACGGTAAGGTAGTTTACATCACAGCTGCATTCCCCTCTGCTTGCGGAAAGACCAACCTTGCAATGCTCATTCCCCCCAAGGCTTACCTTGATCAGGGCTATGAGGTATTCACTGTAGGTGACGATATCGCTTGGATGAAGCCCGGCGAGGACGGCAGACTTTACGCTATCAACCCCGAGAACGGCTTCTTCGGCGTTGCTCCCGGTACAAACGCAAAGTCCAACTACAACGCTCTTGCTTCCACTACTAAGGATACCATCTTCACAAACGTTGCTATGAACAATGCTGAGAACACTGTTTGGTGGGAAGGTCTTGACAAGAATCCTCCCGTTGACGCAACAGAGTGGAAGGGTGCAAAGGTTAACGGCGTAGAGTTCACATCTGTTATGGGTGAGGACGGCAAGCCCCAGAAGCTCGCTCACCCCAACTCCAGATTCACAGCTCCCGCAATCAACTGCCCCTGCATCTCCCCCGAGTTCAACAATCCCAAGGGTGTTCCCGTTTCCGCTATCATCTTCGGCGGCAGACGTGCTTCCACAACTCCCCTCGTATATCAGTCCTTCGACTGGACACACGGCACATATATGGGCTCTGCTGTTTCCTCCGAGACAACTGCAGCAGCTACAGGCGCAGTAGGCGTTCTCCGTCACGATCCTATGGCTATGAAGCCCTTCATCGGCTACAATGTAGGCGACTACTGGGCACACTGGCTTGAAATGGGCGAGAAGCTTGGCGACAAGGCTCCCAAGATCTTCAACGTTAACTGGTTCAAGCAGGACGAGAACGGCAACTTCATGTGGCCCGGCTTCGGCGACAACATGAGAGTTCTCGACTGGATCATCAAGCGCTGCGAGGGTACTATCGACGCTGATGAAACAGCTATCGGCTACCTTCCCAAGAAGGGCGACATCAACGTTGAGGGCATTGAGGACGAAGTAACCTCTGAGGTTATGGATAAACTCCTCGCTGTTGATACAGACCTCTGGAAGAAGGAGATCGCTGAGATGAGAAGATACTACGATGAGGACATCACCGCTAAGGGCGGTCACGTTCCCGCAGCTCTCTATGCTCAGCTTGACAAGATCGAGGCTAACCTCGGCTAATTAAGTCAATATAGCATTATTTCGGGCAGCTGCTTAATTGCGGCTGCCCTTTTTTATCAGAAAGGAGAAGAATATGCTTACACATTGCGGCACACAGACAATTGAAACAGAACGGCTAATCCTCCGCAGATTTGAATACACAGATGATGATGCAATGCTCCGCTACTGGATAGCCGACGAGAAAATACAGTCATTATACTCAGAGCCTGTCTATACCACAAAGGAAGCCGTAAAGGAGCTTCTTGACAAATATATCGGCTCATACGAAAAGCACGACTATTACCGCTGGGCAGTTACCGAAAAGGAATCGGGCGAATGTATCGGGCAGATAGCATATTTTCTTGTTGACAGCAAGAATCACTTTGCGGAAATCGAATACTGCATAGGCTCTAAGTTTCAGCGCAGAGGCTATGCCACCGAAGCCGCAAAAGCAGTTATAGCATACGGCTTTGACAAAATGAATCTCCATAAAGTGCAGATATGCACGAAAACCATCAATGCCCCTTCAAAGCGTGTTATCGAAAAATGCGGACTTACCTATGAAGGTACTCTCCGTGATTACTTCTATATGAACGGCGAATATGTAGGCAGACTGTATTTTTCTATTCTCAGAAGCGAGTATGAAGCCGACAAATAAACAAAACAATCAGCCCGAAAGGAATCCTTACAATTCCTTTCGGGCTGAAATAATTATCTCTTCTTCTTTACCACCGCAGCTGCAACACCTATAATAATCAGCACAACGCCTGCGATTATCAAAATATTTCCGATATTCAGTTCAGATGTCTGGCACTTGAATGTACATTCCTCATTAGGGTCAACCTTGAAAGTTATCGTTCCGTCCTCCCCAGCTGTACCGCCCTGAAGAATGTTTATCTTTCCGGGAATTTTCAGGGTAAAATCAACCTTTATCATATCAGCCGCAAGACCTGCGTATTCATTGTCCGAATCACCCATAAGTGCAGGCATTTCAGCCTCAAATATGTATTCGTTTGTAAACAGAGTGCTTCTCTTTTCAGCCTTTACGGAGTTAAAAAGAGCCGTTCCTTCCTCGCTGAGTGCTGTAAGCTCAGTACAAAGCTCCTCATAGCTTCCAACGTCCTCTGTCGCTTCATATCCTATGTATTTGTCACCGTCAAATTCAAATGTCTTTACCTCATATTCGGTGTCCTCAAAATCCTCCTCGGTGCAGTAATCAGCCGACATTGCATACATTGCGGAATATGAAGCTGTGCCGTCCTTGCGAAGCTCAACTCCCACGCCCATTCGCATACAGCCCGAAAGAGCTGCTGTCATAACCATTGCCGCAATAGCCAATGCCGCTTTTTTAAATCTGTTTTTCATAATAATTCCCCCATATAATATTTTTTAACCTATAACCTTTATCCTGTGGTCGCATTCGTAAAGATTATAGATAAATGTCCTTCGTTCATCGTCATAAACGCTTCTCACACGGTATCTGGAAAAAAGAGGATAGCCCTCTGCCCTTGACGGCACTATCGGGCTTCTGGTGGTTGCATGACAAAGCGCCTTGTAACCCTTTGAATTAAGATATTCCGCCAGCTTTATTGCAGGGTACATACATTCTTCCGTACCGATAACGTCAACCGTACTGCCTGTAAGATAAGGCTTCATTCTCTCAAATTCCTGCCTTACAAAGCTTTCACAGTATTTTTCATACTCACCGCCGTCAATGCCCAGTCTTGGGTCATATTCGGCTGACATACGCATAGTCAGCTCCTCAGGGATACTGTCAATATCAAAATATCCATCCTCCTCAGGAATTACCTCCATAGCCTGTTCAAGCACCTTTGCGGAGCTGTCTGTTTTCACAAGCCGGAAAAGGTCAGCGCCTATTTCGTCATAAACCGAAATATTCTCCCCGCTCATTCCGTTGATTATAGAGGCGGCAGAAAATTTGCAGTTAACTGTATTTTTCAGCGCATTTATAAAATTGAGGATAGTTTTGCCTGTTGTAAGCTCGTCCTCGGCAAATATTATCCGTTCAATCCCGTCAAAAAGCGACAGTCCTTTATCGGAAAACAAGCATTGCTCAACAGCGTGGCTGTGCTCCTCATTAAACAAGGCAAGCCGCATTTCTTCGGGAAATTTCTCCCTTGTGGTGTGTATGTATGTGCAGTCGCATTTATCCGAAAGCCTTGCCGCAAGCTCTGCACCGATAGCAGTAGCGGTTTCCGCAAAACCGATGACCATCACCTTTTTTTCGGATATACCGTCAGCCACAATCTCAGCCAGCCTGTCAAAAAGTGCAAGGGTGTCGGCAGGAGCGGCAGGAACGTGCTTTGCCTGCAAAAAATTGACTATAAGCCCCCCACGCTTCTTGTTATTCTCACGGGACGCAAGGGCAAAAAGCCTTTCGGGAGAATACCCCGATTTATTATCGCAAATCAGCATTGCTTTCCCTCCGAAACTCCGTAAATTTCCGCAAGCGCAAGAGTTTTCTCCGCCCAACCCATATGTACCTTATTCTCGTACATTCTGCCGCCGTCGGAGCTTTTTATCACCTGCACCTCTCCGCTTTTTTCCGTTATGAGCCTTGCGTCCTCATAATCGGCAGCGGATATTTTCATAGCCTCGTTCACCACATCTATCTGACTGGGGTGTATTATAGTTTTGCCCACAAGCCCGATAAGACGATCGGTTTTCATCTCACGGAGCATTCCCTCACGCCATTTCGGACTTCCGCCCTCAAAGTAATTCCACACAGGAGCGGAAACTGTAAACTCCCCTGCAAAAACAGCCGCAATATCTGAAATCAGCCTGCCCACAGGCAGAATATCATAAACCGTGCTGTCAATATCGGGAGTAAGATTCAGCGCCTTGCAGAAATCATTTCCGCCTATCCTAACATTCAGGATATGCTCTCTCATAGTCATCAGGCTGTCATAAAGCCGTTCAAGCTTCTGATATCTTGTTGACAGTCTGAGGAAAGAGGGGTTTTCGATTATCGGCATAATGTAAAGCCTGCCGATTCGGCTGAAAACCTCATTCAGACAGGGAACGTATTCTTCAAAGGTTTCATCATCAATTTTCGGAAGAATAAAGCCCCTTACAAGCTCCATCATTTTATCAGGCATACGGCTAAGCCTGTCAAGCTGTTCGGGACTGCGCACCCTTATAAAAATGTCGGGCAGCCTTTCGCATTTTCTGTCAGCAAGCATTTCAAGCTGAAAAATCAGATTCCTTTCAGCTTCTTCTACCATATCGTCCCTGATAGTATCCTCTAAGCATATCGCTGCAGAGCGAAGCCCCTGAAGCCCTGTTGAAAGCTTGTCGGCAATATCCTCACGCAGAGCAGGCATATAGAGCAGAGGTCCTACCGAACATTCCAGCCTGCGTCTTTCAAGAAATGATGATTCTTTCCCTGTGAAAAATTCCATTTTTCTATCTGTTTCCTTTCAAATCAAAGGAGCGCCATTTTTATGTGGCGCTCACATTCAGCTTATATCAGTCTGCTAATCAGTTGTATCTCTTTACAAGAGCACCCAGACCGTCATCTGCCGTAGCCTGACCTACAGCGGAGAATTTCCATTCGCTGTTGTGACGGTAAAGCTCGCCGAATATCATAGATGTCATACCATTGTAGTTTTCGGAAAGATTGTAACGGCAAAGCTCCTGCTTGGAGTCCGAATCAACGATTCTGATAAATGCGTTGTTTATCATACCGAAATCCTGTCTGCGAGCCTTTGCCTCGTAGATGTTAACCACAAAAATGATCTTGGAATACTCCGCAGGCACGCTTGCAAGGTCAACAAATATCTGCTCGTCATCGCCCTCACCGGCACCTGTAAGGTTATCGCCCATATGCTTTATCGCACCCGATTTGTGAGTAAGATTGCCGAAATATACAAGGTCGCTCTTTCCTGCAAGCTTGTTTATGCTTTCTGTAATGATGATAGCCGAAGCGTCGCAGTCTATATCCTGACCGCCGCCGAACAGACCGCCGAGCAATCCGCCTTTTTTTACCTCGTCCCAGCCAAGACCGACCATAACGTGCTTAAGACCGGGGTTGCCCTTTGTAAGGTCAATTTTCTGACCCTTCTGAAGATTTACTGCCATTTTATTTTAACCGTCCTTTCAGAAATAAATATGTATGTAATTATTATAATCAGGTTGCCGCCGAAGTTACTGTCGAATAGGGTGACAGAAGCATAGATTCGTAAACCTTGATAGTAGGAGCAAGCCACACCTGACCCGTACCTCTGTAAACATTCACAAGTCCCTCGCCGCTTACTGCCGAGCCAATAAGAGTCTTTGCGGAGCGCTCAACGGTAAACTCGATATTGCCTGTTCTCAGAACAGCAAAATTTCCGTCAACCTTGAGTGTGTCATTCTCCATTTCAACAATGTCTATCTCGCACATAGGAACAGCACATTCAAGAACAACAAGCCCCGGACCTTTGATAGAGGTCTGGAAAATACCCTCGCCGCCAAGAGCCGCAGAGGAAATATTTCTCTGCATATATGCGCTTACGTTTGCGCTTCCCTGAGCCGCAAAGAACATACCCTTGTCAACAATGATCTCCTCGCCTGCCTGAAGCTCCAGCGTAATAAGATGCTTGAATGTAGGCTCAAGCACCACAAGACCCGTGCCTCTGTACTCGGGCTGAGCAGTCGCCTCACCTGTTACAGCGCCTGTGAACATTCTTCCCAGAAGATTTCCGGGAGTAACGCCCGAAACCATTTCAAGATTGCCCTTGAAATAGCTCATAGCCCCCGGCTCGACCTTAACAGCGTCATTTGTAAGGTAGATAGCCGCCTGACGTACTCTCATATTCTGCTTTTCCATATGACTGAGCATTTCAGCTGCATATGGATTTCTGCCGCCAAGAAGCTTCTGATATTCGAGTATCTCGATCTTCATATTCTTGTTGACGCTTGTATCAATGACCTTGATATTTTCTCTTGTACCTATCGCCGACAGATTCAATACCATCAATCCTTTCGTATCTTTATCCGAAACAAGGCAGAGCCTCCCGAAGCCTCAGGAAGCTTCTGCCTGTCGTTGATTTTCCGTTATTTTCACACAAATCAGACATTAACTCCGTACTGTAAGCAAAGTGCTCTTAGACCGCCGTTGAAGCCGCTGCCGATGGCATTGAACTTCCACTCGCCGTTATGTCTGTAAAGCTCGCCTACAACTACAGCTGTTTCAATAGAGAAATCCTCGCCGAGGTCGAATCTGATAAGCTCGCTGTTTGTTACATCATCAACGATTCTGATAAATGAGTTTGAAACCTGACCGAAGTTCTGCTTACGCTCCTCAGCCTCGTATATGGTTACAGTGAAGGCAATTTTCGATACGCCTGCGGGAACTTTTGAAAGGTCGATGAGGATCTGCTCATCATCGCCCTCGCCCTCACCTGTAAGGTTATCGCCCTGATGGATAACCGATTCGCTTGCATGAGAAAGATTTCCGTAGAATACGAAATCGCTGTCCGAAGCAACCTTGCCGTTCTCAGCAAGAAGGAATGCACAGGCGTCGAGATCGAAATCCGCACCGTTATCATACTGATTAACGTCCCAGCCGAGACCAACCATTATCTTTTTAAGACCGGGATTACCCTTTGTCAGATCAACCTTCTGACCCTTCTGTAAGCTTACAGGCATATTAAACAACCTCCATAACAAAATATCTTTTCGATGTCAGGTAAAACTCATCGCCTGACACTATAATAATAACACTTTCTTATTATTCTGTCAACGGTTTTTCGACAAAATCGGCATTATTTTATCTTTTTCTAATCCAATTTTAAACCAATCTGACAGTAAAAATCAAGAATAACTGTATAAAGCCTGTCAAAGCGGTAAAAATACCATACAGAGAATATCCGAAAAGAAAAAACAGCCTCGGAAATTCCCCCATTGGTGTATTTCACCGTTTATATTGAAAGGAAGGTAAATTCTATGAAAAAATTCTTCAAGGGAACTCTTTCGGGAAAAAGCACAGCCACAATAATCTGCTTCTGTCTTGCGGCAGTAATGGCGCTGGGCATTTTCACCTACAACAAGGCGGAAGATGAACTGACAGGCGAGCTTACAGGAGTAAAGAACGGTACATCGGGCACACTTCCCATAGCTCAGACCGAGCCTGCCGAGGAAGCGAACATCGCCGCTGAAAACGTGCCTGTTGAACCTGCACAGCCTGCTGACGCACCTCAGGAAACCGTTATTCTGGAGCAGGACGCTTTCGGCACACCCGAATCAGGTGAAAACGCAGCAGCCGAGCCTGTTTCCGTCGAATTTACAGGAGCTTCCGTAAGCCCCGTAAACGGCAGTATCATTTCCGATTATTCCGACGGAGAGCTTGTAAAGTCCAAGACACTCAGCGTATGGAAAACCCACGACGGCATTGACATTTCCGCAGAAACAGGCACAGCTGTAAGATCAGCGGCGGCAGGAACAGTAAGCTCTGTCACCGATGACGCTATGATGGGCGTGACAGTGGTAATCGACCACGGCAGCGGCTATGAGAGCTACTACTGCAATCTTGCCTATGACGTACCCGTAAGCGAGGGCGACAGCGTAAGTGCAGGCACAGTTATCGGAGAGGTAGGCACGACCGCCGAGGCTGAAATATCCGAGGAGTCTCATCTTCACTTCGGCGTAAAGCATAACGGTCAGTGGACAGATCCTGCGGATATGCTTTCGGGCGAAGGCTCATAAACAATGCTTAATTCGTAATGCGTAATTCGTAATTATCAGTTTGTAATCCGCAATGAGTTATTCTTAATCGGTAATCGGTAATCTGCATAAACAGAGATAATAAGCGGTATCGGAAAATCCTCCGATACCGCTCAGTCTGTCGATAAAGTTCACTAACGAAAAAAGTTGCACAAATAAACACAAGGCAAAAGTTTCGGTCAAGCCTTTTCAAAGGCTTGCGGGTTTCCAAAGGGCAGAGCCCTTTGGTCGCTGTCCGCAGACAGCGAAAGCCCCTTATTTCCGTGAAATAACGGAGCAAGGGGTGAGAAATGCGACAGCATTTCGAGGGGAGGCGAACACGACCGCCTCCCCTTCTAACAGTTCTCTGTAAATTAACCCTTCAAAACGTTCCGGTGGAACGTTTTGAACATAACTTGTTTTTTGCAGCTTTTGTGCAAATTTAACAGCAGCGTTTTCTTTTTCGACACGCTGAAATGCTTTCACACCCAAAACAAGTGTGAAAGCATTTTTCATATCAAAAATCATCTTCCATATACCGCCGTACCAGAACCTCACCCGATATGATCCATATCACGCAGGCAATGATAAGCGCATAAAATGCCATTCGCTCATTATTTCCGAAATAAAGCAGCTCAATTGCCAGAGCGCCGCCGTTAGCCGAAAAGGGAAGCATAAAAGCCGCAAGCTTTGTGGAAATACGGATATTGCCCAGCCTTGAAAGATCAGCCGCATTTATACCCGCCGCAAACAGCAGCGAAAACAGCATAAGAACGCCGAAGCCTGCCTTGAAAAGAATACCCGAGGAATACATAAGCCCGAAAAGATAGGCAGGAACGCCCATAATAAAAGCCGCAGTCATAGCCGCCTTGAAGCCTGTGCCGCTTTGTGCGTGTCCCATAGCCATCTCTCCTTTCGGTCATTTCCTGTAGTTGATGCCCTGAAAGCTGTTTTCACGGGCAAAGGTCTTGTCAATTTCATTCATAACGGTAAATTTTTTCAAGCTCCATTCGGGAGCGAGAAGGGTGTCCCGTCCTCCGTCCCCCGTAACACGCTGAATAATAAGTTCGGGAGGAAAAAGCTTTATCTGCTCGCAGACGATATGAACATATTCCTCCAGGGTCAGCGGTGTTATCTCCCCCCGCAGGTACTGTCCGCCCATGACCGTGCCTTTCAGAATGTGCAGCAGATGAAGCTTTATGCTGTGCAGAGGAAGCTTTGCCATTTCCTCCGCAGAATACAGCATCATATCAGAATCCTCGTCGGGAAGTCCGTTTATCAGATGAACGCATACATTTATATTCCGTGCAAAAAGCCGCTCACAGCACACAAGAAAATCCCTGTAGGTGTGACAGCGGTTGATCCTTTCCGCAGTCCTGTCATGAACAGTCTGCAGCCCCAGCTCCACAGTAAGATATGTGCGGTCATTCAGCTCGGTCAGAATGTCCAGAATATCATCGCTTATGCAGTCGGGACGGGTAGAAACCGCCAGCCCCACAGCATTTTCAAGCCCCAGCGCTTCATCAGTCAGCTGTCGGAAACGCTCGGGCGATGTGTAGGTGTTTGTTCCTGCCTGAAAATAGGGAATATAAAGCCCCTCGCTCCATTTTCTGCTCATCTGCCGCTTAACAGCCTCAAACTGCTCGGAAACGCTTAAAAGCGGAGAGCCTGCAAATTCGCCGCTGCCCTCAAGGCAGTATGTACAGCCGCCGACGCCCTTTGTTCCGTCAATATTCGGGCAGGTGAAGCCGCAGTTCAGGGAAATTTTAATGACCTTGCAGCCGAATCTTTTTTTCAGATAATAGCTCTGGGTGTGGTATCTCTTGTTTGAATCCGAATAGGGAAACGGGGACAGCATTATTATTATCCCTTTCTGAAATGATATTCAAAGTTTATTTGTATTATAATGATATTCAAAGTTAATTGTATTATATATTATCACGGCGGATTTGTCAAGCCCGCCCTATTGCCAAACCCCATGTAATATGGTATAATACAGCTAAATAAACCCATAAAGGAGAGAAATGTCTTGAATATCACAAAAATAATGTCAGTCCTGCTTGCAGGCGTAATGAGCGTAAGTATGACCGCCTGCGGCAAAAGCAATGAGCCTGTCGCCTATATTCCCTCTGCGGAAAATGTAAAGCCGCTGGGAAGAACTGCCCTCACCGAAGATAATATGCTCTGGCTCTGCTATTCGGGCTCGGGAGCAGCGTTCACCTTCAACGGCACAAAGGCGGAGGTAGTCATTGCAGGCGATGATAACGCCGAAAAGCCCGACAATGCAGACAGTCAGGCAAGAATCGCTATCTATGTAAACGGCAAGCGTGTGGTAGATGATATGATAGACCACGCCGAGGAAACTTATACCGTATTTGAAAGCGAAGAGCCTGCCGACTGCGAGGTAAAGATAGTAAAGCTTTCAGAAACCGCAAACTCCACCTGCGCCGTAAAATCCGTGACCGTGCAGTCCGAGGAGCGCATAAAGCCTGCGGAGAGCAAGGGCAGAGTTATCGAATTTATCGGCGATTCCATCACCTGCGGCTACGGCGTTGACGATGAGGACAAGACCCATCATTTCTCCACAACCACCGAGGACGTAACAAAGACCTATGCCTATAAGACCGCCGAAAACCTTAACGCCGATTACAGTATGGTATCCATCAGCGGTCACGGTATAATCTCAGGCTATTCCGACGGCAAGAAGAAGGTTGCAAATCAGACAATGCCCCGTTACTATGATAAGCTGGGCAGCAGCTATGTTACATTCAAGGGCAAGAAGGCAAGCGCACAGGAGTGGGATTTCACAGGCTATACCCCTGACGTTATCGTTATAAATCTCGGCACAAACGACGATTCCTATACCAAGAATATGGAGGACAGAACTGCCGAATATGCCGAAGCATATACAAAATTTCTCAAGGATATAAGAGAAAAGAATCCCAATGCACAGATAGTCTGCACTCTTGGAATAATGGGCAGCAATCTCTATCCATTCATCGAGCTTGCCGTTGAGAATTATATTGCCGAAACAGGCGATACAAAGGTAACTGCAATGCCCTTTGATGTTCAGTCCGCAGACGACGGCTATGCCGCAGACTGGCACCCCACCGAAGCCACCCACACCAAAGCCGCCGACAAGCTCACAGCATATCTCAGCGAGCTTATGGGCTGGTGATAAAACCAAAGGATAGCACATATGAAAATCGAGAACAATATCTTAAAGCACTACCTTAAAAACGTGTATTTCATCACAGGAACGGCATATGCAGGAAAATCCACAACGGTAAAAATGCTGTCAGAAAGATATGATATGATATTCTGCGGTGAAAACTATCACAGTACGGTGTCCGATATAGTGGCAGAGCCAAGCGCACAGCCCGATATATGCTTTACCAAAGGTATGACCGACTGGAAAAAATTCGTCACACGCTCCCCCGAGGAATATGAACGCTGGGTGTTCAGCGTAGGAAAAGAAGCGGCTGAATTTGAGATAGCCGAGCTTATTTCAATTTCAAGGGATAAGAAAGTAATTGCCGATACCAATATCCCCATTGACGTTTTAAAGGAAATATCCGATTATGACCACGTTGCGGTCATGCTCTCGCCGCAGTCTATGAGCGTTGAGCGTTTCTTTGACCGCAATGACCCCGAAAAGCAGTTTTTATTCAGCGTTATTCAGAGCTGTGATGACCCCGAAGGGGTTATGGAAAACTACCGAAAGGGGCTTGCACTCATAAACAGCCAAAAGCACTATGACGAATTGGCGGACAGCGGATTTTTCACGGTTGTCAGACAGGATAACGGCGAGGACACAAGAGAAGCGGTCTGTGACGCAATAGCAAAGCATTTCGGATTTATATGAGGAGGTACGGAAAATGAACTTCACAATAAACGAAGAACGCTTAACAGCTGAGGAATATATCGAATTTTTAAAGAAAACTGATTTAGGCTCACAATATCCCAAAGAGCGCTTTAACGAGAGAATAGAAAAGCTTGTAAAAAACGCTTCAGTAAGCCTTGCGGCAAGAGATGAAAACAGCCGCCTTATAGGCGTATGCTTTGGAATAACCGATTTTGCATATTGGCTTTTTATGACAGACCTTGGCGTTATACGGGAATGTGTGGGTCAGGGCGTGGGAAAAGCGCTTGTAAAAAAGCTCCACGAAATCGCAGGCGGCGAAAAGGACATCATTATGTACACCTGCGTCAATGAAAATGCGATACCATTCTATGAGAAAATCGGAATGTCACGACCTGATGATGTGATGGTGTATAACCGTATTGAATGGACAGATTTTAAAGTGGAATGATAATACGACCCGCAATGTGAGGTGTAGCATAATGATATACGAGCTTGAAACAAAAATGTGGCAGGCTGCCAAAAACGGCGATAAAGCCGCATTTTTACAGCTTGTCAATTCCGATGCGGTAATGGTCTGCGGAGGATACCGCTGTACAGGAGCGGAATATGCAGAGCTTATAGCGGATTTCGGCATATCAGCCTTTGAGATAACGGATTTTGAAACCGTTCTTGAAACGGAAACCGCCGTTCAGGTGCATTACATAGTAAAAACCACCGCCGATTCTCCCGAAAACGCAGACCTTGCAGGAGCGTTTCACGTTACATCAGCGTGGATAAACCGTGACGGCGAATGGAAGCTTGTTTTCAATATGGATTCAAGAATTATGAGGTGACCGCTTTGGAAATACTTGACTTGACAGTAAGCTCCGAACAAAAGCAATGGAGCGGCAGAATACGGGAATGTGACTGGGGTGCGGCTAAATTTCTTGCAGACCTGCTGGAGCAGGATAAATTCAGCGAAATGACAGGGGAAGGCAGTCTTATTATTATGGCAGATGAGGGAAAAATCGTTTCCTTCTGCACCCTCACACAAAAGGACTGTATTGATGACGATACCCTTTTCCCCTGGATAGGCTTTGTTTTCACCGCCCCCGAATACCGTGGTCACAGGTACAGCGGACAGCTTGCGGAGTATGCCTGCAAAAAGGCAAAGGAGCAGGGTTTTGAAAATGTCTATGTTGCCACCGACCATATTGGTCTTTATGAAAAATACGGCTTTGAATATATCGGAAGCCGTGCTGATATTTACAATGAAATAAGCAGGATCTACAGACAAAAGATCGGCTGACAGAAAGGACATTACCTATGATAAGACAGATGAAGAAAAATGACATATCCGCCTGCGCAGAAATACTCTGTGCGGTCTATAACAACGAAATGTGGCAGTGCCGCTGGACTGCCGATACAGCTATAGCATACCTTGAGGATTATTCTGAAGCAAAGAAATTTGTCGGCTTTGTTCTTGAAGATAACGAAAAAATAATCGGAGCAATGTTTGCCCACGAAAAGATCTGGTGGAATAACAGCGAGCTTTATATTGACGAGATGTTTATTCTCCCCGAAAAACAACGAAGCGGCTATGGCAGTATGCTCATAACCGCAGCCGAAGAATATGTAAAGGCTCACAGCCTTGCAGGGATTACCCTCTGCACCAACAAGTATGCTCCCGCCCCGAATTTTTACCGCAGAAACGGCTTTTCCGACAATGAAGCAATAATTATGATGTATAAGGAAATATGAAAATGCTTAAGGAATCGCTGATTAAGGCGTAGCCATCGCTTCCTTAAAGCTATACATTTGCTTAATGAAGATCGCTGAATGTGTATTCGGACAGGCTGTATCGTAATAAAACACCTGCTCTCAGGGACAGCCACGGCAGCTCAGCACGAAATTATGACCTCAATATGTCCGCCAAGAACATTTGTGCGTTTTGCCGAAAGAAATTTTCCATTCTGAATCAAATCCTGCATTTTGAAGCAAAAATAGAACAAATATATCATGCCCGCTTCAAAAACAAGCACATAATTGTCGATTTTATACACAATCACGTCAACTGACAATCTTTATGACAATATATGTAAAATACGACCTTCGTCAAAATAACGAAAATCAAAAAATCACATAGTTTTTGCAAAAATTCGATGCAAAGTCATAATTTGTTCATAGAGAAAAATACCAAAAATCCCCTGAAATACAGCCGAAATGACGTTAACATTTCAAAGTCCTGCATTTCAGGGGATCATTCTGTCAAAACCTATCATAAAAATCGACATTTCCCGTCAGCAACCGCCCATCGTCAACCAAAAATGTAATCTTTTTACAATCTTCTCGCTGCGCTTTACCAAGCTAAAGAAAAAATCACTCTGACTCCCGAATCATCTCCATAATTTCCCCGTAATTTTTCTCATAGCTTTCAAATCTTACAGCCTTAAAGCCGCATTCCCTTGCTCCAAGAACATTAGCCTCCAGATCGTCAATAAACAGACATTCCGAGGGTGTAAGTCCGTACTTTTCGCAAAGCCTCCTATAAATAGCAGAGTCGGGCTTTGTAAGCTTTTCCTCACAGGAAAAAACTCCCCCGTCCATATGCTCCCTGAATGAAAGCGCTTCGGGACAAGCGTCCATCAGGAAGAATGAATAGTTTGACAGGAAATATACATTTTTTCCCATTTCTTTAAGCTCTTTAATCCAAGGAACAGCATAGCTTTGCTGAACAGGGCACTCGCCCATACGCTCAAAAGCAGTACGCACCTGCCGCTCGTATCCCTTAGCACACTCCATAAACCGTCTGCACACCTCATCAGCGGTCAGAACGCCCTTGTCAAGCTCATTCCAGACTGTAGGATTATGCCATGTAGCTTCTGTGACAGCCCTCTCTGTCTCCTCATCGTTAAACAGCCTGTGAACATATTTATCCCATTCAAAGCTGATAAGGACCATTCCGATATCAAAGATCACATTTTTTATCATAATAAGATCACCTCATTAAAAAGGGCTGTTATCGCAACAGCCCTTTGATTATTCTGCCTGAAAATCAGGCAAATTTCTTCTTGTTTTCCGCATAAAGCTCCTCAAAATCCGCAACGCTCATAGGCTTTGCAAAGTAGTAGCCCTGGAACATATCACAGCCCATTTCCGTAAGGAAACGAACCTGTTCGGCATTCTCAACGCCCTCTGTGATAACAGGCATACCAAGCTGTCTGGACAAAGAGATTATCATCTGGAGGATCTTTCTGCTTCGGTCCTCGTCCTCAGCCTTTTTAAGGAATGCCATATCAATTTTAAGCACGTCAACGTGAATATCCTTGAGCATATTGAGGGAAGAATATCCGCTTCCGAAATCGTCCATTTCAACGGTAAAGCCCGTTTTTCTCAGCCTTGAAATAAGGTCAAGCTGACGGTTGAAGTCCATTACAACGGCTGTTTCGGTTATCTCAAGCTTGAGATATTTGGGGTCTATCTCGTATTTATCTATCAGATCGGTAAACACCTGATAAATGTTCAGAAAATAGAAGTCTCTGGGAGAGATATTGACCGAAATATACAGGTCGTCCCTGCCCTCCGCCTTCCATTTGCGGAGCTGTTTGCAGGCGGTTTCCCAGATGTAGCGGTCCACGTCGGAAATAAGACCGTTCTTTTCAAACACGGGAATGAAGTCGCCTGGCATTATCTGACCCTTTACAGGATGCATCCAGCGGACAAGCGCTTCGCCGCCCAGCAGTCTGCCCTCTGAGGACATCTGGGGCTGAAGATACATTTTGAACTGATTTTCCCTTATGGCCTTGTCAAGGTCGGCAATAAGCTCCTGCTCGTACATAATGTTGTCTCTGAGGGTATCGTCGTAATAGGATACACGCTTGTGGTAATCGCCCTTTATCTTGTTTATAGCCATTCTCGCCCTGTCGCACATTCCCGCTACAGTGAGACTGCGGTCGTGGATAGTATAAACTCCTATATAGTTTATCATCTGGAAGGCTGCCTGAGGGTTTCCTATGCAGGCAAATACCTTCTGAGCCGCATCGGTAAACTGCTGCTCGTTGAATTTATCCTTTTGCATAAGAATACCGAAATTATCGTTTCCGAGACGTCCGAACACAAGAGAATCCTTCATATTGCTCTTGATTATTGCGGCAAAGGTGGTGAGCACCTTATCACCGAAGGCTGTACCGAAAAAGTCGTTTATCATCTTGAAATCCTTGATATCGGTGCATATGAGGATAAGCTCCGAATCGGGATTTTCGTTAATATACTGACGGCATTTGGAGCAGAAAAACTCCTTGTTGTAAAGACCTGTCAGGGAATCGTGGGTAGCGATATACCGCTCACGGAGCATTTTGCGGTAATCATCGGTAGTATCGGTGATTATGAAATATCCGCCCAGATGCCGCTCCCTTACATCAGTCAGACGCTGGAGCTGGATTTTGAGAATAAGCTCCTCCTCACCTCGTTTAAAGGTTTTTGTCTTAACAAAATCGCTGGGATTTTCACTATACTGATCGTGACACCATTCGGCAAAAGTAACGCCGTCGGAATCCACCGGCTGAGAGTCTCCCTTGATAAATTCCTCTGCCGTATTGTTGCAGAAAAGCTCATTGCCCTCTATATCAAGCACATAAAGCCCCAATGATATTTCCTGAGATACCTGCACAAGGGTTTTGGACACAA
This sequence comes from Oscillospiraceae bacterium, assembly GCA_017848125.1. Lineage (GTDB taxonomy): Bacteria > Bacillota > Clostridia > Oscillospirales > Ruminococcaceae > Huintestinicola. Next base: position 30,157 of record JAGAJY010000258.1, read on the forward strand.
GCCTCTGAGGTGTATAGACAAGGGCGCAGTAGTAAATACATATGCCCTCCACGATATATCCCAGCACGGACAGGTCTATGGCTGACTTCATCATAAGTGCGTTCAGTATCATAAGTATCGTCAGGACTATGGCTATAAGCAGATATTTCCTGCGGTAAAAAACGGGTGACTTGAATGCCCTGTAATACATATTGACTGAGCTGAGAACAGCAAGAAACAGCACTATGGCGTAGTGTATGTAAAACAGCATTTTCGTTTCCAGGTTAAAATACAGCTCATTGCCGAAAAGTATCGTTTCCTGTACGGTAAACAGATGTTCAAGAAATACGTTTGCTATGATGGATATGCTGTCAAGCCCCAGCAGAACATACATAGGCTTTGACTTTATCATCTTTTCAAACTCTGCGCCCTTGCCCATAAAATGAGTGGAGAATTTGAAAAGGCAGTAGAGCATCCAGTCGGCAATAGAAAAATAAACGCTGTAGCAAATCATTACTACAGTTTTATTTGACGAGATAAGGGATATGAAATTTGACAAAACTATTATCAGTCCGAAAACAAGGACCTTGCGTACTATACCCGCAAGCTCGGGCTTATTCTTTTCTCTGCACGATTTCACTATAAATACGCAGAACAGCGCCATTGCGGCGATCATTGAGGTCGCTAACAGCAGTTTCATTATATCATCCTTTAATATTTATTAAGGTAAAGTCATACAGTTATATAAATATTATAACATATTTATATAAGCTTGTCAATAAACTTTCCCAAAAACAGGCAGACCCGACGATGTTTATTTTTCATCGGGTCTGCCTCGCAAAAATCATATCACTCTGCAAATACATACATATTTTTTCCGCTTCGTTTAGCTGTATATAAAGCGGAGTCCGCCTTGGAATAAAGCCCGTCAAGGTCGTTTCCGTCCTTGGGATATACGCCTATGCCGATACTGCCGCCCAGCTTTACCTTAGGATAATCCGCTGCTGTATTCCGAACAGTATCAAGTATTTCACAAGCCTTTTTCTCAACTGTTTCCCTGTCGGGAGCATTCCTCATAAGGGCAAAGAATTCGTCTCCGCCGATCCTGCCCACAACGTCGCTTTCGGAAAAAATTTCTTTAAGCCCCTTGGCAAGCTTTATCAGAAAATCATCGCCTGCCTGATGACCGAGAGTGTCGTTAAGGCTCTTGAAATTGTCTATATCAAGCATAAACAATGCGTGATGTCTGTCTTTTTCGTTTTCAAGAATGTTCTTTATACATTCCATAGCTGTTTCACGGTTCAGGAGCTGAGTCATCGAATCAAGCCTTGCCGCCGCTTCAAGACGCTTCTGAGCCTGCTTTATTCCGTTTATATCCTTGGCGGACAGCATTACGCACAAATGTCCGCTGTCTGCGTCGGTAAGAAAATTAAGCTCGTTCTTTACCCATCGTGAGGAATTGTCGGATAATCTTCTTTCGTACTTGAAGGAAACGGTTCTTCTGCCGCTTGAATAGATCTCGTGAAGCGCCTCTGCGGTAAAATTACGGTAGAATTCAGCCGCCTTACAGCTTTTGTCAACTATTGATTCAACTGCAAACCTTGCCATATCATCTACTGTAGTACATTCCTGCAAAGTGCCGCCCGAAATATCCTTTCGGCGCTGGCTTATAACACGCCAGCTGTCTGCGTCTATGTAGCATACGGCATATGTATCCTCGGGAAGCTCAAACAGATATCTGAGCTCGCTCTGATAACGCTGACGTGCAAGGTATTCTGTGGTTATATCCCTTGTGATACCCAGAAGCCCTATGACCTGACCCTTGCTGTCACGGAGAATGTATTTTGATGTAGAGCCGTATCTCGCATTTCCGTTATCGTCGCATATAGGCTCTATATAGTCGATAAGATCCTGTCCGCCATCAAGCAGCCTGTGGTCATCGGCAATATATCGCTTGGCAAGAGTTTCATTTTCAAATATTTCCAGATCTGTACGCCCGATTATTTCCGAGAGGGAGCTTTTTCCGGCCATTTTTATAAAAGGCAATGAAGCGGCGTGATAAACCGAATTTATGTCCTTCAAAAACAGCAGATCCGTCGAATTGTTCACAATAACCTCAAATGCGGCTTTCATAAGCCTTACTTCCATTATCACACCACCTTGTTATTAAAATACTCTATAGCTTATTTTATAAATTATTCCTCGGAAGAATTATTCTCCTCTGCCGTCTCTGTTACTGTAACAACAGGGGGAGCTGCTACGGGAACTGACTTTGTATTACCGCCGCTCTGCTCCATACTGCTTATTATCTCGGAAATGTCTATGAGCATTGAGCTGCTGTCGCCGCCTGCCACAGCAGGAAGCTTGCCGTCCCACTTGTCTATGTACTCCATAGCTATCATCTGAGGAGTTATCTGCTCGGATTTAAGACGGTATGCCTCGGCTTCTGCCTGCGCCTGCTCAATGGTCTGCTGAGCCTCGACCTTTATCCTCTGGAGATCCTGCTCCGCTTTCAGAGCGTTCTGCTGGGCAGTCTGCTTTGCTTCAATAGCGGCATTGTACTCGTCGGTAAACTCAAAGGTGATGATATTGAATATCTCCAGCTCAAGACCATAGCTGCTTATCTTATTGTGCAGAAGCTCCTTCATCTGGTCGCTTATGGTCTGTCTTTCGGTTATAAGCTGTTCTGCGGTGTATTTTGCGGTAACAGCCTTTACACATTCCTGAATTGCGGGGCTGATGATAATCTCCTCATAGGAAGGACCTATTTCCTTGTATATCTGCGCCGAAGCCTCGTTGCGGACACGGTAGTTAAGGGCGATGGTGCTGGAGACCGTCTGGAGATCCTTTGAGGCAGATGAACAGTCAACCTCGGCTTTGAGCACTCTGTTGTCTATCTGCACCACCTGCTGGATAAAGGGTATCTTGAAATGCAGACCTTCGCTGAGGACTGTTTCGGAAACGTCTCCGAAGGTGAGCACAACTCCCGAATGTCCTGCGGATACGGCGGTAAAGGAATTGAGTGCCGTGATTATAACAGCCGCCGCCGCAATTATTCCGCCAACGACCTTGCCTGTTTTTTTAGCGTTTACATCAATTGTTTCAGCCATATGAAATCATTTCTCCTTAAAAATATGCTGCTATTCAGAAAGGCAGCTCGTCGCTGTCCCTGAAAGTTACACAGCGATTGTTTTCCTTTACGTTAAGAGCGGCTTCTACTATCATAAGAACCACATTTGCTATTGTAACGCAGAATGTGATGATAAGAAGTATCTCTCTTGCAACCTTTATTCCCTTGTGTGCTTTCATAATATCAGTTCCTTTCTTTATTGGTTTTCTGAGTTTATTTATCTTCAAGCTTTTTAAGGGCACGCATTTCGTCCCTGTCCATACGCACCTTGCCGTCCTTGATAACGGTAACATCGTCCTTGCTGACGGTAACAGCAGGCTCATCGGACTTTTCGGGCTTTACCCTCAGCTTGCCTGTGATAAGATTTACTTCCTCAACATAGCCCTTAAATTCGGGGGTCTTTACATATGCGCCTACCTTAGGCGTTGTGCGGAAGGCTTCCTCGTAGAAATCCTGCTCGTATTTCAGACAGCACATAAGTCTGCCGCAGGTACCCGATATTTTGGTTGGATTAAGGGAAAGCCCCTGCTCCTTAGCCATCTTAATGGAAACGGGCTGAAATTCGCCAAGGAAGGTCTTGCAGCAGAAGGGTCTGCCGCATACGCCAAGTCCCCCAAGCATTTTCGCTTCGTCTCTGACACCTATCTGTCTCAGCTCTATTCTTGTGCGGAATACCGAGGCGAGATCCTTTACAAGCTCTCTGAAATCCACACGGTTATCTGCTGTGAAATAAAACAGCAGTTTATTGTTGTCAAAGGTGCACTCCACATCTACAAGCTTCATATCAAGCTTATGTGCGGCGATCTTTTCCTGACAGATACGGGCGGCGTTTTCTTCCTTGAGCTTATTCTGCTCTACTGTTTTAAGGTCTTTTTCAGTTGCGGGGCGGATAATTTCTTTAAGGGGAGGGACTATTTTATCGTCCTCCACCATACGGTTTTCCATTACCACCGTTCCGCATTCCACTCCTCTGGCAGTTTCAACAATTACCTTGCCGCCTGATTTAAGGGTGGATTTTCCGGGAGAGAAGTAATACACCTTTCCCGATTCTTTGAATCTAACTCCGATTATTTCAGTCATTATTTATATAAATTCCCTTTCATTTAGTCATCTGCACAGCTTTCCTGCCAGTACAGCCGCCGCTCCCTGCGCATTGCAGTTTCTTGTACAGCGGTAGGACGCTTCGCATACTGCGTCATACATAGCAAGTATCCTTGCGGTGGAAAAACGCTCGGCAAGCCTGTTTGACGCTGCTGCGGTACAGCCTGCGCCGCCCTTGCCGCCGTTTCTTATAACAGCTCCGTCCCTGACCGAACGGGCAAGCATTTCAAGGGCATAGCGCATTTCCTCTCTTTTGGAAGAAACCGAGCCTAAAATATGCGCAAGAGCGTATTCATCACGGGCAACAATTGCGTCCATAGCCTTTGTCACCGCTTCCGCCGCTGCTGTAAGCTCGCCGCTTCCCTCAAGAAAATCTCTGCATCTGCCGATATTTCCGCCGAAAAGCGACACTGCTCTGTCGATCTCCTCCTCGGAATACTTTCCCATATCCGAAAGGGCTTCACGGCAGGAGGATATATCCGCCTCGTGCAGCTCTATGGTCATTGAGCGGGATATGAGCGTTGACAGAAAGCTGTTTCTGTTTACGGCGGTGAATATGAAATACGCCGCTTCGGGAGGGTCCTCGGTGACCTTCAGCATTGCATTCTGGCAGGCGTCGCTCCAGCCCTCGCAGTCGGAAAGGAGATACACCTTCCTGTCGCAGTCATTGGGAGAAATGCAGCTGTCGGCAACCACCTTTTCACGGATAACGTCAACCGAGTAATTCACCCTGCCTTCACGGTCAACCTCGATAAAATCGGGGTGCTGACCTCGGAGAATACGGCTGCACTGGCGGCATTCTCCGCAGGCATTGTGATTGTCGCAGAGAAGCTGCATGGCTATGTAACGTGCAAAGGTCTTTTTCCCTGTGCCCTTTTCTCCTGTGATTATGTAGGAATGGACAAACCTCCCCGTTTTGCTCATGGCTTCAAAGGGACGGCAGGCGTTTTCTTTGGAATAGAGCTTCATCACAGCTTTTCAAAGCGCTCTATATCGGTCACGAATATAGTTGCGCCGCCGACCGATACCTCTACGGGGTAAGAGCCTGAGGTGTCCGACCTGCCTGTTGCGGCAGAGGGAACAAACTGCTTTCTCTTTCTGGAGCACTCCCTTATAACGTCAATAGCCGCATCAACACGCTGTTCCTCTACGCATATGAGAAAGGTGGTGTTTCCAGACATCAGGAAGCCGCCTGTGGAGGCAAGCTTTGTTGCAGAAAAGCCCTGCTTTGTAAGCTCGGTGGAAACTGCGTGGCTGTCGTCATTGTTGATAACCGCATATATCAGCTTCATAAATATCAATTCCTTAATTTATATAATGGTACAGAATCACGTCTGCACTTTTTATTTTACCACATTTACATTTAAAATGCTATACCTTTTTAAAATATTTATTATTTCCGACGAAAAAATTTCTCCCCCTGTTACTGCCGCTATTCCCGGAGGACAGCAGGAAACGGCTGCCGAGCATATCCGTCCTGCCGCTTCATCAACGGGAATACATTCCCTTGGGGACATTGCCGCTTCTCTCAGGCTCATTGCCCTTTCAAGAGGAGAAAGCGCCGAATAGTCGGGGAGAGGGATAAATATCCTCGGCTGAGGAATCGAGGACAAGGCTCTGCCTATGGCATTTATTTCCGAAACCTCAAGGCCTGTGAGCATAAGGACAACATGGGTATTATCCGCATATTCACATTCTATGTCCCAGCCCCTGAGAATTTCCGACAGGTCATATCCGCTGTAGCCCGAGGGGGGAGCGAGAATAGTCAGCTTGCCGCACTCCCCTTCCGAAATGCTCCAGCAGGGAGAAAGGAAATTCTTTACATTTTCCGAGGCTTTTTTCATTTTTGCAAAATAGTCATCGGCTTCGTTTTCCAGAAAATCATTGCACATATCCAGAGAGCGCAGGATAAGGTACGAGGGGCTTGTTGAGCCGAACATTGACATTATTTCCTTGGCATAGCCCTCGTATTTCTCCGCAGAGGGGTCGTTTATATGCAGATATGCGCCTCCCGTAAGAACGGGAAGCGTTTTGTGGGCTGAATCGCAGCACATATCCGCTCCGTGATATAAGGGGTGGAGAGGTGTGCCGTTTTCATCATATATGAATCTGAGATATGCACCGTGGGCATTGTCAACAAGCAGTCGGCAGCCGTATTTTCGGCATACTGCGGCTATTTCGTCAAGAGGGGTCATATGCCCAAGATAATCGGGAGTGGTTATGTAAACACAGGACGGCGGCTCTCCTTTGCATATTGCCTGCTCTATCATTTCGGCGGTGATATTTCCCGAAACGACGGTTGAGCTGTACTGGGGATAGACCCATTCCACGTCTGCGTCAAGCATTATGCAGGCATTAAGAAATGAGCGGTGGCAGTTTCTTGCGGCAACGACTCTGCGGTTATCCGCTCCCATAAGACACATTGCAAGCATTGTATATATGCAGAGCGTCGAGCCTCCTGCGCTGAAAAGAGTTTTATATGAGCCGAATAT
>JAGAJY010000259.1 GCA_017848125.1 Oscillospiraceae bacterium
AGAGTTGAAGCAAAGGACATTTCCGTAAAGCTGGGTTCTCACTGGATCGCACCCGAATATATACGTCAGTTTATTTGCGAGAAATTCAATCCCGACTGGAATGCAAAGCAGGATATGACCGTTCAGTACAGCAAGGCAGCAGGCGAGTGGAAGATCGAAGATGTCAATGCTGCATCAAAGAAAAACTACACCGCTACAAACGTATTCGGAACACACCGTATGCACGCTTACAAGATACTTGAAGGCATTCTGAACAACAGCGATCTGCAGGTAAAGGATCACAAGAAGGACGAGAACGGTTATGATATGCGTGATGAAAAGGGCAACTATATTCTTGTGGTAAATCAGGAAGAAACAAAGGCTGTCAGACAGGTCGCAAATCTCATAAAGTCCGAATTTCAGGACTGGATATTCAAGGATCCCGAAAGGCGAGAAAAGCTTGTTCAGACCTACAATGAAATGTATAACTCTATCCGTCCGAGAGAGTATGACGGTTCCCACCTCAATTTTGTAGGTATGAACACCGATATTACGCTCAAGGAACATCAAAAGAATGCGATTGCAAGAGCTTTATATGGCGGTAATACGCTGCTTGCTCACGCCGTTGGTGCGGGCAAGACCTTTGAAATGATAGCCATAGCAATGGAAGGAAAACGCCTGGGACTGCATACAAAATCACTGTTTGCTGTACCCAACAGCCTTACGGAGCAGATGGGAAATGATTTCAGAAGGCTGTACCCCAATGCCAATATTCTTGTGGCTACAAAGAAAGATTTTGAAAAGGCAAACCGTCTGAAACTGTTTGCAAAGATCGCTGCAAATGACTGGGATGCTGTTATTGTCGGTCACACACAGTTCGACCGCATGGGACTTTCTCCCGAGCGTGAGCAGGAGTACATAAAGGCAGAGCTTGAAAAGCTTCGTGAGGAGCTGGAGTATGCTGCCGAATATGGAGAAAAGAGCTTTTCCGTCAAAAAGATTGAAAACGCTATTGCAAGCTATCAGGACAGGCTGAACAAGCTCAATGATGCTCAGGTCAAGGACGATTTCATTGATTTTGAAAAGCTGGGCTTTGACAAGCTGTTTATTGACGAGTGCCATATGTACAAAAATCTCGCCACAGCAACGAAAATGCACAATGTTTCGGGACTCGGCAGCGGAGGTGCGGCACGTTCCTTCAATCTGCTTATGAAGTCCAAGTACATGGACGAGATTACGGGCGGAAAGGGACAGACATACGCCTCGGGCACGCCCATCTCGAATTCAATGTGCGAACTTTATACCATGATGCGTTACTTGCAGGCGGATATGCTGAAAGATTGCGGCATCAATCATTTTGATGAATGGGCTGCCGATTTTGGCGAGGTAAAAACCGATTACGAATTAAAACCGGAATCTGATGGCAAGTATCAGCTCAAGACACGATTTGCAAAATTTACCAACCTTCCCGAGCTTATGGGAATGTTCAAGGAATGTGCCGATATTCGCACAGCAGATACCCTTGACCTTGAAAAGCCCGATGCACATTTCCATGAGATAGTGGCAGAGCCTTCAAGGACACAGAAAAAGCTGATAAAGTCCCTTTCAAAGAGAGCAACAGCAATTCGTGACGGAAAGGTTGATCCTCGTGAGGACAATATGCTTGTTATAACCAACGACGGTAGAAAGATAGGACTTGACCAGCGACTTATTAACCCGATTCTTGAAGATGAAGAAGGCTCAAAGGTAAATCTCTGCGTAAATAATGTATATGATATTTACAGCAAGACTACAGACAAGCGCAGCACACAGTGCATTTTCTGCGATATGTCCACTCCGAAATCAGACTCCCGACAGGATAGATTTGAGGTTTACAGACCGAACAGCAGCAAGGAGCTTGGCTATGAGCTTCTCCGCAAAAAGATAGGACTTGGCAATGGTGATGAGGATAATCCGAAGAACATAAACACATTTGCCGATGTGAAAAGCTACATTGACAAGCATTCTCCCGAGCAGTCCGACAAGCTGAGTGAGGGCGATATTGTAGTAATTCGCAAGCCGAACATGGACGATGGGAAGATTTATTCTCAGGCGGCAATATTTGAGGACGGAAAGCTGAATGATGTAAATTCCGTTGAACTGCTTGAAAAGCTGCTTATGTCCGATGTTGAGGATATTCCTCCAAAGGAATTTAACGTGTATGATGACATTAAGGGCAAACTTATGGACAGGGGAGTACCTGAAAATGAGATTGCATTCATACACGATTATGAAACCGCAGAACAGAAGCAGAAGCTCTTTGACAAAATGAATGCCGGTGAGGTCAGAATACTGCTCGGCTCAACGCAGAAATGCGGAGCGGGGATGAATGCGCAGGCGAAAATGATTGCTTTACATCATTTAGACTGTCCGTTACGTCCGTCTGATGTTGAACAACCAAAACGGAACATCGAAAAACACAATCGAACAAGCCGTAATATATTGAACAAAGACGCATTTAATCAAACAATAAACGTTGATTCTACGTTGTTTATGCAGAACAGCATCACAGTATTATGTGGTGCTGTTCTGCTTTATCAAAGCTCAGTTATGCAGTCATCGGCAAGATTATAAATCTCAACACCATTATTCTTCGCATACCGAACAGCTTTATAGGCTCCTCCGCTATTATGCTGAATATAGCAAACAATGAGGTCTGAACGGTCAACCATTTGCATATTACGAACTAATATTGCTGATTTATAATGTGCAGCTGAAGATTCGGCACACACCTCAACCTCATCGTAATAGTCAAGGTAACTCTGTTGATTATCTCTATACTCAGCTTTCATATACGGCAACACAAGAACGTGAGAACTGTTTCCGTAGCTGTAAATTGCAGTTAATCGTCTGATAGTGGAAGAAACAAGCTGGTCAAACTCTCCGTCACGTCCCACAAGGAACTCCACATACTCTTTCCGTTCTATAAGGTTACGGATAATCTTTTCAAGTTTGATTTCAACCTCTGACTGAGTATTCATCTCTCTATGTCCGAAGAAACTAACGGTATAAGTATTCATAAAGCACCTCCCATAACCGATTGAAATAGACGTATATATTTATTATATCCTGTTATACTAAACAAGTCAACGATAATTGTGAGTTTAACTGGATAAAAATAGCCTATGTATGTTGTACAATTGTATATGGGCGGTGATATATTATGACTATTGAAGATAAATTCGCAGAACGACTTGCAGAATTAAGAATTGCCAAAGGTGTATCTGCAAGAGATATGAGTTTGTCTATCGGGCAGAGTGCTGGCTATATCAATAATATTGAGAATAAGAAAAATCTACCATCAATGGCTGCATTTTTCTACATCTGTGAATACCTTGAAATATCTCCGCAGGAGTTTTTTGAGTTTGATAGCAAAAATCCCAAAAAACTTGATGAACTCATAGGGTATATGAAAAAAATAGACGACTCACAGCTTGATAATCTGATGGGAATCGTTAAAGGGTTAATCAAATAATTCTATAGGAAGACGGTTCGTAATGATCCGTCTTTTTTTTGCATTCTGTCAGCATACAAGATATTTGCTAAAAAGGTGGTATTCATTATATGATATTAGACAAATGGTTGCGAATATCAAAATTATATTGAGATTTTCAAAAAAAACTTGCATCTATGAACAATGTATGGTATAATAGAAATAGTTAATAATTTTTGTGGGTGAGTAAAATATGGCAAGATCATATAACAAATTATGGAAATTGATGATTGATAAGAAAATTAATAAAACACAATTAAGAAATGCTGCAAAAATCAGCTCAAATGCAATGGCTAAACTGGGCAGAGATGAACCTGTTTCTATTAGTACACTTGAGAAAATATGCGAAGTGCTAAAGTGCGACATTGGAGATATTACAGAGGTGTATTCGGAGGATAGAAACGATGAATAAGTCAATAAAGTTCATTGATCTTTTTGCAGGTATAGGCGGAATTAGAAAGGGATTTGAAATTGCTTGCGAAAGAAAAAACATAGCTTCTGAATGTGTGTTTACTTCTGAAATAAAACCTTATGCAGTAGAGGTGTTAAAACAAAATCATCCAAATGAAAAGATTTATGGTGATATAACCCAAATTGATGCAAAAATAATTCCTGATTTTGATTTTTTACTGGCAGGATTTCCTTGTCAGGCATTCTCATCAGCGGGAAAACGTTTGGGATTTTCTGATACAAGAGGGACGCTTTTCTTTGAAGTTGAACGAATCCTAAAGGAGAAAAAGCCATATGGTTTTGTGTTAGAGAACGTTGAAGGTCTTGTAAACCACGATCGTGAAAATCCCAAAGATAAGATGGGTCGAACCTTGTCAACAATTCTTCGTCATCTAGAAGATTTAGGATACAAAGTTACTTGGAAAGTGTTAAATGCAAAATATTTTGGTGTACCTCAGGAGCGGAAAAGAATTTATATTGTTGGAACGATATGTGATTACCCCAATCTTTCATCATTTAACCATCATTCAAAAGTTCTTGGTGATATTCTTGAAACAGGTCTGGAAACAGAACATAGCGAATTTATAGATAATCTGTTATCTCACTACACTATTGATGAGCTTGAAGGCAAGTCTATTAAAGATAAACGAGGTGGAGAAAATAATATTCATAGTTGGGATATTGAAATGAAGGGATCTGTTAGCAGAGAACAGCGTGATTTGCTCAATTGTATGCTTAAAGAACGTAGAAAGAAGAAATGGGCAGAGGAGTATGGGATTGACTGGATGGATGGTATGCCGTTAACATTAGAGAATATTCGCTCATTTTATTATCATCCCGAGTTGGAAGAATTATTGAATGATTTGGTGAAAAAAAAGTATTTACGATACGAACATCCAAAGAAAAAAGTTGATAATCATCGTGAATATGACACTAGTTTGCCAAAAGGTTATAATATTGTTGCAGGAAAAATGTCATTTGAAATTAGTAGAATTATGGGTAGAGATGACATTGCTCCTACACTTGTAGCTATGGATATGCAACATCTTTATGTAACTGACGGCTCAGGAGTTAGAAAATTATCACTTAGGGAGGGATTACGCTTATTTGGCTATCCCGATGATTATAAACTTAATGTGGAAAGAAACTTAGGATATGACTTGCTTGGAAATACGGTTGTTGTTCCCGTAATTGCAGAGGTATCTAGTCGTGTTCTTGATATATACTGTTCAGATGGAGGTACAAGTAAATGAAATTGACTGCTCAAGAGATTTATGATAAACTTATGAATGAAGATCAAATTAAGACTGTAAAGGGTCAAATACGTTTTCATTTAGGTGATGTAAGCATTATCGTTAAGAAAAAAGACGTTGTTGGTAATATCCTTCAAGAATGGTTAGAGGGTTGGTTAGTAGAGCGTAAAATTGATTTTGACCCTAATCCCAATACGCAGATGCCCCCTGATGTTTATCTTGACCCAGATAACCATACAGTAAATTTGTTAGAGGTAAAGGCTTTTAATCGTGAAGTAAGCCCAGCGTTTGATATTGCAGATTTTAAGGCATTTGTTAATGAGCTTATTGAAAAGCCATATCATCTTGATACGGATTTCCTGATTTTTGGTTACATTATGGATGAGGAAACAGGGGACGTAATAGTAAAAGACCTTTGGCTTAAAAAGATATGGGAAATTACCAAAACTATGAACGATTGGCCAATAACAGTTCAATATAAGAACGGGATACTTCAGAAAATGCGACCTGGGAATTGGTTTACTACTAGAGGAAACACCAAAATGTTTGAATCTAAAGAAGATTACTTGTCTGCGTTTGAGGAAACAATTTATCAAAATCCAGAAACAAGGTCATTAGGTGCTCAATGGAAAAATAGATTTAAGAGAAGCTATAAAAATCATTATGGCGTGGATATTGATTTTCCCAAATGGGATGATATTAAAGGCAAATATGGTAGAAAATAGTCATTTTGCTTAGTAAAGGTGAAAGGAGGTTTGCTTATGGCAAAAGCAATCCCTGCAATTGTAACGCCGGAGGTGCTTGTTTGGGCAAGAAATCTAGATAATATTTCTATTGATGAAGTGGCAAAAAAGATGAAAACTTCTGTTGAAAAAATACAAGAGTGGGAGTCTGGCATTACTTATCCAACGCTAAATCAAGCAAAGGAGTTAGCCAAATTTTACCGAGTGCCGTTTGTGTACTTTTACTTGCCTGATGTTCCTAAAAAGAAGAAAAGACTAGAAACTACAGATTACAGAACCATAGGAAATGTAGGTAATGATTTTTTCATATCTCGAGAATTAAGGTGGCTTTTACGAGATATTGAGGATAGAAGAGATGCTGTTCTTTCAATATATGAATTAGAAAATATTCAACCTCAAAATTTTCCTGTTGTTTTGGATAAAGAAGCCAATGATGACGATATTGCAAAGGCAATAAGAGAATTGTTGGGATTAACATATGAAAAACAATTAAGATTTCGAAAATCAGATAACGCATTATCGTATTGTATAAGTGCGCTTGAAAAAAATGATGTATTAGTTTTTCAAGCTGCAAAGATAGACCCAAAAGAAATGAGAGGTCTGTCTATTGCATATGATATAGCTCCGATTATCGTTTTGAACCGAAAAGAAGGGGTATCTGCACGTTTATTCACTTTATGTCACGAACTAGTTCATATTATTACAAGAACTTCTGGAATTTGCACCGATACGTTAGCTGATACTGTTTCGCAAAATCAGTGGGAAATGAGGTGCAATAAAATTGCAGGAAAAGTTTTGGTTCCGATTTCCATTCTATCTGAACATTCTGCAATAAACACTATTCGGCAATATGGACTTGACGATGGAGCGATTATGCAAATGGCAAGAGATTTTGCTGTTAGCAGAGAAGTAATACTCCATTGCCTTTGGGAAGTTGATATTATTGACAAAACAGAGTATTTCGATACGTTAAAGCGTTATACTGATGAATATAAGTCGTTTTTAGCCAAAAAAAATCAAAAAAATGGATTTTTACCGCCACATCTAGATGCTGGAACGCAAGTCGGTAAACTTTATGCACGAACTGTATTGAATGCGTTTTATACTGACAAGATTTCGGCAAGAGATGCATCAAGTTATTTGTTGAATCTAAAGATGAAGAATTTCTCGAAACTTGAAAGGTGGTGCTATTAATGGCTGAAAAATATGTTTTTGACTCAAATGTGTTTATAGGTCTGCAACAGCGTCAGCCACGTGACATCTATCCTTCTGTATGGAATAAGATAGACGAGCTAATTGATAATGGTACTATTATTTCAAGTAGAGAAGTATATGATGAATTGTCTGTTGGAGATGATGCATTAGCAGAATGGGCGAAAGAAAAGAAAGATTCATTTTGGCCCTCAGAAGTATCTATACAGCAACGTGTTAGAATTATTCTAACTGAGCATAGAGGTTTAGTGGAAGGCGGAAAAAAGAAAAATAACGCAGATCCCTTTGTAATTGCCTTAGCTCAAGAGAATAAATGTGCCGTTGTTACTGAAGAAGCTAGGACAAATAATCCATTATCTCCCAAAATACCTGATGTGTGTGAAAAATATGGTGTAAAATATATGAATTTTATAGGATTTGTTAGAGAGTTGAAGCTGGTGTTTTAATTAATGGGTATATCCTTTGCTTCAATAGTGTGAATATGTCATACAATTTTTTACAATGATTTTGAAAAAATTGTATGACATTTTTTATGTGCAAATTTTTTCGTGCAGCTGCTCCGCCAAATCCCTCAAATCCTGTTCCCACTCAATAAGCTGAGCCGAAAAAGCTCTGACCTCAGACACAGGACTGTCATCGGACAGTCCTCTTTTCATAATAAGAGCCTTTTCTTTCAGCTTATTGAAAAGAGCATTGTACTGCTCAAGAGCTTCAGGAGAACGCTTGAGCTTGCGTTTCTGGTTGTTAGTGTTGTTGTAGAACTGAGTGTAAAGGCACTGCACATCGCTTTCGGCGTTCTTTATGCGGTTTCCCTTTGTCCATTCTCTCTTGTGAACGTTGCGGCACTCCTGACTGCAAAAGTCGGAATTGTTGGTCTTGTCCTTGATTATCAGCTTTCCGCAGATTGTGCAATTTGATACAATGCGGTTAGCCTGTTTGAGTATATCTACATAAATACGGAGAACGGCAAGGAACGAGTCATCGGCAACATAAGCTGTCTGCCAAGTGCCGTTAAGGTGCGTATAGTAGATATGTACCGTCAGATCGGTTGGAGAAGAGTTTATCTGTTCGGGAATGTTCCAATACCTCACATTCGATTCGGGAACTGTCGGGAGATTACGAAACGGCAGGAGCATATCGGAAACACAAGTGTTGAACTGCTCTGCAAATCGAGCCGCCGATTTTTTCATAGAGGACATAAAAACGTGCCATTCGGAGCTGAGCGTTTTGTGGTTATACTGATAATTCGTCAGTATGAAAAATATCATAAAATTCAGAAGCATATTGCCCTTGCTTGAACTGTCATACAGTTTGGCGAGGGCATTTATATATTCCTCTGCCGACTTGTTTCCCTGTCCTTCGCTGATGATACCGCATAAGCCGTTGGCACATTCGGCGAGAGTCTGCATTTTGCCATCTTCCTCAGATTGAGCAAGCTCATTCATATCATCAACAAGGCTGCCGAGCTTACGGGTGCGGACTTCAATTTCGGGATTTTCTATGCCGAGCGTGAAAAATGCTTTCAGCCTGTCGGGACTTCCGATAGCGATAATCTCCTTTTCATTCGGAACATCAAAGCTGATACCGATAGATGCTGTCTTATCCTCTGCAATTATGTTCTTTATGTTCAATATGTATCCTCCATTTTGTTGATTGTGTGTTTATACTTTCTATTAGTAATATTATACAATCATAAGACCTGTTTGTCAAGCAAGTCAGACAAAATCAATCAGTATCAAAGTGATTGACAGGGCATTTGCAATCGATTGACTGCCCATCACCCTACAAATTTGTTACAAACCCGAAAAATGATGATATAATCAAACCATCGAAAGCGAAAAGGAGGTGAAACTTATGGAGGACAGAAAGAACAGTACACCCGAAATCCTCTCAGCAAAGGACTTGCAGGATATGGGATTTTCACGTTCTATGTCATATGCCTTGTTCAATCGTGAGGACATTCCCGTTATCCATATCGGTAAGCGAAAGTTTATTAGACGTGAGAAATTCCTTGAGTGGCTTGCGGAGCAGGAGAGTACGGACAGGAATTGAGCCGAAAACATAAAAATCGCAAAATGAGAGGAGAACACATTATATGAACGATGAAACAATGACCACCGAGCCTGCTGCCGAAAAGCGGAGCAAGTCTGCAAAACCGAAGCGTACCGATGAGGAAAAATTGCAGGAGTGCTATGAAAGGCGTGACAGACTTCGGGAGCAGAAAACCGCCCACAAGAATAAGGGACAGGTCATCGACAAGAGCATTGCCGAGAATAATGCGAAAATCGCAGAGCTTGAGAATAAGGAAATTCTCAAAACCATAAAGGAGAAGAAAATCACCGCACAGGAGCTTATCGCTTTTTTGAAGAAAATGCCCGAAGGCGTTACGCTTGAAAATGTTGCAAACGTGGCTTTCCGCAGAATACCGCCAAACTCAGGACAGTTCCATTTCAATGATACGGTGTGACCGCACAATGACAGGAGATGACCGAAATTGCAGCTAACAGTAAAAAAGCCGATGACCGTAAAGGAGTATGCTGCCGAACAGCACATTACACAGCAGACGGTATATAAAAAGATAAGCAGAAATGCGGATAAGCTCAAAAATCACGTTTTCAATATGAACGGTAAAACTTGCCTTGACGAAACCGCACAGGAGCTTTTGAAGCCCGATTCGGGAAACGTTCAGCTTGTGGATAAGGTGAAAAGGCTTGAAGAAGAAATTGTCAGGCAGAAAGCCGAAACGGAAAAGTGGTATAAGGAATATCAGATATATAGTGATAATAGCGGCTTGCTTATCAGAGAGGCAGACCAATACAAGAAACGTATCGCCGATTTGGAGCAGACACTTTCAGCCGAAAAAGCAAAAACCGCCGAAAAGGATAACCAAATAGCCGAAATGGAAAAACGCATTGCCGAGCTTACAGACAAGTCGCTTGCTATTGCCGATATGGGGAAAAAGCTCAATGCTTTGTTTGCCGTTCTGGAGGAAACCGCCAATACAGGCGTAGGCAAGAAAATCGGAAATCTCCTGTCGGGAAAGCATTAAACGGTTTGTTTTCGCACGGTTGAAAAAAGGGGACGGTTGATTATCACAAGTGCAGAAAAAGTACATCTTTTTCCCGACCGGCTTCGCAGTCGGCTTGTTAGGGGCAAAATGCCCCTAAGACCCCGATATTTGATAGAAAGATAAGGAGAGATATTTTTGAAAAGAACAAAACGAAAGCTGGTCATTTTCAGCCAATCCCAATGGGAACGTGTCTGCAAATGTGCCAAAGCTCTGAAAATGAAGCCTGCAACATATATTCGGAATATGTCGCTTCACAAGGAATGGAAATGCTACAACGGCGAGGACATTTGCTTTCCGCTCAAAATCATAAATCACATCGGAACCGATATGAATATGATTTTGAAGGTTGCGGAGAGTACAAATTCCGAACATCTTGAAAAGCTCCGAGAACTTAAAAAGCAATTTGAAGATTACAGAAGCATCTTCTATCGCTACTACTCACAGCTTCTGAACGATGCTTGAAAAGAAAGGAAACAATGAAAAAGACAGAAATCAAAATTCGCAGGGAAGTCAAGTACAGTCCCGATGAATGGAACAAGGTAACTGCACTTGCAAAGGAAAGCCGAAAGCTCCCTGCTGCCTACATAAGAGAACAGGCACTTAACGCAAAAATCAAAATTATCGACCATTCCGCTTATGATAAAAATGGAGTTTCCTCCAAAACGGATACTGTTCAGTTTTGCATTAACAGAGTGGCAAAGGACGTAAATACAAACAAGGGGGTTTTTGCAAATGACGTGGAAGAAGTGGAAAGGTGGCTCAACTATCTGGGCGATATTGCAAAGAATGGGCTGACCCCAATCCCGATGATAGAGGTGAAATTGTAGTGGCAGTAGTAAAGCATTATTCCATAAAAAACTCACCTTTGGCTCTCTTGAAATATATCACAGGAGAAACAAAAGCTCAGAAAGCGGAAATCGTAAGGGGAATAAATTGCTCCGCCGATCCGAAATCGGCATATCTTGAAATGTCCCTTTGTTATGAAACGTTCGCAGGAGAGAAATTTCACAGAACGGAAAAACCCGAGGGAAAGGAGCATATCAAAATGCACCATTATGTTTTTTCCTTCAAAGGGCAGGAAGTAACCCCGGAAGATGCCTGCTACATTGCAGAGCAATGGGCGAAAAAGGTTTTCGGGGATAAGTATCAGATACTCATTGCTGTTCATACCGATACGGACAACATTCACGTTCACGTTGCAGTCAATGCGTACAGTCTGAACGGCAAACGCTGGCTTGACAACAAATCGACCTTGAAGCAATGCAGAGAGGTTGCAAACGAATTCTGCAAAAGAAGAAATCTGAATGTTATCGAAAATCCCAAATGGAACGCAAGACAGAATTATGCCGAGTGGCTTGCACGTCAGAACGGTACATCGTGGAAACAGAAGCTATGTGACGATATTGACAGAATTGTGCTTATGGATAATGTTCGGAGTATAGACGATTTGGTGAAACAGCTTTGTAATAGCGGTTACCTTGTACGGCAGGGAAAGTATTTATCCGTTAAGCCTGCAAACCTTGAAAACCGCAAACCCGTCAGAACGTTAAGGTTGGGTGACGGGTACGGGATTGAGGAACTTAAATACCGCATCGAGAACAAGGACAAGGAAATGTCCCTTGACAAGGTTTTATCCTATACGGGAATACAGAGGGAATATGCTCTTTGCTTGCGTCAGATACAGATAGGCTTTTACCGAAAAAGCGAGGACTTCAATCACGTTACGTACAACGAGCTTCGCAAAACTGCCGATTTGCTTTGTTACATTCACGAGCATAATATTCATTCCAAAGAGGATTTTGAAAAGCACGTCAATGAAATCGCAGATAAAACCACTCAGGCGGCCGAAAGGGTAAAGAAA
Organism: Oscillospiraceae bacterium; assembly: GCA_017848125.1. Taxonomy (GTDB): domain Bacteria; phylum Bacillota; class Clostridia; order Oscillospirales; family Ruminococcaceae; genus Huintestinicola. The sequence continues at coordinate 12,101 of JAGAJY010000259.1, forward strand.
ACCAAACAGAAGATAAAGGAAAAGGAGTTTATCCTTGAAAACGGCGATCGCTATCTGGCACTTCTTTATCGGGAAGGTCCTTTATATCCCAATATGCTCAAGGATTTAGAGCCGTATGAAATTCTCAGGGAAAACAAAATACGGAGCAAGGAGGATATTCAAAAGGCATCGCAGGAGCTTGAATTGCTGAAATCACAGCTTCCTGAATTTGAGAAAGAGTCCGAAAAACTTGCAGCCGATAAGAAAGCGGTAACGGCACAATACGCCACCTTTATCCGTCAGATAGAAACGGATTATGAACGCTATCTCCGTTCTGCAAAGGAGGAGCTTGAGGAATATGAGGAAAGTCTGTCCAAGCCTAAAACGGAAAAGGTCAATGCAAAGGAAATCGAGAGGAAAAGGCTTGCGGAGGAACGGCAGAGGGCAGAAGCGAGAAGAAAGCGGAGTGGTGACAGTCGCTGACCTTTGCAGGATATACACGAACAAAAGAAAAAGCAGGAAAGGAGAATCCCAATATATGTACAAAAAGATAAAGAAAAAGCCTACTAAAATTATCGTAGTCCCTCACTATGTGGGTACAGAAAAGGATACAAAGGTATTCAAGAAAATCATTGAGGAAAAGGTGCAGAAGAAAATAAAAGAAACTGCATAAAACTCATAAATATAAATTAATATCACTTGATTTTTCAGGTCAGCCGTAGTATAATAAAGATACAATATATTACGGCTGTTCTGAAATTATAGGAGGAATTTCATAATGAAACAGCCAAATACAATATACACCGCAGCCCTTTATCTCAGACTTTCCAAAGATGACGGTCTTATGGACAAGGACAGTGCAAGTATTGATACTCAGCGTGATATGCTCACCCGTTACTGCAGCGAGAACAACATCATTATCCACGATTTTTACATTGATGACGGCTTCACAGGTCTTAACACAGAACGCCCCGGCTTCAAGCGTATGATAGAGGACGTTGAAGCCAAAAAGGTTAATTGTGTTATCACGAAAGACCAGTCAAGACTTGGAAGAAATCACCTTGAGAGCGACTTCTATATGGAAGTGTATTTTCCCGAACACAGTATTCGCTACATTGCCCTCAATGATAACGTTGATACTCTCAACGCTTCTTCTCTTGACATTGCTCCGTTCAGAAATCTGCTTAATGATATGTATTCGCAGGACATCTCCAAAAAGATAAAGTCCGCACTTTATACCCGTCAGAGCCAGGGCAAGCACATCGGGAACAAAGCTCCTTACGGATATATCAAAGATCCGCAGGACAAAAATCACCTTATCATTGATGAAAGGTGCGCTCCCGTTGTTCGCAGGATTTATGAGCTTTACCTTGACGGAAACGGCGTACACAGAATTGCCGCTGCCCTTCGTGCCGAGAAAATCCCGAAGCCTGCTGCCATTGCAGCTGAATATTTCAATAACACCTATGCTTCGCATCTCAGCACCGATATGGACATATATGACTGGCGTGACGGAGCTGTTTCCACCATTCTCACCAATCCCGTATATGCAGGACATATCCGAGGACAGCAAAGACCGAAAATCTCAGCCAAGAGC
>JAGAJY010000260.1 GCA_017848125.1 Oscillospiraceae bacterium
CACGCTTATGCTTTTCCGCTCTGTAGTAGCGGTCGAAGATAAGGGGCATAAGCTCCTCGGAAATGCCGTCGCCTGTGTCGGTGACGGAAATTTTTATGGTCTTTGGGGTGCTTATCTGCATAATATAAACGGTCTTGTCCTCTCCCGAATAATTGACGGCGTTGTTGACAAGATTGTAGATTATCTGGTCGAATTTGATGAGGTCTGCTTCGCTCCATGCTTCGTCGTCAGTGCTTATGTGGAATTTGTAGCCGTCACGCTCGGAAAGCAGGGTGTATCGTGTCATTATCTCACGAAGCCTTGCGCCTACGCAGAAAGGCTCTTTGTGAAGCTCGGTGCTGCCGTTTTCAAGCTTTGTCAGATCCATAATGTCGTTTACCAGCGCCGCAAGACGGTCACTTTCCTCGATGATTATGCCCAGATGCTCGTCACGCTTTTCGGGGTCGTCTCCCGAAAGGTCACGTATCATTTCCGCATATGCCTTTACCATTGTCAGGGGAGTGCGCAGGTCGTGGGAAATATTCGCCATAAGGTCACGGCGCATTGTGTCTATCTTGGTTATCTCATTGGAGGCATAGTTCAGGGTTTCAGCAAGCTGTTCCGTTTCGGTGTAGCCTCTGCCGTTGAACTTTACGTTGTAATCCCCCTGTGCAAGCTTCTCCGCAGAACGGGTAATGCGGACGATGGGCGTTGCCACAAGGCTTGACAGGAAAATGGATATACCAAAAGCCAGCGCCAGCATTGCAAGGCTGACCTGCAGCATCTGCACTCTCAGGATATTCACCGTTGATTCAAGGGGCTCAAGGGAGGTGTTGAGCATAAGGTAGCCTGTGGGATTTTCCTTTGTACCCATCAGCATTGAGAAGATAAGAGTATTATTTTCAAAGCGTGAGTTTCTCACCTCGGCATAGTATATTCCCGTAGGGCTTTCGTATGCCTTTCTGCGGTATTCGGCAAGGGAGCTTCCGCTACTGTGGAGCAGGCAGTTTTTTCCCATAATGTCATAGGAATAGACGCTGAGCCCGTACCTGTCCTGAATCAGAACACAGGTCTCGTTATCGTGGGCTATTCTGTCAAGAGAATCGGTGGTGAAGCCTTCCTCTGCCCATTGGGTCAGGATATAGTTTGCAATGGAGGTTATGTCATCTGTTTTCTGGGTGCGGTAGGTGGCTTCGAGGGATACCGTGAAGGATATCCATATCATTATGATAATGCTGATAATGAATATGGCAAAATATATCCATACGGTAAAACGTATGCTTCTTACGCTCTTTTTCAGAGCATGATTCTTACTTTCCGCCATCGAACTTGTAGCCCATTCCTCTGAGGGTGACTATGAAACGGCGGTATTCGCCCAGAGAGTTTCTCAGCATTTTTATGTGAGTGTCAACAGTGCGGTCGTCGCCGTAGAAATCATAGCCCCACACTTCTTCAAGCAGCTTTTCCCTTGAAAGGGCTATGCCTCTGTTCCTTACAAGGTAGAAAAGCAGGTCGTATTCCTTGGGAGTAAGGGAGGCGGGGCTGCCGTCAACCTTTACCACTCTGCCCGGAATGTCTATTTCAAGCCCCTCAAAAGAAAGAATTTCTCTTGCTTCGGTATTTTCTGCGGCGGAGCTTCGCTTTATCACCGCTCTTATCCTTGCAAGCAGCTCCTTGGGAGAAAAGGGCTTTGTAACATAGTCGTCAACGCCCAGCTCAAAGCCGAAAAGCTTGTCGTATTCCTCGCCCCTTGCGGAAAGCATTATGACGGGGGTCTGCTTGGTCTTGCGTATTTCCTTGACTGCGCTGTATCCGTCAAGACGGGGCATCATTATATCCATTATGATAAGGTCGTAGTCCTCGCTGCGGCACATTTCCACCGCTTCCATTCCGTCAGCCGCTTCTGCTGTTTCAAAGCCGTCAAACTTTGCGTATTCGCTGATAACGTTTCTGATGTTCTTTTCATCATCTACTATGAGGATTTTGTTTTGATTCATATGTTGTTCATTCCCTTCGCTTTTTTTGTCGGAGTTTTTTTCTTGATTTCAGTATAACACATATATGTGTATTTTCTGTGAAAAACGGCGGAAAATAAAGTACAATAATTAACAGAAAAGGGTAGAAATTTCCGACAGAGTGTGTTATAATAAAACACAACTGTAGTTATGTGCTTATTGACATAAATTGTGAAAACGGGGGCTGTTTTATTTGAAAAAAAACACTAAGAAAAAAACCGGTTTTATAGATAATATAAAGGATATTATATTTAACGACAACTTTGATTACAACGAGGGCATTACAAAAAGGCTTCTGAACGTGCTGCTGGCGGTGACCTTTGTGGCAGGCTCGATCTCGGTGGTAAAATCCTTCTTAGACAACCCCGGCTTTATGGGAAACTATTCCTCAATGCTTCTGGTTATATTTGTAGGCGTCGTGTTCTGGCTGTCGGTAAGAGGCAATTTTAGAATTGCGGTAGGTCTGTTCGTATCCCTTGCGGTAGTTCTGTTCCTGCCTATGATGTACCTTACAAACGGCGGAAGTCAGAGCGGTATGCAGCTGTGGTATATTCTGGGAATACTTCTGCCTCTGCTGGCTCTTAAAGGAAAAATGTCTATCATTGTGTTTCTGCTGTCACTGGCTTCGGCGAAGGTGGTTATGCTTCTGGAGCAGGATCACCCCGAATGGGTGGTGCATAATGATGACCCTACGGCTACGGCAAACGATGTAATGATATCCTTTGAGTTCTTTGCTATAATTATCGGTCTGCTGTTTAAATATCAGACTATGCTGTTTGAAAGACAGCGAAAGAAAATGCTTGACAAGGATAAGGCGCTTCAGAAGGCTATGGAGCAGGCTCAGAGCGCTAACGTGGCAAAGAGCAGCTTCCTTGCTCATATGTCCCACGAGATAAGAACGCCTATAAACGCTGTTCTCGGTATGGACGAGATGATAATCCGTGAGAGCACAGACAAGGATATTACCGCATATGCCCTTAACATAAGAAGTGCGGGAAATTCTCTGCTGACAATCATTAACGATATTCTTGATTTTTCCAAGATCGAATCGGACAAAATGGATATCATTCCTGCGGTTTATGACCTGCCCACTATGCTCAAGGACTGCTACAACCTTGTGTTTATGAGAGCTATCAACAAGGAGCTTCGCTTTACCTTTGAGGTTGACCCGAGAATCCCCAAGAACCTTATCGGCGATGAGTTCCGTATCAGACAGATAATCACAAATCTGCTTACAAATGCCGTAAAATATACTCCCGAAGGCTCTGTTACCCTGAGTGCTACCTTTGACCGCATTGACAAGGAGCATATTATGCTTGTTGTGGCTGTTGAGGATACGGGTATGGGTATCAGCGACGATGACAAGGGCAAGCTTTTCGATTCCTTCAAGCGAATCAATACCTCTCAGACAAAGAGCATTGAGGGTACGGGTCTGGGTCTTGCCATCACCAAAAGGCTTGTTGACCTTATGGAGGGAAATATCCTTGTTGAAAGCGAATACGGCAAGGGTACGATATTCACCGTGAAGCTCCCTCAGGGCTTTGAGGGCAGGGCTATCACCGGAAACTTTGACCCCGAAAAGACAGGCATAAACGACAAGAAATATACCGAAAAGTTCCACGCTCCCGACGCAAGAGTCCTTGTTGTGGATGATGTTACCATGAACATCGAGGTTATGGCAGGACTTCTGAAAAATACCCTTGTGGGTGTTGATTCGGTGCTCAGCGGCGAGGAGTGCCTTAATGCAGTATGCAAGGAAAAATATGATATCATCTTTATGGATCATCTTATGCCCGGTATGGACGGTATCGAAACACTGTCGAGAATGAGAAAGCTTGAAGGAAATCTCAACGCCAAAACCCCTGTTATCGTTCTTACGGCAAATGCGGCTCCCGGAGCAAAGGAAGAATATATTTCCATGGGCTTTACAGACTACCTTTCAAAGCCTATCAAGGGAAGCGACCTTGAACAGATAATCGAAAAATACCTGCCTCACGATATGATCATTCAGTGCGAGGAGGAAAGCGGCGGCGAGGAGGACGGCAGAGGTCTGAACTTCCTCAACACTCAGGCGGGAATCGCTTTCTGCTGCGGCGACGAGGCTTTCTATCAGGACGTTCTGAAAACCTTTGCGGTAAGCGATATCATATCCCGTCTGAATAAGTATTATACCGCCAACGACTGGGATAATTACAGGGTCTGCATTCACAGCATTATGGGTACTGCTATGAGTATCGGTGCGGAGGAACTGGCGGCAAAGACCGAGGCTATGAAAAATGCTCTCAAGAGCGACAATATTTCCTACATAAAGTCTCATCACAAGAGCTATACAGACAGCTGTGAGAGACTCAGAAGCAGGATAAGCGAATTCTTCGGTGAGGGGGCTGAGTAATGCAGTATAACATTTATTTTGAAGTTGCGGCTATATGCTATATGCTGCTGCTGAACCTCTATATCCGTTTGCAGTACAGCGACCAGTCGAGACAGAATACGCTTTTCAAAAGGCTTGCTCTTTATCTGCTGATAGTTGTTATTCTCGATGTAGTGACGGCTATTACCATAAGCTATGCGGAGATAATTCCTCCCGAGATAAATATGTTCCTGAACTTCTTGTATATGGGTTCGCTGCCGCTGGTGGAATATTATTTCTACATCTACTGCCGCACGGGCATAAGCAAGCACTCAATCAAAAGCGGATATGTAACAACAGCAAGGATAGTTATGGTGGCTGAAATAGTTCTGCTTATTGCCAACTTCTTCACGGGCTGGGTGTTCAGCTTCGAGCCGCATTATGTTCACGGTCCGCTGTACCATACAAGCTATGTAGTCGCACTGTTCTTTATAGGCTCTGCAACAGGCACTCTGCTTCGTGACCTGAAAAAGTTCAATAGGAATCAGCGTATAACCATTATCCTTTACAGCTTTGTGACGCTGATGGGACCTCTGTTCCAGCTTATCTTCCCTGATGTTCTGCTTTCACTGTTTACAGTTTCTCTGGGCTTCCTGATGCTTATGTTCTCTATGGAAACACCCGACTATCATGCGCTTAACAAGACTATGGAGGAGCTTGCACGGACGAGAGACGAGGCGGAGGAGGCTATGGGTCTCGCTCAGGCGGCAAGCCAGACAAAGAGCGACTTCCTTTCATCAATGTCCCACGAGCTGAGAACTCCCATCAACTCCATTCTCGGCTTCAATGAGATGATAATGCAGCAGACAAGCGACAAGGAGATTCTTAAATGCGCCGATAATGTACATATGGCGTCGATGAATCTGTTGTCTATCATCAGTAATATCCTTGACTACACCGATATCGACAACGGTAATCTGCGTGTTCTGGACGCTCCTTATTCCACAAAGTCAATGCTGCGAGATGTGCTTGCTTATGCGGAATACGGCACGGACAAGGCGCTGCTTGAGCTGAAAACCTATATCGACGAGGAAATGCCCTCCGAGCTTTCGGGTGACATTACGAGAGTTATCCAGATATTCAACAACATTGTTTCCAATGCGGTGAAATATACCGTAAGAGGTCACATTGAAGTCAGCATAGAATGGGTATCCGACGGGGAGGACAATGGCTTTATCCGTGCGACTGTCAAGGATACGGGTATCGGTATCAAAAAGGAGGATCTGACCCGTATTTCGGGAAGCTTTACACGATTTGACAAGAAGCGTACCCAGAATATTCAGGGCGTAGGTCTTGGTCTGACTATCGTTACAAAGCTTATCACCCTTATGGACGGCAAGATATCCATTGAGAGTGAATACGAGAAGGGTACTGCGGTTTCCTTTGATATCAGGCAGAAGGTGGTAAACGCTGAGCCTGTGGGCAAGGTTTCCGCTTATGAAAATGACGTTGCCGACGAAGCGGGCTACAAGTTCTGTATTCCCGATGTGCGTATTCTCACGGTTGACGACAACGAGATGAACAGAGCGCTGTTCAAGGGTCTGCTTAAAGATTCGGACGCTCCTATCGACGCTGCCTCCAACGGACGTGAAGCTATCGAGATGCTGGAGAAGAACAGCTATGATATTATCTTCCTTGACCATATGATGCCTATTATGGACGGTATCGAGGCGCTGCACATTATAAGAGAGCGTGGTCTTGACAGGGGAGTTCCTATTATCGTTCTGACGGCAAATACTGTTGCGGGCGCAAGGGAAATGTACCTTGCCGAGGGCTTTGATGATTACCTCGCAAAGCCTGTTACGGGCAGAATGCTTTACAATATGATACAGAAGTTTATGCCTGCCGACAGGATAAAGCCTTTCGCTGAAAGAGTGGTTGTGCCTGAGCCTGAGATAAAGAATGTCCGCAAGCGTACCATTACCGAAAGACTTTCGGAATTTCTGGATACCGTTATGGGTATGACCTACTGCTGCGACGACAAGGAATTTTATGTTTCCATGCTTGAAACCTACACGGGCAGCAATCGTATCGAGGATATGGAGAAGTTCTTCAATGAGAGGGATTTTGACAATTACCGTATCACTGTCCACTCCATAAAGAGTACATCTCTTACCATCGGCGCTCAGGAGCTTTCCGAGGAAGCCAAGGCTCTGGAAATGGCTCAGAAAATGGGCGATATTCCTTACATCGAGGAGAATCATCAGAGAGTTTTCGAGATGTACAAGGAAATGGTTGGAAAGATCAAGGCTGTGCTTGACGATCCCGATGACCTGCTGGGCGAAAAGGTTGAGGGCAGGCTTCCTGAAGTGCTTGTAGTTGATGATGACGTTTCCTGTCTGTCAATTGCCAAGAGAACGCTTGAATCCAGCTTCACGGTAATAACCGCAGGCTCGGGCGAGGCGGCGCTTCAGGTGCTTGAAAACCGCACTCCCGATCTGGCTGTGCTGGATATCTATATGCCTGAAATGGACGGTTTCGAGCTTCTCAGACGTATCAAGCGAAAGAGCGATATGCCTGTTGTATTCCTTACCGCTGACTCGGATAAGACTCTTGAGGAAAAATGCTTCCGTGAGGGCGCTATGGACTTTATCACGAAGCCTGTTACGGGAACTATCCTTATTAACCGTCTGAGCAGAATAATTGAGCTTGACGAGCTGAAAAAGCGTATGTCCGACAGGTGATATACTATTATTATAGCACATAAGGCGAATGACTCCTTCGGGGGTCATTCGTTTTTTTATACAGAATGAATAGTTTTTGGGGTAAGTTTATTGTGATTTGATTATACTTAAAGTAAATTTGTCCAAAAACTTAAACGTTTAATTGTAAAATGTGACTAAAAAATATTGGGCAAATTATATACAAAAATTGTCGTACTGTCTTGACAACAGTTAGTGAAATTGATATAATTATTATACGGGTCTATAGTTTTTCATTGTTCTCACTGAATATTTTTGTCATATTACCATAAATCTGTCACGTTGGTAAGGAGACAATCGCCGTGGAGACGGTTAAATTTTTGTCTCCAAGTTTCGCTCGGTGATGATACTGTTACAGCAAGAGTCCCACGGAAAAATTGTCGAAAAGCCCTGTAAATCGGCGTTTCGTGCAGTTCTATATTCTATACGAAAGGTGGTCAATCTTTTGTCAAGGAAATCAAGTCTGAAAAGGCTCCTGTCAGGGCTTATGGCTCTGATGATCTGCGCTTCCGCATTCCCAGCGTCGGTTTTTGCGGAAAACAAGATGCTGAAGGAAGCTTCCGAAGCTTACGAAAACCCTTCAATTTCCTACGAAAAGCAGACGACTTACAGCGAGTATTATGATGAGTATGCCGACAAAGCACACCCGAGCGGTGAGACTGAGTTTGTTTACAAGTCCTGTGCTGACGGCGCTGAGGTCGAGGTAGCAAGATATGAGGGCAAGGACGACGTAATTATCTGGTCAAACGAGGACGGCTCCCTTGATTTCAGCGTTAACGTTGAAAAAGCGGGAGCTTATAATGTGGAGGTGTGCTATTACCCCATTACGGGAGGAAATACCACTTCCGAAATGTCTATGCTCATAGACGGCGTAAGCCCCTTCGACACTGCTACAAGAATAAGCTTCCCCAGAACATGGAAGTCCGCTTATCCCATCGCTCCCAATGAGAGGGACAACGAAACACGTCCTCCTCAGATAGAGAATCCTATGTGGATAACCACTCCCTTTATTGACTCTGACGGACTTTTCAACGAGCCTCTTTATTTCTATTTTGACGAGGGCGAGCATACAGTTACCCTTTCTTCCGAAAAGGCTTCTGTGGCTATTGCTTACATTAAGCTCTATCAGTATGAGCCTGCTCAGGCTTATACCGCTCCTTCCGATGATGACCTGAGAAAGAATGCGGGCGCTGAGCCTATCAGACTTCAGGGCGAAAACTATTCCTACACCAACGCTCAGACCATTTTCCCCACCTATGACAGAGGTACATATCTTACTGAGGACCATACAGGAAATCAGTCCCACCCTGTTAAGGAAAGATACAACACTGTAGGCGACGGAACATGGGACGCTGCAGGTCAGAAGGTAACATGGGAGATGGAGGTCGCTCAGGACGGATACTATAAGATAGGTATCAAGGGCAGACAGGACGTAATGAGAGGTCTTTACTCCAACCGCCGTATCTACATTGACGGTGAAGTTCCCTCCGAGCCTTTTGAGCAGGTAAAGTTCCCTTATGATACAAGCTGGATAACCGTTTCACCCAAGGACGCAAGCGGCGAGGACGCTTATGTTTACCTTACAAAGGGCAAGCATACCATTGCTCTCGAAGTTATTCCCGGTGAGATAGGCGATTCTATGCGCCGTCTTGACGAAATTGTTGCCAAGGCAAATGAATATTATATGAAGATACTTATGATAACAGGTCCTAACCCTGATAAGTACACCGATTATTATGTTCATAAGGAAATTCCCGAGCTTCTTGATGTATGTGCAGACCTTTCCCAGCGTCTTAAAGAGGAGCAGGTGACCATTGAGACTCTCTCTCAGCAGACAGGCTCTGAGGCTACAGCTCTTGCAAGACTTGCAGACGTATTTGACCGCTGCATCGAAAAGCCCAACAAGATCCCCACATTTATCTCCAATTCCTCTATCAAGGATAATGTTACTTCCGTTTCCTCATGGATGAGAGAGTACAGGGATCAGCCCCTTGAAATTGACTTTATCGAGCTTGTTCCCAAGTATGACGCAAAGGGCAAGGAGACTAAGTTCACTCCTGTTAAGGAGAATTTCTTCAAGTCTATGGCGTTCAGCGTAAAGGGCTTTATCGGCTCGTTCTTTGAGGACTACACAGTTCTTTCCGATTCTACCGAGAATTCTATCGTTGTATGGTGCGGTCTCGGACGTGACCAGACAACTGTTGTAAAGCAGCTGACAGAATCCGAGTTTACCACAGAAACAGGCATCGATGTTTCCATCAACCTTGTTCAGGGTACTATCATGGAAGCTGTTCTCGCAGGAAAGGGTCCTGACGTTGCAATGTTCGTAGGCGGTGAGTTCCCCGTTAACCTTGCTATCAGAGATCTTCTCGTTCCTCTGGACAATATGGAGGGCTTTGATGATGTTGCTGACCGTTTCCAGGAAACCGCTCTTGTTCATTACCAGTACGACGGACAGACCTACGGTATTCCTATTCAGCGTACATTCCCCATGATGTTCTACAGAAAGGATACTCTTTCCGAGCTCGGAATCGAGAATCCTCCCGAGACCTGGCAGGATCTTATTGATATGCTTCCCGCTCTCCAGCGTAAGTATATGCAGCCCGGTCTTATCCTCCCCGGAAATGTTAACGGTACTGCCGTTGCTCCTTCCACAGAGGTTGGTCACACATTTGCTATGCTGATGCTTCAGTCGGGTCTCAACTACTACGACGGGGAGCAGACTGTTACAAACTTCGATACCGTTGCCGCTGTTGACGCATTTGATATGTGGACAAGATTCTACACCACATACAACTTCGATCAGGCTTACGACGCATTCACACGTTTCAGAACAGGTGAAGCTCCTATCGTAATCCAGAACTACTGCGGCTTCTACAATCAGCTTAATGTTGCTGCTCCCGAGATCAAGGGTTGCTGGGATTTCTGCCCCGTACCCGGTACAAGACTTGAGGACGGCACTGTTTCCCATGCTGCAAACTCCTCAGGCTCAGGCTTCATTGTCCTCAAGGACTGCAAGAACGTTGAGGGTGCGTGGAAGTACATCGACTGGTTCACATCAACCGAAACTATGGTTGAGTACGGTCAGAACGTTGAGGGCGTTATGGGTCCTCTGGGAAGATTTGAGTCCGCTAACGTTGAGGCTCTCCAGAAGCTCAACTGGTCCAAGTCTGACCTTTCCAAGATCAATGCACAGCTTGCTGAGCTTGACGAGGTTCCCATCATTCCTTCTTCCTACGTTGTAACACGAAGCATTATGAACGCATTCCGTGCCGTTGTTAACGACAACGACAATGCCCGTGAGACTCTTCGCTGGTATAACAAGGATATTAACGCCGAGATAAGCCGTAAGCGCAAGAACCTCGGTCTTGACGAATAAAATGAAGGAGGGCAATTACTTTGGCTGAAAATACCGTTAAAAAAGAAATTCTGCTCCCTTCGGAGAGGAAAATGTCAAGAAAGGAAAAGCGTGACTACACCCTGCACGAAATGAAGCGAAACTATATGTGCTACATTATGCTCGCTCCTTTTATGCTGCTGTTCCTGGTGTTCACCATCGTTCCTGTTGTAATGTCCCTGCCTATGGGCTTTACCGACTTCGATATGGCAAGCCTTCCCAGATGGATAGGCTTCCAGAATTTCTACACAATGTTCCTGGAGGACGATGTTTTCATTCAGTCCATCAGAACAACTCTTATCTTTGCTATCTTTACAGGTCCTCTCAGCTATGCAATGAGCTTCCTGCTTGCGTGGCTTATCAATGAGCTTCACCCTACTCTGAAAACCCTCTTTACTCTGGTTTTCTACGCTCCCTCTATGGCGGGCAACATCTACTTCGTATGGCAGCTCATTTTCTCGGGCGACCAGTATGGTTATCTCAACGCATTCCTTATGGAGCTGGGCTTCACCTCCAGCGCTATTCAGTGGCTTACTGACGGCAACTACGTTCTTCCCTGCGTTATTGTAGTTCAGCTGTGGGTATCCATGGGCGCAGGCTTCCTTGCTATGCGTGCAGGCTTCCAGGGCATTGACAAGTCAATGTATGAGGCAGGCGCTATCGAGGGTATCAAGAGCCGCTGGCAGGAGCTTATCTACATAACCATTCCCGCAATGGGTCCTTCCCTTATGTTCGCTGCGGTAATGCAGATCGTATCCGCATTTACCGTTGATATTGTAGGACGTATGCTGGCAGGCTTCCCCTCCACAGATTACAAGGTTCATACTATTATGACTCACGCCTTCGACTACGGCTGGGTACGATATGAGATGGGCTATTCGTCCGCCGTATGCTTTGTCCTGTTTGTTGTTATGCTCGTCTGCAACAAGCTTATCGGAAAGCTCCTCGGCAAATATGTTGACTGAGTAAAGGGGTGAGCTAAAGTTGAAGAAAAACAAAAAGAATCTCAAGCCTTCCGAGCTTGCCGCTTTGCAGGCGGAGGAAAATGCTGCCGCCCTTGAAGCTCTCAGAAAGCGCAGAGAAAAAGAGCACCAGAAAATGCTCAAGTCCAAGGGCTCCAACAAGCGTGTAGGAAAATCCTGGAAAAACGATATAGGTATCTTCCTCCTGCTTTCCTTTATGGGTCTGTTTATGCTGTTCCCCATTTATCTTGCAATCGTAAACTCCATAAAGCCTGTTCAGGAAGTATTCCTTATGCCTCCTAAGCTTTATGCTATGGATCCTACCTTCGATAACTTCGAGGATCTGTTCAAGATCGCAAACAATTCATGGGTTCCTTTTTCAAGAAACATTTTCAACAGCGTTATGGTTACTGTTGTTGCAACTGTGTTCCACGTTCTGTTTGCTTCTACCGCTGCATTTGTTCTTTCCAAGTGCAGATTCCCCGGAAATGCGGCTCTCAATGAAATTGTCGTTGTTGCCCTGCTGTTCAACTCTACTGTTCTTTACATCATGCAGTATATGGTAATGGCAACTTTGGGTATGATCAATACATATTCCGCTCTTATTCTTCCTATCATCGCAACATCTATGGGTCTTTACCTCATGCGTCAGAGTATGACTACCATTCCCGACGCTATGATAGAGGCGGCTAAGGTTGACGGTGCGGGGCTTCTCAGAATATGCTGGGGAATTGTAATGCCTAACTGTAAGCCTGCGCTTATGACTATCATCATCTTTGAGTTCCAGACCTCCTGGAATCAGGCAGGTGGCGGTCTTGTTTACGACGAGGCTCTCAAAACGATCCCTGTTGTGGTACAGCAGATCGCTGCAGCGGGTATCGCCCGTCAGGGTGCGATAGCTGCTTCCGCAGTTGTTCTGATGATACCTCCTCTGCTGGTATTCGTTCTGGCACAGAGAAACGTTATGGAAACAATGGCTCACGCAGGTATGAAGGATTGATTCCTTACTGCGACAACTTAAAGAAAAGGGTGATGATATGAAAAGCTTGAAAAGGCTGATTGCCGCTGCAGGCGCAGGTGTTATGCTTGCTTCCGTTTTTGCGGCTAATGTAACCGCTATGGAAAGCTATGACCCTTACAGCTATGACAGATGGGGCGACGCTGTTGCCTCTCAGGTAGGATATACCGCTGAAAGATTCGTGGACGGACAGTCTATAAAGGGTCTTACCGACCACGTTTCCTCAATGGAGGGCTACGAGCCCAAGAAAGCGGACTGGAAGGATAAAATGGGGCTTAAAGAGCCTGCCGACCTGTTCCTTATCGAGGATAACGGTATCCTCTTCGATGAAAATTCCGAGGAGAAGCCCGTTAACTATATGTTCATAGCCGACAAGGGCAACGACAGAATTATTGTGACAGACCTTGATTTTAATATGGTAAAGTATTTCGATACTTTCGACTACAAGGGCGAGAAGCTTACTCTCAAAAAGCCCGAGGGCGTTTTCGTTGATAAGTACACAGGCTGGATATATGTCTGCGATACCGAAAACAGCCGAGTTTTAAAGACCGACATTGACGGAAATGTTGACTACATTTTCGAAAAGCCCACCTCCGAGGTTTACTCTCAGGAGCTTACCTACAACCCCAGAAAGGTTGCTGTAGATAAGGCGGGAAATGTTTATGTAGTTGTAAAGTCCGTTACAAAGGGTGCGGTAATGTATGATTTCAACGGAGAGTTCCTTGGCTTCTACGGCGCAAACCGTGTTGAGGCTACCTCCGAGATCATTATGAACGCTTTCTGGAACACCATCGCTACTGAGGAGCAGAGAGCCCGTTCAACAAAGACCACGCCTATCGGCTTCTCAAACTTCGATATTGACGACGACGGCTTCATTTACACCGTTACCGAGTCAACCGAGGTAAAGACCGACACAGTTAAGAAGCTTAACCCCAGAGGCTCAAATATCCTTGCTTCCATCACAGCAAATGAGGTTACCTTCGGTGATATTTCCCCTGCATACTATTCCATTTACACAAAGGAATCCACTCTGACAGATATTGACATCGGTCCTAACGGCGAGATGAA
>JAGAJY010000018.1 GCA_017848125.1 Oscillospiraceae bacterium
CTGTGTCCTTGTAGATGAGGTCGTTTCTCTTGAGAACATCATACTTTTCGGGAAGGAGAATGTATTTGATAGTGTTGTCTCTGCTTCTCCATGTATAAACCTTGTCAGTCTTTGCAATGTATGTGGGATAAGTTGTTGTGATGGTATAATAAGCAGATGATGATGTGCCGAGATCCTTGTTTACATACTCTCTGAAAAGATTTTCATCATAGCCTGTGGGCAGGAGCATGTATCTGATAGTCTGCCTGCCGTCGATGACCTTAGTCCATGACTGAACGGTTTCAGAGCTGTACTTGGGTACAGGCTTTACTGTGTAAACAAGCCATGTATCAAAGTAGCCCTTGTAAGCTGCGATAGCGTCGTTAACCTTTGCTTCATCGTAATTTGCGGGAACGAGAACATAGCAGGTCTTGCTTATGCCGTTTGCAAAAACAGGGAATTCGATTATCTTGTCATTGGAAGCCTTAAGAGCGGGCTTGGTATCGCTTACAGCGTAATATCCGCCGAGAGATGTGCCGGAGTCTGCAGCAATAAGTCTGTTGAGAGTTTCTTCCGAGTAGTTGAGGGGAAGAAGGATATATCTTGTAACAGACTTGTAGTTTACGGTAGCAGTCCATGTCTTTACAATATCTGTAGATCTGAATTTCTTGTTTTCGGGGGATTTGTTGTAGATGGTCCAGTATTCAACCTTGCCTGTATAGTCCATAACAACAGTGTTGTATGTAGGTTCATCGCAGTTAGCGGGTACGAGAACGTATCGCTTGGCTTCAGCACCGCCAACTGTTGCGGAGAAGCCGTTTATCTTGTCGGTAGAAGCGATCTTAGCGGGAGATGTCTCATAAACGGTGTAATATTCATATACGCCGCTGTTAGCCGCAATTGCGGAATTGACCTTTGCAATGTCGTAGCCTGCGGGAACAAGCATATACTTGGTGATCATAGTTTTTTGATCGATCCAGCTGAGAACAGAATCGGTAGCAAGCTGCTTTACGGGTCTGGAAGAGGATACGGAATAGTAACCCGAACCGCTTACGGTGATCTTAACGGTTCTCTTTACGAGAGGATTGTCTTTTCGTGTAATGGTAAGAGTGGTAGTGCCTTCCTTGAGACCTGTGATGCCGATAGTGCAGTAGCCGTCCTTCCAGCTGCCAGCCGAGTATTTTGCGATAGTGCTGTCAGCCATTGAGTAATCGACCATATCGTTCTTGTCGCTGTAGATAACAATAGTTGCCTGTGAATCTATCTTTGTAGCAACAGAGGACTGGCTAGTAAGAAGAACAGCATCGTCGCCCTTTACATTTACCTTGATAGTAGTGTAAACATCAGGGTACTTTGTCATAGAGATCTTTACGGTAGTAGAGCCTGAGCCCTTTGCGGTAAGCTTAAGGCGGATATCGTCTCCCTTCCAGGGCTTTACCCAGGAAGCTGTAACAATGCTCTTGTCGCCTGATGAAGCCTTGATGCCGTGAGATCCCTTTGCTCTGACAGTAATATACTCAATACCGTCCTTTTCAAGCTCAACGGATTTTTTGCTGAGAGAAAGCTTTCCGCCTACGACTTTTACCTTGCAGGTAAGCTTTGTGCCGTTAACGTCAGCTGTGATGGTTGCTGTGCCGACGCTTTTTGCAACTACCTTGCCCTTGCTTGAAACCGTGGCAACTGTTTTGTCCGAGGTGGACCAGGTTGCCTTTGAGCCGTCAGAAACCTTCAGGGTAGTGCCGTAGCCCTTGGTCAGGGTGATGCTTTTGTAATTAAGACCCAGAGCCGAAACCTCGGCGGGGAATGCGACCATGGTTACTGTCAGCAGTACAGCCAGCAGAAGACATACAGCCGTTTTCAGATTTTGTTTTGCCGCAGTCATAAGAAAACTCCTCCTTATTTTTATTCTTTTTCTTTCTGTGACAATGTAAATAGAGTATAACTCCTTACTATAAATTTTAACATTTAAAAACTGCAATGTCAATAAAAAATGTGCTATAATACAGTAACAAATGGGAAACAAATGGTTACACATTGGTTACAAATGAGGAAAGGACGATAAAAACGTGAAAGCAAGAATAATGAATACACCCCCCGAAAGGGTATTGATCTATGGATTTGACGAGGAGCAGCAGACAAAATTCAGAGAGGTCTGCCGTATCGTAAAGTCTGAGCTTTGTATTATCCCCGAAAACAGAGCAGGGGAGCAGACAGGATTTCTGGCGGGCTTTTCGGGCTTTTCAGAAAGGGGAGCAGACATTTCCGACAGCAGGCAGTGCGTTGTGTTTTCCTGTATGGACAGAAAAAAGCTTGAAAAAACGGTTGACTGTATGCGTGAAAACGGTCTGGGGGGCATTCCTCTGAAAGCGGCAGTCACAGCTTTTAATCAGAAAATGACTCTTTCAGAGCTTATGGACGAGCTTGAAAAGGAGCACAGACAAATGCACGGCGAATGAATTTACAAAAAAAGGATTGATATAAATGTACAAATACGAAACTCATATGCACACAATGGAGGGAAGCGCCTGCTCAAATGCTCCTGCCGCAGAAATGGCTGAGAAATACAAGGCTGAGGGCTATGACGGCATATTCGTCACCGATCATTTTTTTAACGGAAACACAGCTGTTCCCTACGATCTTCCTTGGGACGAGCGTGTGGAATATTTCTGCAAGGGCTATGAAAACGCTCTTGAACGAGGAAAGAAAATCGGACTTAAAGTATTTTTCGGCTTTGAATACGGAAACGGCGGCTCTGATTTCCTCATATACGGTCTTGACAAAAACTGGCTTTTATCCCATAACTATATCCTTGAAATGGAGCTGACAAGATTTCTGGAGCTTGCCCGTTCCGAGGGAGCGTTTGTTGTTCAGGCACACCCTTTCAGAGATTGGGAATATATCAGGTCAACCACCCATTGCCCTCATTTTGTTGATGCGGTTGAAGTAATAAACGCTTCTCACCCTCTTGACAAGCCTTTCAACTACAGGGCAAATGAATATGCCAAGTGGTATGACCTGCCCCGTACAGCAGGCTCAGACGCACATAACACCACCGACAGATGGTACGGCGGAGGAGTGGCATCGGAAACTCCCTTTGAATCCTTTGAGGACTACGCAGACGCTGTGCTTTCGGGCAAGCTCACCCTTCTTGACAGAAAGGACGGCTGACCTATGAGCGAAAGAGGAGACAGGGCAAAGGCATATTTCGAGCAGGGCTATAACTGCGCTCAGTCGGTGATGCTGAGCTTTTCGGACATAACAGGTCTTGACGAAAAAACCTCCGCAATGCTTTCATCAGGCTTCGGCGGCGGAATGGGACGAATGAGGGAGGTTTGCGGAGCAGTATCGGGAATGTTTATGGCGGCAAGTCTGATATGCGGTTACAGCGACCCTGCGGACTTTGAGGGCAAGAAACAAACTTATGCAATGATACAGCAGCTTGCTAAATACTTTAAGGAACAAAACGGCAGCATACTATGCCGTGAACTTCTGGGACTTGAAAAGCCCGAGGGAACTCATATCCCCGAACAGCGAACGGCAGAATATTACAAAAAACGTCCCTGCGGCGAGCTTGTAAAAGCGTCGGCGGAGATATTGGAGGAGTATATCGGAGAGCGGAACGGCTTTCGCTGTCTGTGATAACAGATGTAAAGCTGTGTATAAAATCTCATTTGACAAAATCGGCGTTTTGTGGTATAATTAACTATTAACTGTCAAAGGATAACAGTATAACATTTTATATTGAAAGGAAGCTTGAATCATGAACGTTATCGAAGCTACAAGAGCGCTTGGAAAGGCTCTTCAGGAGGATCCCAGATACATTGCATATGCGGCTGCAAAGCTTGCAAATGACAAGGACGAGGAACTCCAGAAGAATATCACCGATTTCAACGTGAAAAAGATGGAGCTTAACACCGAAATGGCTAAGGAGGATAAGAACACCGACACCATTACAGCTCTCAACAACGACCTTAACAGGCTTTATGCCGCTGTTGTGACAAACTCCCATATGATGGCATTCGAGGCTGCAAAGGCAGAGATGGATACCATTCTCGACAGCATCAACTATATCGTTACCTGTGCCGCAAACGGTGAGGATCCTATGACCTGCCCCGAAACAAATCCTGTTTCCTGCTCAGGAAGCTGTGCGACCTGCGGCGGCTGCGGCTGATAAAAATAATCCAAACCACATCCGTCAGGCGTATTGCCGCCTGACGGAATAAGGTTTTTCGGCAATGAATTTACGAAAGGACAGGTTCTTGGAATGAACGTTGACCGCAGTACGCTTTCCCCTATGATGCAGCAGTATTTTGACGTAAAGGACAGGTATCAGGGGCATATTGTATTCTTCCGTCTGGGAGATTTCTATGAAATGTTTTTTGATGACGCTGTTATAGTCTCAAAGGCTCTGGAGCTTACTCTCACAGGCAGAGACTGCGGACAGGAGGAACGTGCGCCAATGTGCGGCATTCCCTATCACAGCGCAGAGATCTACATAAAAAAGCTTATCGACTTAGGCTACAGGGTCGCCATATGCGAGCAGATGGAAGACCCTAAGCTTGTTAAAGGGCTTGTAAAGCGTGATGTTGTCCGTATCGTTACCCCCGGAACTCTCACAGAAAGCAATCTGCTTGACGATTCAAAGAATAATTTCATTGCCGCACTCTACTATTCGCAGGGAACGGCATCGGTCTGCTTTGCGGATATTTCCACGGGAACGGCGGAGCTTTTTTCTCACAGGGACAAGTCAAGAACAGAGCTTTGCGAGGGACTTATAAACGAAATAGCACGTTTTTCTCCTGCAGAGCTTCTTGTAAACGGGGGAGCGGCGGAGCTTTCCGAGGTCACTGATTTTATCAGAAACCGCCTTAGTCTCAGCGAGATCGTTCTGGAGGAGGATAAGTTTGACCCGTCTCTGCATCTTGGAACGCTGCTTGCTCAGTTTTCTGCGGAAAGCCTGTCGGATATGGGTGTTGATGACAGTGATAAATGTTCCGAGTCGGCTCTCTGTGGACTTTTCTACTACATAAGCGATACCCAGCGTGCGGCTGTGGGACGATTCACAGAGCTGAAATTTTACTCTGACAAACGTTTTATGGAGCTTGACCTTACCGCAAGACGAAATCTTGAGCTTACTGAAACAATGCGAAGCAAGGAGAAAAAGGGAAGCCTTTTATGGGTTCTTGACCGAACAAGAACATCAATGGGAAAAAGACTTCTGAAATCATATATCGAACAGCCTCTTGTAAAGCCTGCGGCAATAATAGACAGGCTTGACGCAGTTGAGGAGCTTTATATGGATCCTGTTCTGCTTGGTGAGCTGGGTGAAGCCCTTGAAGGGGTATATGACCTTGAAAGGCTTATGACGAGGGTGGTTTACAAGACTGCTACTCCCCGTGACGTAAAGGCGCTTGCAAAAACAGCGGAGCAGATGCCCCTTATAAAGGACCTTATGCGTGACTGCCGCACCTCTCTTCTCAGAGGGCTTGAAAGCAGGATACACGAAATGAAGGAGATCGCTTCTCTGGTTGAAAATGC
>JAGAJY010000261.1 GCA_017848125.1 Oscillospiraceae bacterium
CACCCAGCGGTATTCCCAAGGGTCGGACTCGTCGGGGTAATATTCTATTTCCGTGAAAGGCTTTATAAGAAAAATATCTCCCTCCGACAGCTCAAACTGCCCGTCGGGAGTGATGTAAACACCCTTTCCCGACACAACATAGTGCAGAATGTACTGCTCACGGATTCCCTTGCCCCACCGCTGAGCGGCGCTGCATTTCTGATGTCCCGAATATGTTACCGTCAGCGAAACATACTCGGGAGAATTAGCCCGTACAGCGTGCTTGAAAGCTTCGTTCATAGGAATACCGCCTTTCGTCGGATAAATTTAAGGGTATTAAGTGTACATAAACATCATAGTTAAAAATATTTGCAAAAAAACAAGCACAGCAATTACTGCTATAATTACCAATATGTCCCTTATAATCGAAAGTGCCTTAAAAAGATTGTTGTTACTTTTTTTCATAGCTTTGCCGTCCCGATACTTTTTCCGAAAGAATACAGAAATTTACTTCAGTTCAAAATAAGCGTATTTTACAAAGCCGTTTTCGTCCTTCAGCTGAACGCAGTATTTTCCCTTTTTCAGACTGCTCAGACTGTAGAAATCCGTAAGAGTAAAGCTTTTTACTCTTTTTGTCATAGGAGCTATCTCAAGCTCTGTTTCAAGCTTTTTGCCGTTTTTCAGCTTTACCTTTTCCCATTTGTTCTTGTTCAGCCGATAAAGCTGTCCGTAGCCCGAAAGCTTAACTGTTCGTTCAGTTCTGTTTTCTGCGGTAATTGTTATCTGCCTTGACCGTGCGCTTTTGGTTTCAGCCTGAACAGCGGTGCATTCAAAGGGGGATATGAGCTTAAATTCGCAGGAAAGCCCCTCGCCTATAACAGCCCTGTACGTTCCCGATTTCAGAGCTGACTTGTTATATAGTGTAAGGTCAAGCCTTGTATTTACCGTGCTGCCTGCCGTTACCTGACGGCGGTTTTCGGGATAGTCTGATTTCGGCTTTATACGCTCCCATTCACCGCTTGATTCATTTCGGAAAAATAACTGCGGCTCATATATTTCCGAGGTGCGGTTAACATTTATCTGAAGCTCCACTGAATTTGTATCGGCAATATAATAGCTGTCATAAGCTGTTTCAATATCCGCAGGCTGAGCAATGCGGAATTCGCAGTATTTTGTAACAGTTTTATTCTTGGTGCGGATAGGTATCTCAACACGGTAAAGCCCCGATTCAAGGTCAAGCTTGTATTCGTCGGGAGTAAATGAGAGAGTGACTGAGCCTGTCGAGCTGCCGCTGTGCTCATTTCTGCCGAGAATGTAGGCAATATCTGTTACCGTATATTCATCTGCTGCCTTGACTCTGTACCACTTTCCGTTCTCATAGCGGTGCAGACAGCCGAAGCTTATGTTTCCGAGAACTGCCGATGTGCTTGTATCGTCGGTGGAAACGGTGAAACGGATAGTCTCACGGCTTCCTGCGGCAATAACGGAACGGTCTGCGGTCACTGTAAACTGTGCGCTGTCCTTTTTAAGAACGCCCTTGTTTGTGAAAAGATATGTCTTTCCGTCAATGACCGTAACGCCCTCAGCCGCTGAGCCGTCGGGATAGAAGTAATATGTATTTCCGTTAACAGTGTGCCAGCCGTTTTTCAGAGAAACGCCGTTATCGAAGTAATAAAGCTTTTTGCTTATTCTTGCCGCACCTGTGAACAGTCCGATATAGTTTCCGTTGGGGTCGAATCTGTATGCAATTCCGTCTATTACAATAACGCCCTTGGCATATTCATCGTTTTCCATAAAATATTTCTTTGTTCCTCCCGATTCCTGCCAGCCGTATTCGGCGGCGGAAACTACAGGAGATATGCACATCACCGCAGCGGCGGCAAGAGAAACAAGTCTTACGGATAATCCTTTCATAACAGTTCATTCCTTTCCTGATATATTACCTAAATTATATCAGATATGTGCTGAGTCTTCAAGTACATTGGTGTAATTGTAACCGAATTTTGTTAAGAAATATATCCCATGATTTTTGCAATATAAATCCAGAATGTAAGCGTTACCGAGGAAAGCAGAGTGGTTGCGGCAATAACGCTTGATGTGAGAACACCGTCGTTTTTCATATTCTTTGCCATAATGTAGCAGGAGGGGGTGGTGGGAGAGCCGAGCATAATTATGAGAGCCAGCAGAGCCTCCCCTCTGAATCCCATAAGCACAGCGGCAGACAGGAAAACAAGGGGAAGAATAACAAGCTTTACTGCACAGCATACAGCAGTGGGACGAAGCTTTGCAAGAGCCTTCTTTCCCTCAAATGACGCACCTATCACAATAAGGGACAGGGGAGAAGCGATTGAGGAAAGGCTTGAAAGGGTCTTGCTCATTATAGGGGGCATAAAGCTGTAGACATTCAGCAGAGAGCCGATACAGCCTATGACAATACCGATAATGATAGGATTTTTCGCAATTCCCGCAGCGGCTTTTTTCAGCTTGCCCTTTTTGTCCGTATCGTTCACAGCGTCCTCTGCTTCAAAGGTGAGAACAGTCACCGCATAGATGTTGTAAAGGGGAACACAGCCGATAATTATCATAGGTATCAGTCCCGAATCGCCGCAGATGTTCTGCATAAAGGCAAAGCCCATTACCGCAACCGAGCTTCTGTATGCCGCCTGAACAAATGCCCCCACAATAAGCTTATCCCTGATAAAAAGCTTTGCGCACAGCCATATGACTGCAAAAGCAATTGTTGTGATAACGCCGCTGAAAATCACAAGACTGCCGTTAAAGCTTTCGATTATATTTTCCGAAGCAAGGTCCTCGAAAACCATAACAGGCAGGCAGACGTTGAATATGAATTTGTTTGCCGAGGATATAAAGCCCTCGGAAAACATTCCCATACGGTTAAAGATATAGCCAGCCAGAATAACAAGGAAAACAGGCATGGTTGCATTCAGGCTGTAGATAAGATCATTCATAAAAGCAGTCCTTTTCAAAAAAGCTGATGACCGTTCACGAGTAAACGGTCATCAGCTGAATTTGTATTATATCAGAATAAAAGTGTTACATCGCTGAAAGCCGCAGATGTGGTAGTAGTTGGCAGAGTCTGTGTTTCGGGGATATATGTGGGGTCGGGAACGAGGATTGCTGTGATAGTGGTATCAGCTGTAATGATAGTTCCGTCACCCTCCCAGCCTAAGAATGTAAATCCGGGAACAGATACGTCGGGAAGCTTTGCGCTCTGACCGTATGCGACCTGCTGAGTTGTCGCCTGACCGTTTATGATAACGGTAACTGTGTAGTAAACTTCTGCTGTTGTAACAGCCGCAGTTGGATTGTCGAAAGGATTTTCAAAATCCGAAGGAGCGGTTGTCACAGTAGTTTCAGCCGAGCCCTGAATATCCTCAAAAATTGCAGTGATGGTGGTTTCCTCGGTGATATTGCTGAAATCGCCGTCCCAGCCGATGAACTTCTTTCCGGGGATCTCGGGAACAGAGGGCTGAGAAGCATTGCCGCCGTATTCGACCTCCTGCGCTATGATCTCGTCCTCGATTATTATGTAAACGGGGATAAGCTCAGGCTCATACGATTCTGTTGTTGTCTGAACAGGACGGGCTGTTGTGGTAACAGGTGCCGCAGTTGTTGTCTGAGGACGAGCCGTTGTGGTAACGGGAGCGGCTGTAGTTGTCTGACGGGGTGCTTCTGTGGTATAAGGTGTAGTGGTGGTAGTTTCCTCGGTAACGCTTTCGGGAACAGTAGTCTCCGCAGGAGTTGTCTCGGTAACGGGAGCGGTGGTTTCCGAGGGCGTTGTTTCGGAAGAAACAGCCGGTTCGGGCACGTTCTGAGGAGCGTTGTCATAAGCAGTCTTTATTTCCTCTGCGGAGAAAGCAAGCTCACTGAAAGAAGAAACCGTAAACAGCTCCTTTAATGTGTCAGCACTGTAGTCGGAAAGCACAGCAGGCACGTTAAGGCTTTCAAAGGAGGGGGTGTCGCCGCTGATTATGATAGATGTTCTTCCTTCGCCGAGGACTTCGGGAACTTCCGACTGAAGCTTGTAGCCGTTTCTGTCAACCAGATTGCCCATTGCGTCAAAAAGATTTATTTCCGAGCTTCCTCCGAAAGCGGCGGCATAGGTAACGGCACTTCCTTCGCCCAGCTCATATGCAATGCGCATAGCCGATTTCTTTGTGGTGTAAGAGGAGCTTTCCGTGCGTATGATAACGTTGGCGGAGGTGTCGAGCATAGAGCTTACAAATACAGCACCTCTGTTGAGATAAAGCTCGCCGTCGTCCTTTCCGTTGAATTCATCGGATACGAAAAGCTGAGTCAGAGGCTCAAGGACAATGTAGTTTTCGTCTGAGCTGTTGTCTCTTGAACGATAAACAAGGCGGCAGCTTCCCGAGTTTACGGTGACTATATCGCCCTCTGCAAGAAGCCTGTCAACGGAAGCGGCTTCCGCAGAGCCGTCGGGAGCGGTTATGGTAACATCACCCGAGGAAGCGGCTATGTACAGTCCGCTGCCTGCATTTCCCAAGTTCAGGATTATTACGGTGGCGATAACCGCAATAAGAGCGATAGCACCTGTTATTATGGCTGTTCTGTATGTTTTCATAAGAAAAGCTTCCTTTCTTTGTACCTTATGAGGTGGTAAGAGCCGCCGAATTTATGATCTCCCACCAGGGGATCGTGGATTCGGGAACTGTGGTTTCGGAGGGTACAGGCTCCGTTACGGGAGCGGCGGTTGTGACCGCTTCTGTTGTTGTGGTCGTTACAGGCTCTACAGGCTTTATGGGGGGGATAGTCGTAGTCTGTACAGGCTCTGTCTGTATCGTCTGAGGGGGCAGGGTCTGCGTTGTTTCGGCAGTCGTAACAGGGGGGACTGTTGTCACCGCAGACTGAGATGTGCTTTCCGAAATGGTCGTTTCCGACTGGGGAGCTGTTGTAACGTGGTAAACCTTCTTTGTGGTCTCAGCAACCGAAATAGGCGTTGTACCTGTTGATACAGTCGTGGTGACAGCTGTTGTCGTTGATTCGCTTGTTTCCGAGGCTGCGGCAGATGTTTCGGATTCTGTAGGCTCTGTTTCGGAGGTTTCCGAGGAAATGACCGTTTCGGAAACTACAGCTGTAAATGAAGCAGATGTTGTATCTGAGGTAACGGCAGTTTCCGAAGGCAGAGCAGTCTCGGAGACGCTTTCCGTCACAACGGGAGCAGGCTCTGTCGTAACACCTATGCCAAGCACCGCCTGATATGCGTTGTTAAGGTCATTGCCGAAGTAGGCAAGAGGGCGGTCTGCCGATATTCTTATATATGTTCTGAGCGTCTCATCTGTGAGAGAATAAAGGTCTGTATCGCTGTTTAAGTATTCAAACCTTGCAAGGTCAGCGCAGGTCATAAGCCGTGCGCTTTTGCCCTCAGCAAGCATCATAAGCTGGTCTGCGGGGGCGGCGCTGTCGTCATAAAGCTGGATATTTACCGAGCCCTGGGCACATTCTACCTCTGTAAGCTTTACAGCATCGTGACCGCCGTAGCTGTCAAGATATGTAAAATCAGTTCGGAAAACAGTTCCTGCCGCAGATACCACCGCATTGGGCGTTCTCACCTCAAATGCTGTATTCTTTCCCAGCTTAGAGTCAAGGCGGCATATGGCTGAGCCCTCGGAAATATTCACGATAATGCTTCCTTTTTCGGAAACGTCGGTGAAATTAACATAAAGCGTGGTGTCAGGTTCAATGTATATGTACTTGTCCTTGTCTGCGGCAAGCTTTACCTCGCCGTCTGAGGAAGTTATTATCACATCGCCGTTTTCAAGGACGGTGTTTTTGTCCGCAGGAATCTGACCGTCGCTTTTGAGGATAAAGGCACTGCCCGAAATATCCTCGATTCTGAGCTTCCTGTCGTTGTTTCCCGACCATACCAGAGCGAATACTATGAGAATGAGTATGAGGGTAACAATGGCAATGGCTGTTATAACAAGAGCCTGTGCGTGCTCTGTGAAAAAATGCGTAAGCTTTTTCATTGGCTGAACCATTCCTTTAGTTTGCTTGATTATATATATACCATCGTACATTATACCACATACAAGCGGATTTGTCAAACAGGATTTGAGCTTTTCCGACACTTGTTAAAATTCATCAAAGGTGATTGACTTATAAGATAAAAATTGGTATAATATTATTATCGTAATAAATGTACCAGAAGGGGATGGGAATATATGGGAAATACAATGAAAAGAATGGTGTCATTATTTATTTCGGCAGTTATGCTTATGATGTGCATTACTGTGTTCTGCGCTCCCTCCGTAAGTGCGGCAGGCAAGGTGAAAATCAGCAGGACATCTATCACTCTTGAAGAGGGTGAAACCGCTTCTCTCAAGCTGACAGGCACATCGGGGGGAACTATCCGCTGGTCAATGTCAGACAGCAGCGTTGCGAAGTATTCCAAGGGCAAGGTGACAGCCGTAGGAGAGGGAACTGCCTATATTTACGCAAAATACAAGGGAAAGAAATATACCTGCAAGGTAACTGTTACCTCTGACGGCGAAGAGCTGTACGACGACAATGATTCTGATATCAGCACCGTAAACGTGAAACAGGGCAGCACTGTAAAGGTTTACTTTTACACCGACAGCACCGAGATAAGATACGGCTGCTCAAATTCAAAAATATGTTCAATTTCTGCGTCGGCGCTCAGCGACGGCAGCGGCTTTGTTTTAAAGATAAAGGGTAAGAGCAGCGGAACAGCTTCCGTTAAGATAATCGGCAATAAGGACAGCACAGAGTTTGATGTAAACGTAGGCTCAAAGTCCGACGGCAGCGTTTATATCGGAGATAAGAGCGAAAAAACTATCTCAGTTGACAGCGGCTGGGGCGATACTTCAAGCGATAACGATAACAGCGAATCTTCCGAAAGCTATGTTGACGAGGTCATCAGGCTTGTTAACGAGGAACGTGAGGAGGCAGGCAAAAAGCCTCTCAAAAAGCTTGACGAGCTTTGCGAAAATGCAGACCTTCGTGCAGATGAGCTGAAGGACACCTTCTCCCATACCCGTCCCAACGGCAAAAGCTGCTTTACCGCAATAACTGTTGACTACGGCTATGCAGGCGAAAACATAGCTATGGGTCAGCGTACACCCGAGGAGGTAATGGACAGCTGGATGAGCTCATCGGGGCATAAGAAGAATATCCTTTCATCAAACTACACAGCAATCGGCGTAGGCTATGACCCCGAAACAAACTGCTGGGTGCAGATATTCATTTCCGAATAGAAAATTTTCAAGGAGGCTTTTGCTTGGGCTTTTTCAAAAACTGTTCACATTCTGACAGAAAACAGATAATTCTTCTTTTCCTATGGTTTTTATCGGGGGGCGGAATGATTGCGGCAGGGGTATATGCGCTTATTCATCGGGAGGAGGCTATCGGCAGGATATCGGGCTTTCTGGGGATATGCGCAATTGCTACGGCGGTCATAACGCTTGTCCTGCGAATAGGTCAGGTGAAAAGACTGGGAAAGAGAAATATCGGTCTTGATATACTCATATGGTTTCTGCTGGGCTTTCTCTTGCTGAATACGGATATTTTCAACAGGCTTGGAAAGCTTGCCTTCGTTATCTGGGGCATAGTGCTCATATGCGAGGGGATAAGAGCCTTTTTTGCCTGTCAGAGAAATCGTGAGGAAAAGGGCTGGTATATTCCGAGAATGATATTCTCGGCAGTGTTTGTTATGCTGGGAATTATAAACATCACCAACGCACAAGAGCTTTTTACACATCTTACAGCCTTTGCTGTGGGAGTGTATTTCATAATCCACGGAACAGAGCTGCTTTACGAGTGGATAG
Organism: Oscillospiraceae bacterium; assembly: GCA_017848125.1. Lineage (GTDB taxonomy): Bacteria > Bacillota > Clostridia > Oscillospirales > Ruminococcaceae > Huintestinicola. The sequence goes on from JAGAJY010000261.1 coordinate 7,806, forward strand.
GCAGAGTGAAGCATTTTTACAATTTCAGAGGTACGGAATGAATCAGGGCATTATTTTTGATATGGACGGTCTGATGATAGATTCGGAGAGGACTATCAACAAAGCCGTTGTCCGAGCAGGCAGAGAAATGGGTCTTGCTGACATAGAAAATGTCAGCCTGCGGACTATCGGGCTAAACAATCAGTCAACAAGGGAGCTTTACAGATCGGTTTACGGTGAATTTGATTTTGACAGGCTCATGGATATGAAGCATAAGTATATTGACGAGATGATAGGCGATAAGGGCTTTCCTCCCAAGGAGGGCATAGGGGAGCTTCTGGAATATGTTACCGAAAAGGGCTACAGAGTTTCGGTTGGCTCATCTACAAGAGAATGGGCTGTAAGGGAGTTTCTCGGAAAGATCGGAGTGCTGGGGTATTTTGATGTGCTTGTGTGCGGCGATATGGGGCTCAGAAGCAAGCCGCACCCCGATATTTTCCTCGCCTGCGCCGGGAAAATGGGCATAGCCCCCCGTGACTGCTATGTGCTGGAGGATTCGCCCAACGGCATAAGAGCGGCATATGCAGCAGGAATGAAAGCGGTAATGATACCCGATATGCTTGCACCCGACGAGGAGATAAAGGGAATGCTTTATGCGCTGAAAGCCTCTCTCACTGAGGCTATGGAGCTTTTCTGAAAATTACGGAGGTTAACTTGGAAATGGGAATTTTTTCGGGAGTCAGAGGCTTTATCTTTGACCTTGACGGCACTATAGCCGATTCAAACGGAGCATGGGAAAGCATTGACAGAAAGCTTATGGAGAAAAACCGTATATTTATTTCATCAAATGAGCTTCATCAGGCGGCGGCTATGACCTATGAGGAGATATTCAAGTTCTTTTCGTCAAAGGGACTGAAATATTCCTACGAGCAGTTTATCTCAGAAATAAACGCTCTTGCCGAAACCGAATACAGATACAACATCTTTTTGAAGGACGGTGCGGAGGAGCTTCTCAGGCTTATAAAAAGCAAGGGAGGGAAAATCGCCCTTGCAACCGCTTCTCCCAGACGGCTTTACGAGCCTGTTCTCAGAAGAAACTGCATTTACAGCCTTTTTGACGAGTTTATCACCACCGAAGAAGCGGGGGCTGATAAGAATCACCCAGATATTTATCTCAAAGCGTCTGAGAAGCTTGGTGTTCCCCCTTGGGAATGTGCGGTTTTCGAGGACGTGCTGAAGGGGATCGTCAGCGCAGGCAACGGAGGAATGGTGACAGTTGGTGTATATGACAGCTATTCCTCTGAGGATTTTGTTACAATGAAGCAGATAGCAGATGTTTTTCTCATGAGTCTGCGTGACGCTTTGCCTATGATAATTCAGTAATTTTTAAGGAGTTGACAGAAATGAACAGAATGGTGAAAACTGTTTCCGCTTTTGCATTTGCATTTTCTGCGGTAGCATGTATGTCCGTGGGTGCGTCGGCACAACTGAACAAAACTGTGTATAATCTTCACGGTTTTGATAAGAATCAGATTGCCCTTGCGGAGCTTATGCTTTCCTCTGCGGAAAGCTTTATCGAGGAGGATATAGACATATCCGAATTTGATGTTGACCGTGCAGAATTTGAGGAGGTGTATGCGGCAGTTATGCTCAATGAGCCGAAGCTCCACTATGTTGACTGCACACAGGCTGTTTTAACATATGACGATAAGCAGGTGGTTGCATATCAGCCGATGTATCACTGCTCATATGCCGAGCTTGAGGAAAGGGAAAAGGCGATAGAGGAGTTTTCCGATTCGGTTATGAGCGGCATAAAGAAAAATTGGCGTGACGAGGAGATAATTCTCTATGTTCACGACAGGATCGCAGAGCATATCACCTACTACGAGGGCAAGGATACACGATACGGCAGAAATATTTACGATGCCTTTGCTGACGGCTCATCGGTCTGCGTGGGTTATTCTCTGGGCTTTCAGTATTTTATGGATAAGCTGGGTATCCCTTGTGTGAATGTTACAAGCCCCGACCACATCTGGAATATGGTAAAGGTTGACGGTCAGTGGTATAACGTTGACGTTACATGGGACGATTCCGTCGAGATAACCAAGGGAACTTATATGCATAATGTGCTTCTCAAAAGCAATGAAGATATGCTGGCTGACGGAGAGCACGGCAAGGCAGGCAAGTCTTACAAGGCTAACGACAGCTTTTACTGTGACTGGTTCTGGACGGAAAGTATGTCGAATATAAGCTATCTGAACGGCTATTGGTACTACACAAATACAGACGGACTTAACAGATACAGCTTTGACACAGGTGAAAGCAGGCTTATTTACGGTATGGAAAGTGTGTGGAGAGCGTCCGATGATATGGAATGGACGGTATCCCTTTCCCAGACTGCCGTTTACGGAAAAAGCGTTTACTTCAATTCACGGGATACCATCTACAGATATGACACAGCAAAGAAAAAGGTTTACAAGGTTTATTCCCCGAAGCTTTTGGGTGACGAGCAGCTTTACGGTATAAAGGTTTCCGGAAACAAGCTTATTTTCACTGTAGGCACATGGGAGGACACAGAAGCTGTGAAAAAATCCATTAAACTGAAACAGAACTGAGAAAAGGGAGAGCAATATGGACAAGAGATTTGCCGTTCTGATAGATGCTGACAATGTTTCCGAAAAGTATATCAAGCCTATCCTTGACGAGCTTTCAAATGACGGTATCATCACCTACAAGCGTATTTACGGCGACTGGACACGCCCCGCTCTCGGCTCATGGAAGCAGGCGCTTCTGAATC
>JAGAJY010000262.1 GCA_017848125.1 Oscillospiraceae bacterium
AAAGGAGAATGTCCATGACAAATGAATGGGACGGTTTTGCAAATCTTTTAGCAGAATTGATTGAAAAACACGCAGCGGAGCTGTCCTTTGATGATATGCCGACATCTCAAAATACCGAATCCTATGAAAATAGCAGCAATGAACATATAGATACGAAATTGCCTGTTGACAAAAGCAATAGCGCATGATATAATAATCGTGAGATATATGTCCAAACCTGTTATTAAAAAAAGGAGATGAGTTTTGAAATATGGCAACAAAGGTCTATACATATACAAGAGTATCAACCGCAATGCAGATCGATGGCTACTCTTTAGATGCTCAGAAATCACGAATGAAAGCCTTTGCCGATTACAACGGCTATGAAATCGTCGGGAAATACGAAGATGCAGGCAAATCTGGAAAATCCATTGAAGGTAGATTGCAGTTCAATCAGATGATGGAAGATATTAAGTTGGGCAAGGACGGAGTATCCTATGTGCTTGTATTCAAGCTCTCACGTTTCGGAAGAAATGCGGCTGATGTGCTGTCCACCCTGCAGGTAATGCAGGATTTCGGAGTAAATCTTATTTGCGTTGAGGACGGCATTGATTCTTCAAAGGACGCAGGCAAGCTGATGATCTCTGTATTGTCTGCCGTTGCGGAAATCGAAAGAGAGAATATCCGTGTTCAGACAATGGAGGGACGTATTCAGAAAGCTCGTGAGGGCAAATGGAATGGCGGATTTGCTCCGTATGGCTATAAGCTTGTAAATGGCGAGTTGGTAGTCAACGAGGAAGAATCCGAAGCTATCCGTGTTATCTTCGACCAGTATGTGAATACAAATATGGGTGCAAACGGAATTGCTAAATATCTTGAAGATCACGGTATTCACAAGATAATACGTCAAAACGGAAAAACACCGCTTTTTGATGCTTCGCTTATCCGCAAGATACTGAAAAATCCCGTTTACTGCGGCAAGATTGCTTATGGTCGCAGAAAGATGGAAAAGATACACGGAACAAGAAATGACTATCATCTTGTTGAACAAGATAACTTTCTGCTTGCAGACGGAGTACATGAGCCTATCGTTTCGGAAGAACTCTGGCAGTCCGCACAAGTAAAGCTGCTTGCACAGGCTAAAAAGTATGAGCGTGTAAATACCGGCAAGGATACAAAGGTACACCTGCTTTCGGGTATCGTAAAATGCCCCGTCTGCGGTGCGGGAATGTACGGAAACAAGAGCGTTAAGCACAAGAAAGACGGAACGAAATATAAAGATTTCTTCTATTATGGCTGCAAGCACCGAAATATGAATCGTGGCTATAAGTGCGATTACAAAAAGCAGATAAACGAAGAACTGCTTGACAATTCTGTGTCAGAGATTATAATTAAATTAGTGAGCAATCCGAAGTTTGCTGCAATGATGCAGGATAAGATCAATATGCAGGTCGATACGACCGCAATTGAACAGGAGCTTGCAAATTACGAAAAACAGCTTCGACAGGCTTACGGGGTAAAAACAAAGCTTATCGAGGAAATAGACTCCCTTGACTCCGATGACAGGCACTATATAAATCGTAAATCAGACCTTGACAACCGCCTTTATAATATGTATGATAAGATAGAGGGTATTGAAAATCAGCTCATTGCCGCACGAGCAAAGAAACAGTCAATCGAAACCGAAAAGTTGACAAGTGACAATATTTACAAGGTGCTGATTTATTTTGAGAAGCTGTACGCTGTAATGAAAGAAGCTGAAAGGCGGCAGCTTATCGAAGCACTCGTTTCCGAGATACAGATATACGAAGAACGCCAGCCTAACGGACAGTGGATAAAGTCCATCAAATTCAGACTCCCCATTATTGAGGAAGATATAAGTGTTTGTTTGGACAATGGACATCAAGCTGAGACTATTGTGTTGATACAAAAGAAAAACTCGTAGAAATCCTTTATTTTAGGCACTTTGCGAAGCATTTCGTGTTTTTGCCAGAGGGTAAAAATAGCCGTAATAAACACCTCAAAAACTATTTTGACGTTTCGGTGGTTGTTGATATCGGGTGTGGGAACACAAACGGGAATTGCATACTTTGTGAATCTCCCCAATGCCTTTGTAACCTATATATTGAAATTTGAACAATTTCCAAAAATGACAATAACTTCAACAATGGCAGGCATCGTTACATTGTGCATAATTGTTGTAGTATTTATTGTGCTTGTGAGAGCGAATAGAAAAGAAAGGTAAAAACAACGCTTATGGATGAAAAATTATATCGTGAACTTGGTCAACTGACAAAGGATAAATCTATTTGGAAACAAAATATCCCCTATGTAGCTTCTTTGCTTAAAAATCAATCTCCTAAAATAACGGCTAAAGCAATGTGGCTGCTTGGAGAGATGGGATTACTATATCCGCAGGAGGTCGCACCATATACAAAAGAAATTGCTTCTTTTATCATTTCGGATAATGACTTACTAAGAGAGCGTACCGCTAATGCTTTAGGACGAATTGGCAGAGCAGATTACGACCTTGTTGCCCCTTATTTTGAGGAACTATTATCCTTGGCAGGAGATAAAAGCCCTAATGTACGGTTAAGTTTTATATGGGCTTCTGAAAACATTGCGACAAATACATGGGCGGTGTATGAGAATTGTTTGCCGATATTTGCAGAGCTTCTTAACGATGAAAACGAAAGAGTCCGAATGGAAGCACCAGAGATGTTTCGGGTGTTAGGAAAACGAAAGCCCGAATTTGTGCGACCATATTTAGAAAAATTAGAATATATAGCAACGCATGATGAGGTTAGCGTAGTTCGTATTCACGCCAAAGGAGCAATTAAAGCCACATTATCCAAAACCATCAAAGAGCCAGACGCTAAGACGCAGAATAAACAAGTGAGGTAACTCATAGCTCATGGGCTTTTTCATTTCTGGCGATTTGGCTTAATTACAGTTTTCATGCTTCCACTTTACTGCCAGAAGTACAAGCAGGAAGTATTGACGCAGGCTGGATAAAGGACGAGCAGGCTCTGCGGAAATGGAGCTCTGACCGCTTCGGCGAATTTCCCGTAACAGCTGATGATATCAACAATAAGTACCTCGGGCACAACGGCGACTGCATTGAAGCCGACAATTTCTATCCCCTGACCG
>JAGAJY010000263.1 GCA_017848125.1 Oscillospiraceae bacterium
GACAAGGGATAACTGCGCCCTTTTGCAGAAATCACCTAAGAAAAACAACCCGTTTTTAATGCTTTACGCATATATTTGACCTGATTTGCATTTTTTACCTGATTGTGTTCTTGCAAAAGGGGGTTTTTAGAGGTTGCCTTAAGTGGCTTCATCTCAAGGATAAATATGGTCACCCATGGGAAGTATGCAGAGGCGGTAATTCAACTCATATCTCTCTTTATGTCGGACACTATGAGGATGGATTCAAGCTCGTTCTTGCAGGTTCCGCTCTAACCAGAACAATTGAAACTGTAAAATTCTATTTGGCTATTCGTAAAGCAGGATATCCGGTATCACTTGTCGATGGACATACTCTGGTAAGCCGATTACTTGAAACCGAACGAATCGGAATTGTACCGGAGGGAATATTTCCTTGCTACTGCGAAAGTCTTTTTCCAAATGAGCACATTATCGACTTCATGAACTTGCCTATTGAAAATAGGCAGCTTGTAGCAGATCATTGCGTTTGGCAAGAATTAGCACCTGTGGAGCTTATAGATAAATAGCCAATGTAATGTTGTTTTTTCTTGGTACTATGAATTAAAAATATGAACTAATAGCCTCCGATTTAAAGGTTGAACATTATTCGTATCCATTTCAAAAACAAATCAGCGTATTTCAGATGTTACCAAGAGCATTGTTAATCTATCCATAAGTAATCACCGATTATGATCTGCGGGTAAAATCAACAGATTTCAGAGCAACTCTAGGCAAAGGAAATATTAAGCATAATAAAGAAAAACCGCCGAGCGATCGGCGGTAAATCTCAAGCAGAAATATGCATTGGTCATGGGTCTTATTTGGGACTTATTTGGGTCTTATTGATATGAAAAATCACGATATTTTACACAAAATCAGAACAAGCTGAAAGCCGGAAAACCACGTAAAATAGGCATTTCTGATATGTTGCAAGAAGATAGAAAATAGCAGGAACTTGATTCAATTCCCGTACGGGTCACCAGTTCACTTGCTCGCAAACAACGTAGGTGCGTTGTTTGCGAGTTTTCTTTTTGCCTGAAAAATGGGCTTGTCCGCTACTTGTCCGCTATTTCAAATTTTCTGTCCGCAACGGTACTTCATGCTGTATGATCTTTCTTTTTACTAAGGAATCCAAACGCCTCGTCCATAGCCTCGGATACCCTTGCCTGTGCGGTCTGGAACTGATGGCAATATACATTTAAAGTCGTTCCCGAGTTGCAATGCCCTAACGCTCCCGAAACGGTGGTAACGTCAAGCCCGGCAGAGATAAGAGAAGATGCGGCAAAGTGACGAAAACTGTGAATACCATAGAAAGGCAGCTCATTGTTCTTGCAAAACTCTTTAAGCCAGCCATAGGGCGTCTGATTGTTCATTTCCTCACCATTCCACTTGGTGAACAGCCTGTCCGTTTCCACCCACTTATCTCCCAGACGGAGTGCTTCTGCGTCCTGCTCATCTTTAAGCTCACGAAGAATATCCATAATGAACGGCGAGATCTTCAAGGTGCGCTGTGAACGCTTGGTCTTGGTGGTGTCGGTGTAGGTGCCACGCTCGGCGGTGTAATTGGAGGTGCGGCGGACGCTGATAATATTGTTCTCGAAATCAATGTCCTTCCATTCCAGACCCAACATCTCGCTGCGGCGGAAACCGCTGTATGCGATAAGGAAAAAGAACGCCTTGTACTTTACAGGCTCGTCCATAATCCTTGTAAGAAGCAGCTCCATTTCTTCCTGAGAATAGATCTGCTTTTCCTTGACCTCGCCCTTGGGGATAACCACCTTGCTGCAAGGGTTATCGGAAATAAGCTCCATTCTAACAGCATAGCTGAAAACGTCCGAAATAAAGCTGAGATTGTGACGGATAGTTTTCGGAGCAAGAGGCTTGCCTGTCTTTTCGTTTGCACCCTCTTTCGCAAGAGAGTTCACAAACGCCTGGAGCTGACGAACGGTTATCTTGTCAATGCGCAAATGCCCTATCGCAGGATAAACTCGATGCCTAAGCTGGAGCATACGTTCGTAAGTGGTGCTGCGAAGATTAGGCTTTGCGTATTCCTCAAACCATTCCTCGGAAAGCTCCTCAAACTTGACCGCAGAAGCTTTATAGCCGTGCATACACGCTTCCTCGAACATTACCGCCTGACGGTTAAGCTCCTTATCGATCTGCCGCTGAGTCATACCCGGTTCAGGCTTCCAGGTCATTGCCTGTTCCTTGTGATTACCTTTTGTATCGTAACCGACGGAAACTCTTATCTGATAAGAATCTCCTCTTTTTCTGATAGTAGCCATAAAATTTAATCTCCTTTATTAAATGTGGATTTTTATGACATACTCCTGTATATTTATATTGTAACACTTTACTACCATAAAGTCAAGTATGTAATCAGAAATATGTCGGCATATAATGCTCATATTTTTGTTCATGATGTGATTCCCAGATATTCCATAAGTGCCGCCTTGCTGATAAGTATCTTCCCACGCTTACCCTTGCCTGTTCGGATATACGGAATCTTCTCCTGCGCCACAAGCTGACGTATAGTATGCTCCGACAATCCTGTTACTGCTTCGGCGCATTCTTTGATTGTGAGCATCTCAACGGGAGTTGCGGCAGAAACCTCCGCAGGCTCGTTCTTCTTTTCGTTCTCGCTTTCAACAAGCAGTGACAGTAACGCAACGATCTGCGTTATAATTTCAGTTTTGTTTTTCTCCATAAGTTTTCTCCATTTCTCTCAGATCAACACATTGGGTCTGAGCTTTTTTATTTCTTTTTCAAATTTCTTGCTTATGTTCAAAAATCTATCCTGCAAATTTTCTATTTCAGGCAGATATTCTGATTTTTCTGTTTTTGCAATTTTTCTTATCTGTCCAAGAGAGTCACCGCAGTAATTGAAGGCTCTTGTGATTTTTCTCAACTCATACAGATCATATCTTTTCAGATTTCCCTGAACAGCAATTTTGCGAATGAATCTTCCCTCGGGCATTTTCAGATATGCTGCTTTTCTGCTGACAGCCTCATATTCGCTTTTTGAAAATCTCAGATGACGCATGATATTTCTGCTCATGGATTTTCTCCTTCCCCGACAATTTCAGGAGTTGGAATACGGAACGTTTCAGTGTAACTTTCAAGAAAGTCAAGCTGTGTATTCAGTGCGTTGATGTTTTTGGCACTGATTGTTCTGTGAGTGTTTATCTCTTTGGCAATAGCATTCAGCTCGTTACACACCATTCTGAAACCAATCAAATCGTCATGCAGTGACAAAATGTCATACTTGAGAATATTGCCGTTCACAGCCATGCGGCGTATGTATTCGCAGACGCTAACATTGAGTTTTTCTGCTTTTCTTCTGAGAATATCATCTTCCTTTTCGCTAAATCTGATATGTTTTTCTATATTTCTTTTAGCCATAAATATTGCTATCTCCTTCCTAAATAGTCTCTCCTCAATAACCTCCAAAGCCAGAAATATAGACAAATACAGGCAAAAGTGGTATAATAGAAGTGCAAGGAAAATAGCGTAAAAGAGTAAAAAAGCTTGCACTTAAGGA
>JAGAJY010000264.1 GCA_017848125.1 Oscillospiraceae bacterium
CTGGGAGTTCCTCACCCTCAGTTTTCCAGCGTAAAGCCTGTCCACCTTGCAGAAATACTCAATTCCGTAAAGGACAGCGATCTTTCACCTGTAATAAACAATATGGTTCTGCGTTCAATGGCAAAGGCAAAGTATGCTGATGAGCCTATGGGTCATTTCGGTCTTGTACTGAAGGATTATGCACATTTCACATCGCCTATCAGACGTTACCCCGACCTTGCGATACACCGTATTCTCACAGAGCTTTGCTATGAAAAGACTCCTGCGGCAATGGTGGCGAAGAAATACGGCAGATTTGCCAATGCCGCTTCTCTCCAGTCCTCCGAATGTGAGCTTACCGCAATGCGTGTGGAGCGTGAGTGCGAGGACTGCTATATTGCCGAATATATGGCCGCACATCTGGGCGAGGAATTTGAGGGAATGATAAGCTCAGTCACCGATTACGGAATGTATGTTGAACTGCCGAATACTGTAGAGGGTCTTGTAAAAATCGAAACCCTCCCCGACGGAACATACGATTTTGACGGTCATTTCTCCATAACAAGAAACGGAGAGACTGTTTATTCCGTAGGACAGCATGTCAAAGTAAAATGCGTCAAGGCTGACCCTGCCAGCGGAAATATTGATTTTGTGATTGCAGAACAAAACTGAGTACAGATTTGAATGTAACATATGCAAGAAAGCCCGATTCTGAACACTTTCAGAGTCGGGCTTTCTGATATTTTTTATATACAAATAAAAAACACCGAAGCTAAAAGCTTCGGTGAATGGTTGGGGTGCAGGGATTCGAACCCCGGAGATGCTTGAGTCAGAGTCAAGTGCCTTACCGCTTGGCTACACCCCAGTATTTGGTTGGGATAGCGGGATTTGAACCCACGAAATGACGGAGTCAAAGTCCGTTGCCTTACCGCTTGGCTATATCCCAGTATTATCAAGGGCTTCAAGCTTTTGGTAACGTTCCTGACGACTTATATATCATACCACATATGACACGAAAAGTCAAGCCCTTTTTGGAATTTTGTAATTATGCACAAAATAAGCAGCATTACATCGTGCGGATTTATATCTCATTTCGGTTTTCCAGCGCCTTGAATAATGTTACCTCATCGGCAAATTCAAGCGTTCCGCCGATAGGCAATCCGAAAGCAAGCCGTGTTACCTTAACACCAAGGGGCTTTAAAAGCTTTGAAACATACATTGCTGTAGCTTCGCCCTCAACAGTAGGGTTTGTAGCCATAATGACTTCATTCACATTGCCCGTGCGTATCCTTTCAAGAAGCTCCTTTATCCTCACCTGTTCGGGAGTTATGCCGTCAAGAGGGGATATAAGCCCGTGAAGAACGTGATAAACGCCCTTGTATTCGTTTGTCCTCTCAAAAGCGGTGATATCCTTGGGGCTTTCAACTACGCATATTACCGTCCTGTCACGCAGGTCGTCCGAGCATACGGGGCATACGCCGCCGTCGGTAAGGTTGCAGCAAACGCTGCACTCCTTTACCGTCGAATGAGCGTTGATGATAGCCTGTGCAAACTCCTGCGCCTCGCCCTCGCTCATGCTCATAACGAAATATGCCAGCCGCTGAGCGGTTTTCATACCTATGCCGGGGAGCTTTGCGAACTGCTCGGCAAGGAGAACAAGGGGGAGTGCAGTGCTGTTTGCCACAAATATCATACCTTTCTTAGTGAATAAAATCCCTTATCAGAAAAGACCGGGGAAGGAAACGCCGCCTGTTACAGCGCCCATCTTTGTTTCGGAAGTCTCCTCGATCTGCTTTACGCACTCGTTTACAGCGCTGATGATAAGATCCTGGAGAGTCTCAATGTCGTCCTTGTCAACGACCTCGGGCTTGATAGTAAGGCTCTGAACCTGCTTTCTGCCGTTCATAGTGATCTCTACAACTCCGCCGCCTGTTGTAGCGGTAAAGTTTTCGTTCTCAATTTCCTCCTGAACGGAAGTGATTTGCTCCTGCATCTTCTGAGCCTGCTTGATCATGCTCTGCATATTCTGAGCGCCGCCGCCCATACCCTGTGGCAATCTTGCTTTCATAGTGAAATACTCCTTTGATTTTGTGATTTATTATTTGATTAAACGGATAAATTATCCGTTAAAAGCGTTTATTATACCGTATCCACGGGAACTCCGCCCGATTCCGCCTTTTTCAGCAGTGAATCAAGATTCTGAGAGGGGTCTGAAACAGGCTTTGCTTCGGCTTTCTCCGAATTGCCCGACCTGTCAAGATAATCCTTGTAGCCCGTAAGCACGGTGGAAAGGCTCTCGCCCGTTATCTCCCTTACCGCATCAAG
>JAGAJY010000265.1 GCA_017848125.1 Oscillospiraceae bacterium
GACAACGCTCTTGAAAATACCTGCGGCTGTACCGAGGGAATAGTCTGCCTGACTGATGCCGTACTTGAGAACGTAAATGTCAATTGTCTGTGAAACGCTCTGAACAAGACCATTGCCCAGCAGATATTGTACCTCAAAGCCTGCATTAAGAACATTTCCGATGTTCATAATGAGCAGGATAAAGAATGTGGGCTTGATGCCGGGGAGAGTAATGTGCCATATTTTTGCAAGCCTGCCCGCTCCGTCAATGGAAGCTGCTTCATAAAGATCGGGGCTTATGGAGGTAATGGCTGCAAGATAAATGATACTGTTCCATCCGGTTTCCTTCCATATGTTGGCAAAGCCCACAATCCACCAGAACCACTTAGGATCAGCAAGGAAGTTATAAGGCTTGTCGATAATATGCAGATTTACGAGAAGCTCATTTATGATTCCGTTTTCGGTGGAAAGTACGTCAAATACGATACCTGTAACGATCACCCATGAAAGAAAATGGGGCAGGTATGAAATAGTCTGAACTGCTTTTTTTCCTCTGTTAAATCTGAATTCGCTGAGCAGTATGGCAAAGAGTATTGCCGTTACCGTACCCAGAACAAGATTTATAACACCCATAGCAAGAGTATTTCTGATGACCTTGAGAAACTGGTCATTTGAGAAAAGGAACTTGAATTTATCAAGCCCCACAAACTGCGAGTGCAGAAGACCCAGCTTCGGCTTGTAATTCTGGAATGCCATAAGCCAGCCGCCCAAGGGCACATAGCAGAAAATGATAACGTAAATTATAAATGGAACAGCAAGCAGGATCAGGACCTTCTGATTCTTGATCTGCTTCAGGCTGATACCATGTTTTTTTTCAGATTGTGAATCCATTCCCATAGCGAATTTTGCTCACTCCTTATTGTAATCTGATAGCCTTGAGCAAAACACCGCAAACAAAGAAATAAAGCGGGATTGCAAGACATAATAAAACAAAAAATCACTATAAAATATAGAAACAGCCAACCAACTTTGGTATAATTAGTCTCTCCTCAACAACCCCCAAAGCCTGAAATATAGACAAAAACAAGCAAAAGTGGTATAATAGAAGTGCAAGGAAAATATCAGAAAATAGTAAAAAAGCTTGCACTTGGGGAGGAGCCTATGTATAAGTTCAACAGGAATTCACAGATCACATTCAGCGATTTTAATCAGCCGATGGGAATGAAAATGAATGCAAACAACCGATGGGTAAAAAAAGCGAAAATGATCCCATGGGATATAATTGAAGAAAAATATGCAGAGATTTTCCCAAGCAATACAGGAATGCCTGCAAAGCCTCTGAGAATGGCACTGGGGTCACTGCTTATTCAGAAACAGTATGGTTACTCCGATGAAGAGCTTGTAGAACAGCTCCGTGAAAACCCATACTATCAGTATTTTATCGGAATGCCGGGATATGAGGATAAATATCCGTTTGTGCCATCACTTCTTGTGGAGTTCAGGAAGCGCCTTTCCGAGGAAAAACTCATTGAAGTTAACGAGATCATAATAGCTTCGGCAATACCTGAAAAAGATGATTCCGATGATGACAACAACAGCAATAATTCCGACGGAGGAAACTCGGATATTAAAGAAACCGAAGAATCACCGGAGAAAGAAACCAAACCTTCAAACAGCGGAACACTTATCCTTGATGCGACCTGTGCACCGCAGAACATTGAATATCCTCAGGATGTAAATCTTCTTAATGAATGCCGTGAAAAGCTTGAAAAACTCATTGACAGGATCTGCTATGACTTCAATTATTACACTCCCCGTATGTATCGTGAAAACGCAAGAAAGGATTATCTCAGTCTGGCAAAGTGCAAGAAACGTCCTGCAAAACGTATCCGCAAGGCTGTTAAGCAGCAGCTTCAATATGTGCGCCGTGACCTGAAATATGTTGATGAATTTCTTGCTTTGGATGATGTTAAGCTTACGGAAAAGCAAACTAAACTTCTTGATGTGATACGCAAAGTTTATGAGCAGCAGAAGTTTATGTTTGATAACAAAACACATTCTGTAGAAAACAGGATCGTAAGCATCAGTCAGCCGTTTATTCGTCCGATTGTCAGAGGCAAGGCAAAATCACCCGTTGAATTCGGAGCAAAGCTTGATCTGTCGGTTGATGAAAACGGAATGGCTCGTGTGGAAAAGCTTTCCTTTGATGCTTACAATGAGAGTGAAGTGCTGAAAACTGCTGTTGAGAATTACAAGAAGCGTACGGGGCATTATCCTGAGAGGGTTCTTGTTGATCAGATCTACAGAAACAGGACAAATCTGAACTTTTGTAAATCAAAAGGCATCAGACTTTCAGGCAAAAAGCTCGGCAGACCGAAGTGTCAGGAAACCGACAAGAAAACTGAATACAAAGACAATAAAGACCGTATTGAAGTCGAGCGTAAGTTCAGTCTTGCTAAGCGTAAATTCGGTCTTGGTTTGCTGTACACAAAGCTGAAAAACACAACAGAAGCTTCGATACTTCTGTCTGTGATAGCTATGAACATTGACCGCCTGGCGGCAATGTTTATGCGCCTGATTCGGATTTTGAGGTTATGTGTCCCGGACTTGCGATTATGGGGTTATTGAGGAGTGACTAATTATTTTGTACGAAAACCACACGAAAGGGGTTGGCTGTTATCTACCGCCAGGAAATTTTACAGGACATCACATTTTTCACTTCTGCACCAAAGGCTCAGTTTTATGACAAGCTTTTTCTTAACCTTGACTTGTCAGATTTTCCCGAATCTACTGCCAAAACAGGAAGAAACGGTTTTTCAAAAAGAGCTTTGCTCTGTGCTTTTATCGTTATGAAATGCGAATGCTTTTCCTGCATTACCGATCTGGTCGATTATCTTAACAATAATCTTATCATCGCTTATTACTGCGGTTTTAACATTATGAAGCCGCTTCCGTCATATTGGACTTTTGACAGATTTATCCATAAACTTGATAACGCTTTTCTTAAAAAGCTTATGAAGTCACAGGTCCTGAAGCTTTCCGAAATGGGCATCATTGATACTTCTTTCATTGCTCTTGACTCCACTCCCATAAATGCAAATACCCGTCAGAACAATCCAAAGTCATTTGCAAAAAACAAGTTTTCAAAAGATAATCAGCCTAAGTCTGACAAGGACTGCGGTTTGGGCGTTCACACGGCTTCAAATCAGCATAATGAGCGTAATTTTGAATACTATTGGGGCTACAAGAATCACATTCTGGTTGACTGCATTACAGGCTTACCGATCTATGAGCTGACAACTTCTGCCAATGTTTCTGACAGCACTGTTGCTCTTGATATTCTAAGCCAAACCAATAGTTTTCTTTCTGTTGATGAATGTACCTTCTTAGCCGACAAGGGCTATGATGTCAAAGCAATATACAACACTGTAAAAGAGCTGTATCACGGTGATTGCATCATTCCTCTCAATAAGCGAAACACTAAAGATCACAAGAAGCTTGCAAGCGGTCACCCTATCTGCGAAGCAGGTCTTGCTATGCACAAAGACGGAAGATTTTTCGATAACGGAAGAACCCGTCAGAAATACTGCTGCCCGCTGAAAAGCTCTAAGTGCGCCTCCTGTCCATGTGATCACAAAAACTGGAACAATGGAAAAAAGCATCGTGGCTGTACCAAATATGTTACCGTTCCCGATGATTACAGACTTTCCATCGACCGTGAGTGCATTTCATTTAAAAAGCTTTATGCACTAAGAACCGAAGCTGAACGTTACAATTCACGTTTCAAGCAAACAGGACAGGAACGGTTATGGGTTCACAGCTTCAATGCTGCACAAAACCTTAATTCTGCCGCACATATCGCACTGCTGGCAGTAGCTCTGGCTGCGATCGTCACTAAATCAGACAGTTCTTATCGCTGCCTTAAATCCGTAAAACGTACTGCTTAGCTGTTTCAACTGAATATTTTTTCTGCCGATTTCAGCATTTTTTGCTGAGGTCTGCTTTGCTATGCCTTGTTTCCTGTTTTGATCTTTTAAAAGTTCTCTTGTGTGTTTGATTTCGTTTTGTGGCTTGGTGTTTTGCTCTTATCTATAATCTGACGGAACCGCTCAAAACAAGCGATCCCGTCAGATCTATACAGACATTTTATTTGCAGCTTATCAGTTGCCTTCTGCAACCTTGATCCTTCTCTGAACCTCTTCGGTAAGAGCATTCAGATAAGCCTCGGTATCGCATCTGTCATTATAAACGGTGAGATATTCATTCCATGCGGACTCGAAATCATCGGAAATAACCACCTTGGGAAGATACTCGTGCTTTACCTCGTCCATATTTACCTTAGCAAGACCCCAGGGAGTTTCTGTTGTAAATGCATTGGAGTAGGACCACATGGGGAACCAGGGAGAATTTTCCTTTGAGGGATTGAGCATCTGAGTGTAAGTCTGAACGCCGTATGCTTCAAA
>JAGAJY010000266.1 GCA_017848125.1 Oscillospiraceae bacterium
GGCAATGATGTTCACATCGGGATATTTCAGAGCGTGCTGAGCCGCAAAAACGCCCTTGCCGCAGCCAAGCTCCAGATACAGCGGACGGGAATTGTCCGCAAAAGCCTCGTGCCACTTTCCTTTCATATCCTCCGCATTATCCACATAATAGGAGCAAGCCTCCAGCTCGGGGCGAGCCCACTTTTTTCTTCTTATACGCATATCAAAACGATCCTTTCTTTTATTTGCCTGAAGCCCTTGCCTTTGCTGTGACCCAATCGGCGATAACCTCAAACACAGCCACATTCTCCGTGTCCTCGGGAGCAAAGTCAAAGTCCATACCGGTCTGATGTTTCATAAGAGCAATAAGCCCTTTTCGCTTTTCCTCATAGCGTTCAAGGATACGAGCCGTTCCCTGAGCCATAACGCTTTCATAGTCACAGCTGTAATCGCAGGCAGTCCTGCCGCCTGTTATTTCACAGCCGTTGTCTATTTCAATGAACACACAGGGATTCTTTTCAATAGTCTCAATACGTCTCCCTTTGCATGCACCGTGAAACCAGAATGTATATCTGCCCTCGGAAAGCTCGTATCCGAAATTCACAGGGGTGATATAGGGCACACCATCAATGCACATCCCCACACGCATTACCTTGTTTTCGCCAAGAATACGCTTTATTTCGGCAATATCCGTAATTTCCCTGTCCCTTCTTCTCATCTGCATACTCTCAGCTCCCAGAATGCCACAGCACTTGCCGCAGCCACATTAAGCGAATCCACATTGTGATACATAGGTATCTTCACCGTATAATCGCAGGCGGCTATAGTTTCACAGGCAAGACCGTCTCCCTCAGCACCAAGAATTATGGCAAGCTTTTCCTCTGATTTGAGCACAGGGTCGTCAATGCTCACCGAATCGTCGCTCAGTGCCATAGCCGCAGTTTTAAAGCCCATACTGCGAAGCCTGTCCGCACCGCCCTTGCTCCAGTCCGACGGCACATCACCTATTCTTGTCCAAGGTATCTGGCAGACCGTTCCCATACTCACTCTCACAGCACGTCTGCACAAAGGGTCACAGCAGGAGGGTGTCAGCAGAACAGCGTCAATGCCCATTGCCGCCGCCGAGCGGAATATAGCGCCGATATTCGTAGCGTCCATAATGTTTTCCAGCACAGCGATACGCCTTGCCTCCTTGCATATCTCCTCGGGGGATTTCTGCAAGGGACGCTTCATAGCGCAAAGCACACCCCTTGTCAGCTCAAATCCCGCAAGCTCCGCAAGAACGCTCCTTTCCGCCGTGTAAACGGGAATATCGCCGCACCTGTCAATAATATCCCTTGCCTGCCCCTCGATATGCTTAGGCTCTGTAAGCATGGAAACAGGCACATAGCCCTCGTCAAGAGCAACAGCAATGACCTTGGGGCTTTCCGCAATAAAAATGCCCTTTTCGGGTTCAAGGCGGTTTCTCAGCTGTGCCTCAGTCAGCCGTGAATACGCCTGTACGCCCTCATCGGACAGATCTGTTATCCGTATAACATTCGCCATGGGGAATCTCCTCAATAAATAATTCTTCTCAGAATATTACAGTCTGTCGAAAAAGAAACTGCTATTGTTACTTTGCACAAAAACTGCACAAAATCAGCTTTGTTCAAAACGTTCCACAGGAACGTTTTGAAGGGTGAATTTACAGAAAATTGTTAGAAGGGGAGGCAGTCGTGTTTGCCTCCCCTCGAAATGCTATCGCATTTCTCACCCCTTGCTCCGTTATTTCACGGAAATAAGGGGATTTCGCAGGTAA
>JAGAJY010000267.1 GCA_017848125.1 Oscillospiraceae bacterium
AAGAAGTGCGGCAAGTCTGTTTTTTTTCATTGTAGGTACGTCCTTTCAAGGTTTTTTTATTATTGTTATTCTATAACAAATAAGCTATCTTGTCAAGTGGGAAAATCAAAAGCCGTTTTAGAAGCAAACGGCTTTGTGAAATCATATTTATGATCTTATCCCAATCTCAGCATTTCGTCAATGCAGACCTTTGCTTTGAGCCTTGTTTCCTCGGGAATGATTATCTCCTCGCCGTCGGTGCCTTCAAGGCAATGGAGCACGTCTGTTATGGAGGTTATCTTCATATTATGGCAGTAGCAGTCCATGGAAAGGGGATAGAACATCTTATCGGGGTGTTCGATGCTCAGGTGCTGGACAATGCTGTTTTCCGTGCCTATGATAAATTCCTTTGCGGTGCTTTTTGCGGCATAGCTCATAATTCCCGTAGTGCTGCCTGCGTAATCAGCCATAGCTGTTACCTCGGGCTTACATTCGGGGTGGAGAAGCAGGAGAGCGTCGGGATGAGCTGCCTTTGCCTTTCTTGCCTGCTCAGGGGTAATATCTGCGTGGGTGGGACAGCCGCCTTTGATAAATGCAAATTCCTTTTCGGGCACCTGCTTTGCAACAAAGCTGCCCAGATTGCAGTCGGGGATAAAGAGTATCTTGTCAGCGTCCATCTTTTTGATTATCTCAACAGCGGAGGAGGAGGTAACACAGACATCGCAGAGAGTCTTAAGCTCGGCGGTGGTGTTTATGTAGGCTACGGTCTTATAGCCCTTATACTGCTCCTTCAGTTTTTTAAGCTCCTCCACATCAAGCTGTTCCGCCATAGGGCAGCCTGCTTCGGGGCGTGGGAGATAAACGTGCTTTTCGGGCGAAAGTATCTTGCAGGTCTCAGCCATAAAGCGGACGCCGCACATTATAACTCCGTCACAGTCGGTTTCTGCCGCCTTCTGTGCAAGACCGAAGGAATCACCTGTAAAATCGGCGATCTCAAGAATATCGTGAGTCTGATAGCAATGAGCGAGAATACAGATGTTTTTTTCTTTTTTAAGCTTCAGGATCTTTTCCTGAATATCCTTTATCATCATAATATAACAACTCCAATGAGGTAAACATTATTACATTTATTATACCATTACCGCACATTTTTTTCAAGCCGTATCGGAATATTTTATTTTACAGAGAATTTACACGATAATGCCCGAAAAACGGTAAAAATGTACAAAAGGATTTCTTTTCTGCCCCAAAAATAGAAATATGGGGCTTAAAACTATGCAAAATGAATATAGTATTTTGGAATGGAATATGGTATAATTTTAAGATGAGATTTTATTTTTTACAGATATGAGGAGAGCAAATGGATTACAAAATCAACTGGGACTGCTCGGAGGGCGTTTTTGCCGTTCCCGACGCAGCTGCGGACAGCTTAAAGCTTGTAAACGGAAAAAGCGTCAAGGTACTTTTGTACTTTATGAAGCACCGCCGTGCGCCCGAATGTCCCGATGATATAGGAGTTACAGCCGAGGACGTGGAGGAGGCTTTTTCCTATTGGGTGAATGTGGGTGTGCTGAAAAGATGCGAAGTGCAGGCTGATACCCCTAAGTCAGCTGTTGCGGAGAAAAAAGAGCCTGTGCGGATAATAGCTAAGCCCCCCGTCAGCTCGGCACCGTCTGCCCATGCACAGCAAGCAAAGCCTGTGAGCAAGCCTACGAAAGCACTTCTTCCCACGGAGATAGCCGAGAGGATAGTAGAGTCGGAGGAGATAAGATTTCTGTTTTCAAGCGCAGAGCAGAGCCTCGGACGTGTGCTGACCTTTGATGACCAGCGTACTGTTTTGTGGATATACGACCATCTGGGAATGTCGGCGGATATTATAATTATGCTTATCGCTTACTGCTGCAGCGTCGGCAGAAGCAGTATGGCAAAGATAGAGAAAATCGCAATAGACTGGCACGACAAGAATATTTCCACTCACGAGCAGGCGGAAAATGAAATACTTGTTATGCAGAAAGCATTTTCCTTTGAGGGGAAGGTGCAGTCACGGCTGAGGCTTCCGAGCAAGCTGACAGAATCTCAGAAGAAATACATATCAGGGTGGGCGGCAATGGATCTGACTGTTGATATGGTGGAGCTTGCCTATGATAAGACTGTTGACAATACAGGCAAGGTTTACTTTCATTATATGGACAAGATACTCAGGACATGGTTTGAAAACGGAATAAAATCGGCAGAGGCGGCAGAGGAGTTTGATGTGAGGACAAAGCCTGTGAAAAAACAGTCAAAGGCTAATGCCAATCCTCAGCCTCAGAAAAGCAGTGCACCGTCCTATGACCTTGATCTGCTGTTTGAACACGCTCTTAACAGCACGCCTGTTGTTAAAAGAGCTGACGGAGGAGGCGGTCTGAATGACTAAAGCGGAAATTCGCCGAAAGGCAAATGACGAAATGGAAAAAAGAAAGCTGAGAGCCGAAAATGAAGCGGCGGCTCGTCAGCGTGAGGTTTATTCGAGGATTCCCCAGATAGAGGAGATACGCCGTATGCTGGCTCAGACAGCTACGGAGCTTTCGAGAATGATAATTGCCAGAAAGGGAAATTACAAGGACAGCTTTGAGCGAATCAGAAAGAATAATCTTGACGGCGCTCAGATGATAGCCGACCTGCTCAGGGCAAACGGCTACCCCGAGGATTATTTACAGGTGCATTACCGCTGTGAGGAGTGCTGTGACACGGGGTTTACCGACAGGGGAATGTGCGAATGTATGAGGCGGCTTATCAGCAGGATAGCTTCCGAGGAGCTCAACCGCTCTGCAAATCTTCCCGAGGCGGATTTTGCTCATTTCAGTCTTGAATACTACAGGGGCGTCAATATTGACGGCATTGACTGCTACAGTCTGATGTCAAAGAATCTGAGCTTCTGCCTTGAATATGCAAGGCTGTTTTCGGAAAGGTCGGAAAGCCTTCTGCTTCTGGGAAAGACAGGTGTGGGAAAAACTCATCTTTCAATGGCTGTTGCAAAGGAGGTCATTGAAAAGGGGTATAATGTTATTTACGGCTCTGTAATAAACATTCTCAGAAGTATTGAAAAGGAGCATTTCAGCAAGGAGGATATGGGCGATACTCTTGCAAGCGTATGCGAATGTGACCTGCTGATATTCGACGATTTAGGCTCGGAGCATCATACGCCTTTTTACGAATCAACCCTTTACAACATCATCAATACAAGAATAAATACGGGAAAGCCCTTTATTATCAGCACAAATCTGTCTAAAGAGGAGCTTGCACGTACATATAACGAAAGAATTATTTCAAGAATGTTCTGCTGCTGTCAGATACTTCCCTTTGCGGGGCGTGATGTGAGACAGCTTAAAAGGATAAACGGTTAACGAAAGGCGGTTTTGTTATGTTAATGAAATACAAAGGCTTTTTGGACGAAGATGTATGCATAAAGAAAAGAGAGCTTTTGCTTCTTCTTTCGGTATGCACTCTCATTGGAATGGTTATGGGCTTTGTTTTCAGTCCGAGGAAAAATGTGGTGATAGGCAGCTACAACAGCGCCGATCATTACAATGACGGATATTGCGGCTGCGATGAGGAATAACCCTCAGGCGTAATGCTCGTTATAGAGAAAATCATATACAGCGTCAAGGTTTTCGGCGCTGTATTCGGTTTCCTTTGACCATATGCAGGCACTGTCTGCAAGGGTCATTCCCGTACATTCGGAAATAAGCTGAATGACCTGCGCTGTGAACACGGCAAGGGCTGATTTTAAGAAAAGCTCGCCGTCGGAATCGGATTTCATAAAATATCTGAACAGAAAATAGGACAGAATATTTTTATGGGCTGCAAGGTCAGCTGAATCGGGGGATAATGCTTTTGCGTACAGTCTTTCGGCAAGTCTGCTCCAGTCATCATTCAGCGGTTCAAGGGAGCGGATAAGGGAAAGGACTTTTTCGGCATATTCCTCCGAGAAATCTATGTATACGGCTTCGGGAGCATTGCCTGTAAGCTCGTATTCGGCTTTTGCAGAGTGTTCAAGCAGGCTTTTATCAAGGGCTGACACGCTTTCTGCGCTGTTTATCATTGCGAAAAGCTCTTCACGGATATCAAGAAGCTTTTTCTGCGTTTCTGTCAGGTTTTCACAGCTTTCATCGGAGCTGCTGAGTGTATGCAGTCCGAAAGGAGCGGTTTCGCTTATGATTATTCGGGCGGCTTCTTCACAGCAGAGACCTATGCCCATTTCGCATCTGCCGCCGAACCATTCACGGAAGCGTGGGTGCAGGGAGCATATTTCGCAGAGCATATCCTCGCCGCCCCACAGGATAAGTCTGCATAAGCCCTGTTCATTTAAAAAGGGACAGCGGTCGTTTTCTCTCAGGGCAAAGCAGTCTGAGCCGTCTTCCGATACGGTTATATTGGCACGGAGTTCGTCGCCCATCGCTCCGCTGAGAGAGTTGTATTTTTGGAGAGTTTTGCTGTCAATATCTATTTCCCAGCCGATACAGCAGTTGTCACGGCAGTCTGAGCCGATACAGCGGAATTTTTCGTAGTAATCGGGAACATATGTTATCACGGTAAACAGCTTCCTTTCGGGGACAGTCTTTTATTATGATAGCATTAAATGGCAGAACTGTCAATGTGTCAAAAAATATCAGCTAAATTGCAGTAAAGATTGTGTGTTATCACTTGATTTTTTGTTGGATTTGTGATAATATTATGTTTATACTGAAATAATTGTTTATTTTTTAAAATATATGTGTTATAATAAAAGTTAAAGTTTTTTTATGGAGGGTTTTCACTATGAAAGCAGTAGTTACGGTTATAGGCAAGGACGCTGTAGGTATTCTTGCAAAGGTAAGCACCATTTGCGCTGAGAATAATGCAAATGTTATAGAGGTTACTCAGAGCGTTCTTCAGGATATGTTTGCTATGATAATGCTGGTGGATATTACCAATATCAGCAATGATTTTGTTGCGCTTCAGGATAAGCTTTCTGCCCTCGGGGACAGCCTCGGTCTTAAAATACATACAATGCACGAGGATATTTTCAATACTATGCACAGAATATAACAGTAGGAGAATGTACTTATGCTTAATGTTTATGATATTCTTGAAACTATCCGTATGATTCAGGACGAATGTCTTGACATCAGAACGATTACTATGGGAATTTCCCTTATGGACTGCATTGACAGCGATATTGACAGAGCCTGCGAGAAGGTTTACGAGAAGATTACAAGATGTGCGGGAAAGCTTGTGAAAACAGGCGAGGAGATCGAAAAGGAATACGGTATTCCCATTATCAACAAGAGAATCTCCGTTACTCCCATTGCCATTGTTTCGGCTGCCTGCAATGCAAGCCCTGTGAAATTCGCTCTTACTATGGAAAGAGCTGCAAAGGAATGCGGTGTTAACCTTATCGGCGGATATTCGGCGCTTGTTCAGAAGGGCTTCTCGGCAGGCGATGAAAGGCTTATCCGTTCCATTCCCGAGGCGCTTGCTTCCACAAGCTGCGTATGCTCGTCGGTAAATATCGGCTCTACAAAGACGGGTATCAATATGGACGCTGTAAAGCTGATGGGAAATATTGTCAGAGAATGTGCGGAGGCTACTGTTGATAATCAGTGCTTCGGTGCGGCAAAGCTTGTGGTTTTCTGCAATGCGGTTGACGACAATCCCTTTATGGCAGGTGCATTCCATGGCGTAGGCGAGCCTGACTGCATTATCAACGTAGGCGTTTCGGGCCCCGGAGTTGTACGCTCGGCTCTTGCAAAATATCCCGACGCTGATATAAATGAGCTTGCGGATATTATCAAAAAGACTGCATATAAGATAACAAGAGTGGGTCAGCTGGTAGGTGTAAGAGCCTCAGAGAAGCTGGGTGTTCCTTTTGGAATAGTTGACCTTTCTCTTGCTCCCACTCCTGCTGTGGGCGACAGCGTTGCTTACATACTTGAGGAAATGGGTCTGGAGAAGTGCGGCTGTGCCGGAACTACAGCCTGCCTTGCTATGCTCAATGACGCTGTAAAGAAGGGCGGCGTAATGGCTTGCTCGAGGATAGGCGGTCTTTCGGGTGCGTTTATTCCCGTTTCCGAGGACGCAGGTATGATAGCTGCTGCGGAAAGCGGCTCGCTCCTCATTGAAAAGCTTGAGGCTATGACCGCTGTATGCTCGGTAGGTCTTGATATGATAGTTATTCCCGGTGATACATCGGCAGAGGTTATCTCGGGAATCATTGCGGACGAGGCTGCTATCGGTATGGTAAACTGCAAGACCACTGCTGTAAGAGTTATCCCCGCAATCGGCTGCAAGGAAGGCGATGTGCTTGACTGGGGCGGTCTGTTCGGAAAGGGTCCTGTTATGAAGGTAAACGGCAATTCACCTGCCAAGTTTATTAACAGAGGCGGTCAGATCCCCGCTCCTCTCCACAGCCTTAAAAACTGATGTCTGACAAAAAGGAGAATCGTGATGGACGATATTATCAAGTCGATAATTGATA
>JAGAJY010000268.1 GCA_017848125.1 Oscillospiraceae bacterium
AAATATATTCGCAATAGTTATGGTATTTTCAGGCAGAAAGCTTTTCAGACTTAAAGACACCCTCGGCAAATCTAAGCTTCCCATTTCGGGCACTGTCCTTGCCGCTTTGGGTATAATCGGTGTTCAGGGTGCTTCGATTTTCATTCAGTCATTAGTAATGAGCATAACAGGCTTTGCGGGAATGAATGAGGAGGTTATGTCGTCCTTATCCTTCACAGACGATTTAGTGACAAACATCATACTTTTCCTTTATATGGTAGTTTTAGGTCCTGTACTTGAAGAGCTTATGTTCAGAAGCGGTGTACTTAACTTTCTCTCCCCTGTCAGCAGAGCCTTCGGACTTTTCGCATCATCTCTGCTTTTCGGTCTTATGCATATGAACTTCAACCAGATTTTCAACGGCTTCCTTCTCGGTCTTATCCTCGGCTATATTGCACTTAAAAGCGGCTCTGTACGCCCTGCCATCATATGCCATATGGCTGCAAATCTCAATGCTTTCATTGCAAGCTTCGTGTTTGAATACAAGCTTATTGATGTTCTCGGACAGGAAAAGGCTGTTATGGGCGAAATGATTATGTTCGGTGTTGAAATGGTTATCGGCATCGCCGCTCTTGTAATTCTTCTCAGAAAATACGGCAAGGTCAATGACAATGACGCAATAACAGGCTTCATATACAACGCAGAGCCCTCTGAGCGCAAGGAGCTTACGGTCAATACACTTATTAAAACCCCCACATTCTGGGTTTCCGCAGTTCTCAGCATCTATGTCGCATTTTCTCTTGTAACACAGCTTTAAAAAAATCAGCTTGCAGAGCATTGTTTCTGCAAGCTGTATTTTTTTATCTGAACTTGAAAGAATTTATCCGTCTGTTAAGTATCTCAAACTGGTCTGAAAGCTCCTTGGAAACCTCCGCATTACGCTCAGCGGTAACGGAATTATCCCTGATAGTTCCGTTGATAGCGTCCATACCGTCGTTTATCCTTGCAACTGCATCAGCCTGTTCAACAGCGGAAACGGCGATCTTGTCAATAATTTCCGAAACTGTGGAAACCATTTCCACAACCTTTTCTAAGGATTCAGCCGCAGCGTCCGCAAGCTGTGTACCGTTTCTTACCGAATCTATCGACCTTGTAATAAGCTGACCCGTTCTTGCCGCCGCCTCTGCGGATTTGTTGGCAAGATTTCTTACCTCGTCGGCAACTACCGCAAAGCCCTTGCCTGCTTCTCCCGCTCTTGCGGCTTCAACCGCGGCGTTAAGGGCAAGGATATTGGTCTGGAAAGCAATATCGTCAATAACCTTGATTATCTTTTCGATCTCTGCGGAAGATGTCTCAATATCGTTGATAGCCTCTATCATTCGGCGCATATTCCTGCTGCCCTGCTCAGCAGCCTCGTCAGCGGTTGATGACAGACTCCGTGCGCTTTCAGCCTGATTGGCATTCTCGGTTATCTTTTCGTTTATCCGTGCAATGGAATCGGCAAGCTGTTCAATAGTTCCTGCCTCGGCGGAAGCATTTCTTGAAAGCACGGCTGTACCGTCCGAAACATGCTCGGAGCAGACCTTTACGGAATGTGCCGCCTTGTTTACCTCGCTGAATGTACCGTTAAGCGAAAGCATTATCTTATCAAGAGCGTGCTTTATAGTTTCAAAATCGCCTGTATAGACTGTATTTGATGTAAAAAGCAGGTCGCCGTCAGCAACTGCGGAAAGCACGTTTCTGATATCTGTTATGTAAGCATTGAGCGAAGTGATTGTTTCACCCAGAGAATTGAGGAGAATGAATGTCTCGTCATTTCTGTCGGTAACAGGTGACGGAGATTCAAGGTCGCCCTTTGCAAGAGCGGTAAGACGTTCGGTAGCGTCTGATATGGGCTTTGTTATCTTCCTTGCAGTTCTGAGGGAAACGGTAAGAGCCGCCGCAATCAGCAGAAATGCAATTGACAAGGCTATAACAGCCGAAATATAAAAGGGCTTCATAATGCTGTTATAGGGAAGCAGAATGAAGGTATAGCAGGTATCGAAATTACTGATATTTGTCCAGCCTGCAAGATACTTTTCACCGCAGAGAGAAACAATCTGCTGTCCCTGACGGACTATACTTTCATAGTCAAAATTATTTCTGTTAAGCGATCCTACAAGCGCCGCAAGCTCGCTGTAACCGCTGTCCCCTTCGGCAAGAGCGTTCAGGTCGTCTCCCTTTCCAAAATAAGGAATACTTGTTTCCGAAATAACACCGCCTGTTTCGGTAGCAACGAAGCCGAAGCCGCCGTAGCTGTTGACTTCATCAAAATCGGTGAATATCTCATTCAGATAATTCTTGTTTTTGGTAATATCCGCATTGGATATTGCCGATGAATATGAAATGGTCAGCAGCTCTATTTCGCTCTGGGACGATTTGGTAACGCTGCTGTACATCATTATAAGGTTGAATGCGGTCAGCGCCGCAATGGAAACCAGAACGGGAATAACCGAAAGTCTTACTATTCTTGCGCCGATGGTAGTCTTTCTTCCCAGTGCGCCTCCGTGATTGTCTGCCATAAAATAACCCTTCTCTTTGATATAATATTGTCATATTGACGGTATATCTATATTTAATGTAATTATAACATATCGGCTTACAGATATTGTTAATAATTATAGTAAAAATATATATCTTTTTGTTATAATCCGACATTTTACACAAACAAAGCATAAATCTAAGGACAACTTTTACACAAACGCCTTATAAATTCAATGTTTTAAAAAAATCTATGGAAATCTCTGTGAAAATGTAGTATAATAAAAATAATTGTGTAATAAAGCTGATATATCCTTAAGAAAGGACGATAAAATATGCCTGCATATCTTGACAATGCCGCAACGACCAAGCCCTGTGATGAAGCTGTAAGCGCCTGCGTGGCGGCTATGACCGAAAACTACGGAAATCCCTCCTCTCTGCACAAGGTCGGTCTGAGCGCAGAGCTTGCCGTTACAGACGCACGAAAGGCAATTGCCGCCGCTCTTGTATGCCAGCCCGAATGTATCACCTTTACATCAGGAGCAACCGAAGCAAACAACACGCTTATTCTCGGTGCGGCGGAGAATTACGGAAGACGTCGGAAAAAGATAGTCGTATCCGCTATAGAGCACCCCTCTGTTGAGGAAACAATGAAGCATCTCGAAAAAAGCGGATTTACGGTAATAAGAATAAAACCGCAGAAGGACGGCTCTATTGACGCAGACGAATTTGTTGACGCTGTGGATCATGACACCCTGCTCGCCTCCTGTATGTATGTAAACAATGAAACGGGAGCAATTATGCCTGTAAAGCGTATTTTCAATCGTATCAAAAAGCTTTATCCCGAATGTATCACTCACTGCGACGCTGTTCAGGCGTTTATGAAGCTGCCTATCAAAACAGCTGACCTGAGTGCAGACCTTATTACAGTAAGCGGTCATAAGGTCCACGCTCCCAAGGGAGTCGGTGCAATGTACATACGAAAAGGGATACGAATTGCTCCAAGAATGATAGGCGGCGGTCAGGAAAAGGGACTTCGCTCGGGAACGGAGTCTGTTCCCCTTATAAGTGCGTTCGGTGCGGCAGTAAGAGCACAGCTCCCCTCCATTGCAACAGCTTATTCAAATGCCGAGGAACTTAATCTGCGGCTGAGAAAAAAGCTTGCGGCTCTGGATTATATATCGATAAATTCAAATGCCGAGGAGCAATGCCCCTATATTCTGAATTTCTCCGTAAACGGCATACGCTCCGAAATAATGCTTCATTTTCTTGAAAGCAAAAACGTATTTGTTTCAAGCGGCTCTGCCTGCTCAAAGGGCGCTCACAGCAGCGTACTGACCGCTATGGGCGTTTCGGACAAGGCTGCGGATTCAGCAATAAGAGTGTCGTTTTCAAAAACCTCCTCGGGCGGCGATATTGAAGCCCTTGTAACCGCTCTGCGTGAGGGATATATGAGCCTTGCAAAAAGGCAGTGATTAAGGAGTATCCAACTATGTCAGTTTTTCTTATTGATTTTGAAAATGTACATTCTCCGGGACTTTCGGGAATAGACAAGCTTTCGGAAAAGGATACCGTTTACATATTCTATTCCGCAAATTCCGATTCTCTGAGTTTTCAAGCTCATCAGGCGATTATGGCTTCAAATGCTGATATACATTATATGAGTGTTTCCTCGGGAATGAAGAATGCACTGGATTTTCAGTTGGATTCCTTCCTGGGCTATCTTGTTGCGGTAAGTCCCGACAGAAGCTTTGTTATAATAAGTGCCGACAACGGATATTCTTCGGTAAAAGGCTTCTGGAGCAAAAACGCCGATATTCAGATAAGAATACTTCCATCTGTCGGCAGATACTTCAAGGGCGAGGATATTACTGTACCGCAGATTTTTCAGGAATCCCTGCAGACAAAGCCTGTATCAGAATCCAATAATGAAACAAAAACAGATGATCTGTGTGCAGATTCTACAGCAGAGCCTTCTGACACCGTATCACCCGAAATAAAAAAGCTAATGGATATTTTTTCTTCTCAAAAGATTTCCAAGGATATACGTAATAATATCATTAAGCTTGCAAAATCCTCCACGGACAAGCAACAGTTTTACACAGGAATGACCAAAAGCTTCGGAATGGAAAAGGGACTTCATTTATATAAGCTGCTTCGTCCCGAATATGCCAATATCAAAAAGCTTCCGAAAAGCTTTACAAAAAACAATTAACCGAAAGGATAAACTTAAATGAAAGAAATAATTCTTCTTAAAGAGGGCGAGATCGCACTCAAGGGACTTAACAAGAGAAATTTTGAGGAGGCATTCATAAAAAATCTCCGT
The DNA here is from genome assembly GCA_017848125.1 of Oscillospiraceae bacterium. Classification (GTDB taxonomy): domain Bacteria; phylum Bacillota; class Clostridia; order Oscillospirales; family Ruminococcaceae; genus Huintestinicola. The sequence goes on from JAGAJY010000268.1 coordinate 4,826, forward strand.
CACCGTCTCAAGCCCCTCGGTAAATTCACATATACCCGTTCACAGTCAATGATATACTGCGAGCCTGCCGACGAAACGATCGATATGGACGAGGCAGTATTAAGAGCCTCAAGGGTGTTCGGTGCGGCAGCAATATGCCGTGCAATGATAACCGAGAAGGATTTTGAGATAATCGTTCGTGATGTGCTTGAATACTGCGGAGATGAGCTTTCCTGCGCAAGGACCTTCAAGGTGGAGGCAAAGCGTTCAGACAAGCGTTTTCCTATGAAATCACCCGAAATCTGCGCCCAGCTCGGCGGACGCATACTTGAAAAATTCCCCCGTCTCGACGTTGATGTAAAAAAACCCGATGTGACCGTAAACGTTGAGATAAGAGATACTCAGGCATATATCCACACAGGCAACAGACCTGCTGCGGGAGGTATCCCCGTAGGCACTTCGGGCAAGGCAATGCTTCTGCTCTCGGGCGGTATCGACAGCCCCGTTGCAGGCTATATGATGGCAAAGCGTGGTATAGACATTTCTGCGATTCACTTTGTATCTCCTCCCTACACATCTGACAGAGCACGTCTTAAAGTCGAAAGGCTCTGCGAAAAGATTACCCCATGGTGCGGTGATACCACTTTCTACTGCGTTCCTTTTACCGAAATTCAGGAGGCTCTCAGAGACAACTGCCCCGAGGAGCTTTTCACAATTATAATGCGCCGTCTTATGATGGAGATAGCTCAGCGTATATGTGAAAAGAACGAGATAACCGCTCTTATCACAGGCGAAAGCGTGGGACAGGTGGCAAGCCAGACAATGGGAGCAATAGTCTGCACCGATAACGCCTGCCGTATGCCTGTTTTCCGTCCCGTTATAGGTATGGACAAGAGCGAAATAGTCGAAATTGCCCGCAAAATCGACACCTTTGACATATCCATCGAGCCTTATGAGGACTGCTGTACCGTATTCACCCCCAAGCACCCCAAAACACGTCCTGTTCTTGAAGATGTCATTTCCGCTCAGAACAGCTTTGATTTTGAGCCGCTTATCGCAAAAGCAGTCGAAGAAACCGAGGTAAAACGCTTTACCATCGGTCAATAATGACAATACTGTGTAAACAAAGTGAAATATCGCCCTTATTTGTAAAAAAGTAAGGGCGATATTTGATATATGTCACAAACTTTATGCCGATTTATTGACATTAGTGCAAAAAAAGTGTATTATAGTATTATGTAGACGTGTGCAAAGGGGTAAATTATCCGTCACCGTCTGTGCCTGCGAAAACAGGCAGGGAGATTTTTCAGATGGCTATGTCAAAAAGCGCCAAAAAAGCTTATAAAAAAGCCGTGAAGGCAAAGAAAAAAGCTAAAAGAGGGCATTGGCTGCTTATACAAAAGGGCGACAGCGTCAAAGAGATCCTGTCAAAGCTTTTTACGCAGTTTGCTCTGCTTGTTCTTATTGCCTGCGGTGTTATACTTGCAAACGAATTCAGGCTTTCTTTCTCGGCAAAGCAGCTCAACGACTCGCTGAAAAGCCTGTATCAATCGGTAATTTCACATTCATCTGACGGCAGGACGCTGGCAGGTGCCGAGGAGCTTCTAAGGCTGAATCCCGATACCGTGGGCTATATCTGCATCCCCGGGACTGAGGTGGATTTTCCGATTGTTCAGACAGGGAATAATGATGATTATCTGAAAAAAGCCTTTGACGGCTCATCAAACAAAGCAGGAACTGTTTTTCTCGATTACAGAAACACTCTGACCGATTCAGAGCGCTCGGACAATCTTGTTCTTTACGGTCACAATCAGAAGGACAGGACTATGTTCGGCAGTCTGAAGGATTATAAAAAGAATCTTAATCATTATATCAATCACCCTACAATTACATTTAACTCAAATTACGAATCTGATGTCTATAAGATATTTGCATATTTTGTAACAGAAGTTGAGCCTCATCAGACCTCCGACGGTATCGTTTTTGACTATCACAATTACCTTGACCTCTCCGACAGGGAAACCTATGACAGGTTTATTGCCAATATAACGGAGCGTTCTCAGATAGTCACAGCCGTTGACGTGGAGTACGGTGATGAATTTCTGACCCTGTCTACCTGCAGCAATGAATTCGAGCCGTCAAGATTCGTAGTATTCGCAAGAAAGACCCGCAAGGGCGAAAGCTCTGAGGTGGACACCTCTGCGGCATATCTGAATCCTCAGGCAAAAGAACCTGACTGGAAGCTGATTTTCAGATAACAGACAAATAAAAAATGCAAAGGAAAGATAAAATGAGCAGCAAGAACAACGAAACAAGATCAAGAACTATCATAATTATAGTAGCTTCTGTAATCCTTGTACTATCTCTGGCATATCTCGCATATTATCTTATTCAGGAAAAGCGTGCGGAGGAGCTTAACAACGACCTTGCCAACCGTCATACCGATACAGTGATGATAACTCAGGAAACTGAGGAAACCACTGCTCCCACCGAAACAACAGCCCCCGAAACCACCACTACCGAGGAAACCACTGTTCTCGAGCCGCTGGTTGAACTTGATTCGATGAAAAGCTTTATCGAAGAAAATCCCGATACGGCAGGCTGGATCACTGTCGGCGGAACATCTATCGACAATGTGGTCGTTCAGTGCGCAGACAACGATTTCTATCTTGATCACGACTTTTACGGCAGAAGCTCACAGCCGGGAACTGTATTTGCAGACTATCGCTGTGTAGTAAATGACTATGGCTTCAACCAGAGCGACAACATTATCCTTTACGGTCACAATCAGGCAAACGGAACTATGTTCGGCACTCTCCAGAAATACAAGATAACAAAGCAGAACACAAGCAAGTTTGACTTCTATCTCCAGCACCCCACATTCACATTCTCAAATCTTTACGAGGAATATACATACAAGATAATAGCTCTCTTTGTCTGCGAGGTTGAGCCTCAGCACACAAGGGACGGCGTAGTATTCGATTATCAGAATTATATCCGCTTCGGCTCAAAGGAATATACCTATGAGCAGTTTATGAAAAACGTTACCGAACGCTCAGAGATAATCACAGGCGTTGATGTATGCGAGGACGACCAGTTCCTTACTCTGTCCACCTGCAGCAACGAGTTTGAGCCTTCACGCTTTATCGTTATCGGAAGAAAGGTCCGTGACGGCGAAAGCCCCGAGGTAGATACATCTCTCGCTAAGCTTAACCCCGATGTTAAGGAGCCTGACTGGAATTTTATCTACGGAAACTGATAAAATCCGAAAAGCAGTCCTAACAAAAATTTGATTTTGAGGTAAATAGATTTATGTCAGAAGAAAAGAAGGCAACCGAAGGCGAGTCTTCCGTATCAGGCTTTTTTGACAGTCTGATCGAAGATTTTATCCCCGATGATATTCAGGGTGACCCAAAGCCTGATATAAATATAGATACGGAAAATCCGCCCAAGGATATAAGAGATTTTTCCAAATTCTTTGATGACGCTACCGCTTTCGGAAGCGGCTTTCAAAGCACTATTGACTCCCCCCCCGAGGATATGTCCGACGGAAAAGGTGAGAACGTACTGTTTTCTGAGAAAAAAAGCACCGAAGCTCATAAGGATATTATTACCGAGCCTGTTACCGACGAGGACGGAATGATAGTCATTTTCGACGAGGAAGCGGGAATTGACGCTGTCTCCTCCGACGAAAACCAATTTGCACCGGATTCCGTATCGGATACGGCTGATACTGCTCTGCTGTCAGACAACAACTTTGCTCCCGACAGCAATATATCCGAAGAAAAAGCCGATAATATACCTGCACAGTCAGCCGATTCAGGCACTAAGGCGGACAATGAGTCTAAGAAAAAGCGCCCATTTATTCAGGGAATTATCCCTTGGAAGGGTGACAGTGCGGCGGAAATTATCCGAAAGATAGTTTTTATCGCATCTACAGGCGTTTTTGCAGCGGCAGGAGTTATGCTTATTTCTACATTGAAGCAGTCCGAGGAAATGGTTGAAGAAGCAGAAAGCATTGCCGAAATGGTAACGACCACAGTAGCCACCACCATAAATGACGTAGGTGAGGTCGTTACGATCCCTCCTACAACAGAAGAACGTATTGAGCATAACGAAAGCGTTATGAACAGCTTTATGGAGATTTCGGGCAATGTCAAGGGCTTTATTGAGATCAAGGGCTGTAATCTCTATCAGCCTGTTGTTCAGGGTTCAGACAATAATTATTATCTGACCCATACCTATGATGATAAGAAAAATAAAGCGGGCGCAATTTTTATGGATTACCGCTGCACTTTAAATGAGGAATATACATCACCGAATATTGTCCTCTACGGTCACAATCAGGAGGACGGCACAATGTTCGGAAATCTGAAGCACTACAAGAACAATGTGGATTTTTACAAAAACAATCCCTTTGTAGTATTCAATACCGAATACGGTATCGGTGACTATATCATATTCGGATATTTTGTTACTAATGTTTACGAAAGTCAGGACTCAAACGGTGAGGTTTTCCATTACCACGACTATATCGAGACTCTTAATAATGAAAAAACCTTTAACTGGTATATGAAGCAGGTAAATGACCGCAATCAGATAATCCCACCAATTGATGTTGCTTTCGGGGACAAGCTTCTTGTTCTTTCAACCTGCAGCAATGAGTATTCCGATTCAAGATTTGTTGTGTTTGCACGAAAAGTTCGTGAGGGAGAGGACGTTTCTCAGATAAACTTCCACTCGGCAACAATAAACCCCGATGCAAAGGAAATAGACTGGAATGCTATCCTCTCTATAACAGAATCTGAAACTACAACATCTGAAACCACTACTGTTTCAGAAACAACAACCGAAACAACAACTACTACATCAGAAACAACTGAAGAAACCACCACAACAGCTCCTACAACCGCTGCTATTGACCATGAAAAGAGGTCAAGAATGGGTCTTGCGCCAATTATTGAAAACGGAACCAAGCACCCATGCTATACAGAATCTACCGCAGAAATATCTGAGGAGACAGTAGTTCCGGAGGACACAAGCGTTTGTGACAGCACGGAGACAAGCTCATCAAAGCTTTCCCTTGCTCCGATAATTCAGAATGGCACAACTGCTCCCGTAACTGAGGAAACTACAGCTTCGGCAAGCTCCGACGGAGAACTGACGGAAACGGCGGCAGACGATACATCAGCTGTTTCCTGATAATTTAAGACCAGAGGTAATATATTTATGTCAATGAGCGATGAGGCAAGAGGCTCTGCTCCAAAAAGAGTCTCAAAGCCCAAAACAAAAAAAAGCTTTAAAGAATCCTTTATACCTCAGAAAGGCGACAGCCAGAGCGAGGTCATAAGCAAGCTTATTGTTATTATTTCAATAATAGTGCTGATAGCTTGTGCTGTTATACTTGGAAATTATTTCTACGAAATGTATGAAGCAAAGCAGAATCACAAGACATTGAAAGTTATATACAGTCAGGCGCAGCAGTCTGTTTTATCTACCGAGACATCTGATGCTGTGACTGAAACACCCTCGGACGAGCCTGTTCAGGAAACGACTCCCGAGGAACGTATTCCTCTGCCCACGCTTCCTGCTGCCATGGAGCTTCTGGCTATAAACCCCGATACAGTAGGATATGTTCAGATACCCAACTGTGTTGATGAGCCTGTTGTCAAGGGCACAGACAATGATTATTATCTGAATCACAATTTCTACGGAAATCAGAGACAGTGCGGCACCTGCTTTGCAGATCACAGAAGCTATGATGACGGATATGAGCGTTCCGATGTTGTTACCCTTTATGCTCACAATCAGAAGGACGGAACAATGTTCGGCAATCTTGATTACTACCGCTGGGATCCTGCATACTGGCTGAAAAATCCGTTCATTTACTATAATACCAATTACTCTGAGGACGCATACGTTATCGTATCCTCATTCGTAATAAACACAAAGCCCGAGCACGACGATAACAAGCCTGTATTTGATTATCACAATTACGTTGATTTCAATGATAACTACACCTTTGAAAATTTCTACAGTGAGATTTCCAAAAGAAGCACGATTATCACAGGTGTTGAGTGCACTGCAGAGGACAAGTATCTGACTCTTTCCACCTGCTCGACTGAATGGGACGATTCCCGTCACATTCTTGTTGCAAGAAAGCTGAGAGAAAATGAAAGCACAGATACTTTCGACACCACCAAATTCAGCAAAAACCCCAATCCGAAATGGCCCGCCATCTACTATAAATATAACGGCGGTTCATATATAGAAGAATAACAAAAACAAAAGATCTGCAATTAAAACAAAGAGAAAAAACATAACGGGAAAGGACAATTAACTATGAAACTGAGAGCTATACTCAATGGTATCGCAGCGCTGTGCGCTATAGGCGCCTTCTATACATTTTCATTCTGTATGGTAGGCGATGTTGACGACGCTGAGATCTCCAAGGAGTACTACTACAACACCGCTACAGAGCCCACCGATACCGAGCCTGTGGAATCCGAAGCTGTTACAGAAGAACAGAAAGCGGAATTTCCTCTGAATATTTCAGGAATTTTTGCCAATGCTAATGAAACAGCAGACTCTCCCCTGCCTGCTGACGATGAGCGTATCAGCAATAATATGGAAAACACACCCGATTATCAGGCTGCACCCGAGATAAACTCCGATTCGGAAGCTGTTGTATCAGCAACACCTCTTTATACAGCCCCCGAGGTGACTACAGCCGTTCCTGTAAGCGAAGATAACGATGCTTCTACAGAAAGTGCAGGCGCTGACACGGTAACTGTCCCCGAAACTACTGAAGCTCCAACAGTGACAGAAGCACCCGATGATTTTGACTATGATTCAGTTCCTGAGGATACCGAGCTTGACATTGTAATGTCAGAAAACCAACTTGAAGAAGCCGTTGTAGATGATAATGAGGCTTTAGCAGAGGAAGCAAATTCCGATAATGACCTTCTTTCTGAGCTTGACAGAGAGCCGAATCAGGACGAAATTATGCAGAAGCTAAACGAAATGCAGGCTGAATATAATACCACAACAGTAGAAAACACATCTTCCGATACAACTGTTGATTATTGGGGAAATTATTATCCTGCCGAAACAACAATAATCTCATCAACGGGAACATATTTTGAAACAGTTCCAAGCTTTACAGAATCAGTAACATCTGAAACCGAGCTTACTACAGTAGGATTTGACGGTACTGAAATGGTTACTGCAAGATTCGGAGGAAGTGTTCAGGAAATAAATGCATACGACCTTGTTTGTATGATAGTTTCCACTGAAATGTCTCCCTATTTCAGCCCCGAAGCGCTGAAAGCACAGGCTGTTGCGGCATATTCTTATGTTAAATATCACAATGTAAACGGTCTTGTACCTTCTGTACTTGTAAAATATGAAATTCCCGATGAGGTAAGAGCCGCAGTTGACGCTGTATTCGGAAAGTGCTGCTACTACAACGGTGCTGTTGCTCAGACTGTTTATACCGCTTCTTCCGCAGGTACAACCGCATCATCTGTAAATGTATGGGGCGGAAGCGTTCCCTATCTTACAAGTGTTGAAACTCCCTTCGACCTTACATCTGACCCCAATTACGGCGTAGTTACAACTTATACCGAGGCTCAGATGAAGCAGGCTCTTGAAAGCACTCTGGGAATCACCCTCTCCGATGACCCTGCAAACTGGCTTACAGTAAACGGCAGAGTTGACGGAAACTATGTAAGCAGCGTCAATGTTGACGGACAGCTTTCTGTTTCAGGCAGAAAGATCCGTGAAAAAGTCCTTAACTTTGGAATAAAGAGCTGGTGCTTTGATGTAAGCTATGCCAACGGAGAATTTACATTTGTTACATACGGATATGGTCACGGCGTAGGTATGAGCCAGAACGGCGCTAATATCCTTGCTAAGCAGGGATACACCTACGAGGATATTCTCCGTTTCTACTTCCCCGGAATTACAGTAAGCTGATTTAAGGAATTTGAATATGACTGCTTATGACATTATTATGAAAAAACGCCGTGGAGGCGAGCTTTCCGAAGCTGAAATAAATCAGATAACAAACGGCTATGTCAGCGGTGATATACCCGATTACCAGATGTCTGCGTTTCTTATGGCAGTTTGCTTCAATGGAATGACATCTGCCGAAACCACAGCTCTCACAATGGCAATGGTTTATTCGGGCGATACCTACTCCCCTTCTGCCGAGCTTGGAGATATTTGCATTGACAAGCACAGTACAGGCGGTATCGGTGATAAGATCACTCTGATAACTGCTCCTATCTGTGCCGCCTGCGGTATTTTCGTGCCAAAAATGTCAGGCAGAGGTCTTGGTCACACAGGCGGAACAATTGACAAGCTTGAATCCATTCCCGGATTCCGAACATCGCTTTCTCACAGCGAATTTATCTCGGTAATTAAGAAAGCAGGCTTTGCTGTATCGGGGCAGACAGGCACTCTTGTTCCTGCCGATAAGAAAATCTACGCTCTGCGAAACGCTACCGCTACGGTTGACAGTATTCCCCTTATCTGTTCAAGCATAATGAGCAAAAAGCTTGCAACAGGTGCAGACGGAATCGTACTTGATGTAAAGGTCGGCGACGGCGCATTTATGAAAAACTATGACGATGCGCTGGCTCTTGCAGAGGAAATGATTGCAGTCGGCAAGCTTGCGGGAAGAAAATGCACCGCAGTCCTGACTGATATGGACAAACCGCTGGGCAAGGCTGTAGGAAATGCAGTCGAGGTAATTGAAGCAATAGAAGCCCTCAAGGGCAGCTGTCCAGATGATATATATGAAATATCCGTAACACTTTCTGCAGAAATGCTGTATCTTGCAGGAAAGGGCACTCCCGAGCAATGCAAAGCCCTTGCGGAAGATGCATTATCTTCGGGAAAGGCGCTTGAAGCCTTTGAAAAAATGATACAGCTTCAGGGCGGAAATCCAGATGTAATAAACGATTATTCCCTTTTCGGAACGCCGCTTTACACAAGAGAAGTCATTTCAGAATGTGACGGCTATATTTCAGCTATATCCTGTGAAAAAACAGGACTGCTCTCTCTGGAGCTTGGTGCGGGACGTAAAACCAAGGAAGCTTCCATAGACCCTACAGCAGGAATAGTTTTTTCCAAATCTGTAGGTGATAAGATCAATTGCGGCGATGTGCTTGGAAAGCTTGTAACCTCTGCCGAATGTGACCTTGATGAAGCTGAACGCAGATTCAAAGGGCTTTTCTCATACAGAGAAAATGCTCCCGAAAAGAAATCACCCGTACTGAAAATTATCAGAAGCTGACGCTCCGTTTATCGGAGCGTTTTGCAATAAAGGAGACAGATATATGACCTACCTAAATTACGCCCAACCTTCTTTCGATGAACACAAGCTTCTGCGAAAGCACTATTTTAAGCTTGCATGGATAATGATAACTCTTGTTCTGATTTTCAGCGGTCTGAATACGCTGATAATGAACATTTCCGCAGCAATTATGGGAGGCGGTCTCTCATCGGAATGTATAAACACAGGCAAGGAGCTTCTGAGAAATAATCCTGTAATGTCTGCAATATATTCCTATGGCTTTCCAATTGCAGCGGACATTGCGGCTCTGTGCGTAGGACTTCTCGTGACCAAAGCAGATCTTAAAAGCAAGCTTAGTCACACAGGTCTTAACGGTCGGGGCTTTCTGTCAGCGACAGCAATGACATTCAGCGTTGCTACCTTTGCGGCATTTGCAAATGTTTTCCTGATATTTATCATTATGCTGGCAATGGGCAAGCTTTCGGATTTCAGCGCAGACAGCGTTTCTGCGGCAAGCATTGCCCCTGTGGGAAATCCTTTATGGCTTGATATTATCATCTATTTCTATATCTGCCTTCTTGGACCTGTACTGGAGGAGCTTATTTTCAGAGGAGTTCTCCTTGAAGGACTGCGAAAATACGGCAATTTGTTCGGAATAATTATGTCATCTGTCCTTTTCGGACTTATGCACCAGAACATTATTCAATGCATTCCTGCTTTTGCGATTGGACTTATATGGGGCTATATTGCAGTGAAAAGCGATTCTCTCATCCCTTCAATTATGCTCCACATACTGAACAATACAATGTCGGCTGTTCTTATGGTTCTGATGGAATCGGTGGATATGGATAACCTTGATGATATAACCGCTATTCTTACAACATCACTTCCCTTTATCACAGTATCAATGATTATTTTCCTTTTCAGACTTGTCTGCATAATCGCATCTGTTGTAATAGCAGTAAAATATTTTTCCAAGCCACACGGAAAGCTTGTTGATTCAAATATTTATACCTCAAAACGCACATGGAAATACTTTTTTACATCTGTTCCATGGTTAATTATTACCCTTTATCTCTGTTTCACCACCGTAACATCCGTGTCGAATATTGCATAAAATAAAGCAGGACTGTTTTCACCTCTTATTTGAGTAGTGAAATTGTCCTGCTATTTTCAAAAAATTTTCTATCTGTGATTATTTTTCTTCTTAACGGTAAAAATATAGACAGACAAAAACTCCTACTATATAAGGAAAGGATGAGATTAAAATGTCTGTAAAAAGAGGAGAAATATATTATGCGGATCTGAGTCCTGTTGTTGGCTCTGAGCAAGGCGGCATTCGCCCTGTTCTTATTGTTCAGAATGATGTGGGAAACCGCCACTCCCCCACAGTTATCGCCGCAGCAATAACAAGCCAGCGTGAAAAGGCAAAGCTGCCTACCCACATTGAGCTTAATGCAGATAAATGCGGTCTTGCGAAGGACAGCGTAGTGCTTCTGGAGCAGATCCGTACAATAGATAAAAAAAGGCTGAAAGAGCGTATGGGAGAGCTTGATGTTCCGTCAATGAATCAGGTCAATAACGCACTTTCCATCAGCTTTGGTCTTGGCACAGGCGGAACTACATAAGTTTCGCCGAATAAATCAGCCGCATTTCCGTTTGAAATGCGGCTGAAAAATTGCTATTAGTTTCTTACAAGAGTGGGCTTAAGGATTCTGCCGTTTTTAAGGTTCTTAAAGCCAAGAAGCACAACCTCCTTGACAGGACCCTCGGCAACTGCCTTCTTCTTTGTATCAAAGAATGCTGCCTTTCTTTCCTCTCTGGTCATGATCTTTGTATGCTGCTCCTCATCAAAAGCGTCTCCGGGCTTTGTATCAAGAAGCTCATAAAGAGGTGTGGGATAGCTGCTGTTGTGGAAATCCAGGAAGTA
>JAGAJY010000269.1 GCA_017848125.1 Oscillospiraceae bacterium
GCAAACATTCCCACACCGATCAGCAGAATTGCTCCCAGCAGGAAATACAGCGTAAGGTTATGACTTCCCCATTCCTGTTCAAGCTCCCTGCCTATCCAATAATAATAGTACACCGACAGGACTATCCACACGGCACTTCCTGTCTGGGGTAGCACAAGAAACGTAACAAGACGCCATATCTCACCCTGTAAAATCGCATCTCTGCTGAATGCAAGAAAAGGCGAAAGCATACCGCCCGTAAACAGGTCTCCCACAAAAATTATCGCCATTGAAGCCGCCACATAGGTCATAAGGCTGTCAATGCCTATATTTCTGAAAAAACGTCTCAGCTTATACTTGAATTCCAAAATAATCCTTCCTTTCAGAATACGATAAAATAAAGTATATCATATTCATTCCGAAAATTCAATAGAATAAAGGAAAAGTCCTTTTGGGAGGATTAACCAAAATCATTCGGATTATTCAGAAATTTTTAGAGAATATATTATCAATGCTCCGATCCCTGATTTTTTCTTTTTTGTAAACAATCGGAAAACATATAACTTTTTATTCTCCGTTTGCCGAAAACGACGTATCAAAGCCGAATCACGCCGATAATTTTTTCAATATTTTTTTCTCAGGCTCTTGCATTTTTTTTCATCTTGTGATATTATATAGTTTAGCGAAATTATGATTTTCGATAAATAACACTTGCACGCTGCAGGTGGACAGGGAGTTTTGATTATGCCAAAAAAGCAGGATATTAACAAAATTTTGATTATCGGCTCAGGTCCCATTATCATTGGTCAGGCTTGCGAGTTTGACTATTCGGGTACGCAGGCTTGCAAGGCGCTCCGTAACCTCGGATATGAGATCGTACTGGTAAACTCCAACCCCGCAACCATTATGACAGACCCCGACGTTGCGGACATTACATACGTTGAGCCTCTCAATGTTGACAGACTCACACAGATAATCGAAAAAGAGCGTCCTGATGCACTTCTGCCCAATCTCGGCGGACAGTCGGGGCTTAATCTTTGTTCGGAGCTTTCCGAAGCGGGAGTTCTCGAAAAGTATAACGTCAAGGTAATCGGTGTTCAGGTTGACGCTATCGAAAGAGGCGAGGACCGTATCGAGTTCAAGAACACTATGGATAAGCTCGGCATCGAAATGGCAAGAAGCCAGGTCGCATATTCAGTCGACGAAGCTGTAAAGATCGCTGAGGAGCTTAAATATCCCGTTGTTCTCCGTCCCGCTTACACAATGGGCGGCGCAGGCGGCGGTATGGTTTATAATGTAGATGAGCTGAAAATCGTCTGCGAGAGAGGTCTCCAGGCAAGCCTTGTGGGTCAGGTTCTCGTTGAGGAATGTATCAGCGGCTGGGAAGAGCTTGAGCTTGAGGTAGTAAGAGACGCTGAGAACAACAAGATCACCGTCTGCTTCATAGAAAACATCGACCCCATCGGTGTTCACACAGGCGACTCCTTCTGCTCCGCACCTATGCTCACAATTTCCGAGGAGGTTCAGAAGAAGCTTCAGGAGCAGTCCTATAAGATCATTGAGGCCATCGACGTTATCGGCGGCTGCAACTGCCAGTTTGCCCATGACCCTGTAAGCGGCAGAATCGTTGTAATTGAAATAAATCCCCGTACATCACGTTCCTCCGCACTTGCTTCCAAGGCAACAGGCTTCCCCATCGCCCTTGTTTCGGCAATGCTCGCCTGCGGTCTTACACTTAAGGAGATCCCCTGCGGCAAGTACGGCACTCTCGATAAATACGTTCCCGACGGCGACTATGTTGTTATCAAGTTCGCTCGCTGGGCGTTTGAAAAGTTCAAGGGTGCAGAGGACAAGCTGGGCACTCAGATGAGAGCGGTAGGCGAAGTAATGAGCATAGGCAAGACCTACAAGGAAGCTTTCCAGAAGGCTATCCGCAGCCTTGAAACAGGCAGATACGGTCTTGGCTTCGCAAAGGATTTCAACTCTCTCACAAAGGACGAGCTTCTCGCAAAGCTCAGATTCCCCTCCAGCGAAAGACAGTTCATTATATATGAGGCACTCCGCAAGGGTGCGACTACTGACGAGATATATGCTCTTACCAAGATAAAGCACTGGTTCCTTGAGCAGATGAAGGAGCTTGTTGAGGAGGAAGAAGCTCTTCTCGCAGTCAAGGGAAGTATTCCCGAGGAAAGCGTTCTCAGACAGGCTAAGCTTGACGGTTTCAGCGACAGATACCTCAGCAAGCTTCTTGAGGTTTCCGAGGACGATATAAGAAATGCAAGATATAAGTACAATATCAGAGAGGCTTGGGAGGGTGTTCATGTAAGCGGAACGGAAAATGCCGCATACTACTACTCCACTTACCACCTTTCCGAGGATAAGAGCCCTGTTTCGGACAAGCCCAAGATCATGATACTCGGCGGCGGTCCAAACAGAATCGGTCAGGGTATCGAGTTTGACTACTGCTGTGTTCATGCAGCCCTTGCCCTCAAAAAGCTCGGTTTTGAGTCAATAATCGTTAACTGCAACCCTGAGACCGTATCCACCGACTACGACACCTCCGACAAGCTCTACTTTGAGCCTCTTACTCTGGAGGACGTTCTCAGTATTCACGAAAAGGAAAAGCCTGTAGGCGTTATCGCTCAGTTCGGCGGTCAGACTCCTCTGAACCTTGCGGCTGACCTTAAAAAGAACGGCGTAAACATTCTCGGCACATCTCCCGAGACCATTGACCTTGCGGAGGACAGAGACCATTTCCGTGATATGATGGATCGTCTCGAAATTCCTATGCCCGAGGCAGGCATGGCTGTAAATGTTGACGAGGCTCTGGAGATCGCAAACAGGATCGGCTACCCCGTTATGGTTCGTCCCTCCTACGTTCTCGGCGGCAGAGGTATGGAGATAGTTCACGATGACGAAATGATGAGAGTTTATATGTCTGCGGCTGTAGGCGTTACCCCCGACAGACCCATTCTCATTGACCGTTTCCTCAACCACGCAACAGAGTGCGAGGCTGACGCAATTTCCGACGGAAAGAACTGCTTCGTTCCTGCTGTAATGGAGCACATTGAGCTTGCAGGCGTTCATTCGGGCGACTCCGCTTGTATCCTCCCTGCAAAGAATCTCACAGAAAAGCAGATAGAGACCATCAAGGAATATACAAGAAGAATTGCTGTTGAAATGAACGTATGCGGTCTTATGAATATGCAGTACGCTATTGAGGGCGACACCGTTTATGTTCTTGAAGCAAACCCCAGAGCGTCCAGAACAGTTCCCCTTGTTTCCAAGGTTTGCAGCATAAATATGGTCAAGATAGCTACCGAAATTATGACTTCCTCCATCACAGGAAAGGAGTCCCCTGTTTCCGGGCTTCGTGACAAGGTTATCACTCACTACGGCGTAAAGGAAGCGGTATTCCCCTTCAATATGTTCCAGGAGGTTGACCCTGTTCTCGGTCCCGAAATGCGCTCCACAGGCGAGGTTCTCGGTCTTTCGCCTTCCTTCGGCGAGGCATACTACAAGGCTCAGGAGGCTACTCAGACAAGACTTCCCGAGGAGGGCACAGTTCTCCTCAGCGTATGCGACAGAGACAAGCCCGAGCTTGTTGATATTGCAAAGTCCTTCCACGAGCTTGGCTTCAATATCCTTGCAACAGGCAAGAGCTATGAGCTTATTACCGAATCGGGAATCCCTGCAAAGAAGATCTTCAAGATTTACGAGGGCAGACCCAACATTGCCGACGAGATCGCAAACGGCGAGATACAGCTTATCATCAACACTCCCGCAGGCAAGACAAGCTCTCACGACGACAGCTATATCCGTAAGGAGGCTATCAAGCACAGAGTTACCTACATTACCACAATGGCTGCCGCTAAGGCAAGCGCTGACGGTATCAAGGCTGCCAAGGAGAATAAGTGCATCGGAGTTAAGTCGCTTCAGGCTTATCACAGCGAAATAAAGTAAAATAATGACTGCCGCAGATTTTTCTGCGGCAGTCTGTATATCTGAATATGACCTGCCGATTTGTCACAAGGGGGAATAAATATTAAGCCTATCACTCTTTTGCAAAGAATTGTTATATCTTGTCTTGCTATAGGCATAGTTCTTATGCTTTTTGAAGCATTATATGTAAGAGTAAAATATAATAAAGGATATTATGACTTTACGGACATTATAGCCGATTTTTCGCTGTCTTTTTTTGCATTTGTTCTTATCATCAGCGGACAGGCTATTTCAATCTGCCTGCTTAAAGCAGATATGCAGCTTTTTTCTTTATTAAAAAAAAAGCTGAACTACGTTTTTAAAGCTGAACTTGCAGTCGGCTGTGCGATAATACTGATTTATGAGCTGCAAAAAGCTGTCAATTCTGTACCCACATATTACGAACACGAATTCCTTCAGTCATTGGTTCTGGGCGTTGATTATTTTAATTCTGTTACTTTGATAACTGCTTCTGTTATCTCACAGATAATATTGACAGCTCTATCAAAGCTGTAACCGATAAACATAGCCCCTGCCGTAAGGCAGATAGAGCCAAAAAGTATAACCCGTGAAGAAATCCTTCACGGGTTATTTTAATACCTCACGGATATATTGGGTTTAATCACTTTGATAAACTGAGATTTGACATCTTGTAAAACACAATCTTCGTAACTATATAAGATGAATTATTTCATAGATAAACCAAATCATTAAGATAACTAATAAAACCACAGATGCAATCAATAAATGCTTTCTCTTCCTAATTATATCAGGTTTTTTATCGTTTTTTCTATAATCTATATAGATTCCCCAATTACTATATATCATCGTAATAC
>JAGAJY010000270.1 GCA_017848125.1 Oscillospiraceae bacterium
ATATGTTTTTGAAAATGTTTTCAAGGGAGACAAATCAAAGTACGACCCTGTTAAGAGGGCAGAGGAGATATGCGGCTTTCAGACAAGCAGAATTTCCAACGGCAATATGGCAGAGCAGTTCAATAGGGTTTTGAATGGGGATTATAATAATTCAAGTAGTGTTGATAAATATGCAAACAAAGTACATGGATTTTATAATCAGTATTCAGCAAAGGGAAAAGAATCTCCGTCAAAAAATGTATTTAGTAATATTGATTATCAAAAAGTGATGCTTGAACTGCCAAATACATACTCAGGCATTTCAGAATATCGTGAACAAGGGTACACATTTGATGGATATACATTTATAGGAATATGCTTTGGAGAAAGCAATGCACAGAATTCAAGGAATTATTTTGGTTCTACGGGAAATGTTTCAGAAAAATATATGAATATCGGGGTTGATTCCGTATCAAACGCTTTGGTTAATGCAGGTATATGTACAAGTTATAATGAAGCCCAGAATATGGTGTACTCGGATACATTTTATTATCAAGCAGCAAAAATGGTCGGACATTTAGAAATAGGTCTTGAAAATAATGTTCGGTTAGAAGATAACTATGAATCATATACAAACGCTGAACGAAATGCAGTTCGTTGGAGAGAAGCTGATTTGTCAGGAGCAGATGAGAGCTGCTATGGTTATAGATATTATTAACATAATATGCAAGTTAGTCTAAGAGGTTTAAAATTATGAAAAAAAGAATTTATTTTATAATAGTTTACTTGATATGTTATACGTTTTCAGGTTGTAATGATTATGAAGAACTGACTGATGACAGCAGGGATAACCAAAATATGATTTCCAATGAAATGCAGGAGTATAACGGTTGGGACTATAGTCAGATATCGGCGGTTCTTGATTCTGTCGATGACGGTGTAAATTGCTATTACAATTTTATTGATATTGATAAGGACGGAACTGCCGAAATGCTGCTTGCTGATACCTATCTGTGGATAATCAGACAGAATATTGACGGAACCTATGGCAAAGAATTAGCAGATTATAAATCATTGGGAGGCTATGCTTCTGTGGCATTCGGCAAGCCTGTTACAGAAGCAGATATCTACAAATCAGATGACTATACAGATTGGTACACGCCAAATCTTGACTTGTATTTATATAATGGAAAAACGTATATCACCGGAGTTCATACAAGTGCGAGCGAGCCGTATCACATCGGCTGGATAAGCGAAGTTTCGCTTGATATTGAAGGGGCGGCTGTCTGTGCAGAACCATTATACAGCTGGGGATATACTGCTGATACGGCTTTAAGTTATGATGGGCGGATAGATGATAAGGACGAAGCATCCGCAAAAGCTTTTTTTGAAAATGCAGAGATTATAAGCGGTTTCAAAGTTGATAAAACTAACTAAAAAAGCTTTGGTAATAAAAAATCCGCAGCCCATTACCTGCATGGCAGAATATGGACTGCGGATTTAATTATTCGTTATTGCAGATTTAAGCAGAATGTGCGTATGCTCCATAATTCTTATTGGAAATTACATAGCGAAAAAACTCGTGGTAAACTGCTCCAAACAAAACCATATAAGGGAATCGAATGCAGGATTCTAAGTATAAATGTAAAAATGCGGCAAAGGGCGCACGCCGCAGCTGATAAAGCCGCAGGAAGCTGATAGCATCTGCTTTCTGATTGACACGCTTCCTGAATTTGTGCTATAATACTGACATGCGAAAAAGGAGGCATATCAATGTATTGCTATAAATGCGGTTCAATGCTACCGGAAGAAAGCATATTTTGTATGAAATGTGGAGTAAAGCTCCCTGCGGATTTCTATACCACCTCTGAGTCGCTCCCCGAAGCGAAGCCCACAGCTACCACTTCCGATAATCTCTCAGACTTTATAATTTCAAAAGACGGTACTCTGATAAAATACAAGGGGAACAATTCTGAGGTAACAATCCCCGATTCCGTCACTTCAATCGGAGCAGGAGCATTCGAGGGTTGCAAATCCCTCACTAAAATAACAATTCCCGAATCTGTCACTTCAATCAAATGGCGGGCATTCAAAGGTTGCACAGCCCTCACAGAAATAACAATCCCCGAATCTGTCACTTCAATCGAATTGCGGGCATTCAGCGGTTGCGAATCCCTCACCGAAATAACAATCTCCGAATCTGTCACTTCAATCGGAGATATGGCATTTGATGGTACGAAATGGCTGCAGGATCAACCTGATTGGGTGATAGCAGGAAATAACATTCTGATAAAATACAAAGGGATTAGTTCAGAGGTAACAATCCCCGATTCCGTCACTTCAATCGGAGAAGGAGCATTCGAGGATTGCAAATCCCTCACTAAAATAACAATTCCCGAATCTGTCACTTCAATCGAAAGGCGGG
>JAGAJY010000271.1 GCA_017848125.1 Oscillospiraceae bacterium
CAGAAGCGGTTGGAGAAGCTTCATTGGCAGCTTATGATTAGCGGAGGTATCGGCGGTTGGAATACTCATATGGAAAACTGGCTGCCGAAGCTGAAAGACAAACTCCGTAATGATCTCAGACAGCTTGACAGCCATGCTGCCGAAATGGGCAGAGCATCTAAAGAACGTTCAAAAGCTGAAATGTCACTTGCGTATTTGGAGGATTTTCTTAAATCCGATTATGACAGGATTCGTGAACGGGAGCAGCTCCGCATTCAGATCGAGAATTATCACAACGGACTTGAATCGCAGGAGGACGGTACATACAAGGCAGAGCCTGAACCTACAGCGGAGAGAAATGCGGAGTTTGCATATCTGGAAATGCGTGAGGAACAGCACAGGAGAGCAGAGGAACAGCGTAGGAGAGATGCACGTCAGAGAGAAATGAGGAACAGGAGCCGCAGCGGTTATTGTCGGTGAATATTTCCCTAAAACCCAAAATAGAACAAAAGAAATTTCCAAAGAAAGAAGGAGAAACAAAATGACAATCATTACAGAATACAACAATAATGAGATCACCGAAGAGCAGCTTGAAGCACTTGCCGCATCAATGCTTGTTCAGATGATTGAATACTATAAGAATGTTTCAGAGGAAAAGGAGAGTGATAACAAGGTAGCTTGATAAAAAATCGCACCTGCGTTCTGCAAGTGCGATGATGAATTATGATCTTAGAACATCAGCCCAATTATCGGGAAATCCCATAAGCTTTTTATCAACATGAGGGTATTTCTCAAACAGTAAATCGATCGTGTCAACAAATTCTGTCCAATGCCTGTCATTGGGTATAAGATGCTTGATGCACAGAAGGGTTGCAAACACTCGAATACTGCTGATGCCCTGCTCGGTATATTGCTTGTACAGTTTTGGCGTTTTGGCAAGATTAACATTGTATAAGCGACCGTAATGTGCGCAGATATTTCTGACAAAGGCAATATGCTCGACCCAGCTTTCAAGGTAGGTATAGCCGATGCCGTACAACTGAGCAACGGCTTTCTTATCCTGCGGCTTCATATTCTTGTAGAATTTGGAAAGCGTACCGAAGCTAAATAATTCCACTAAAGCGTAAAATGGAATTTTGCCATCGGAATAATTGTTGCGGAAATTCTTTACAAACGGAGCTTTACTGTTTCGGTCGATCTCATCATCAATGTCATCGAGAAATTCTTTGTGGTAATCGGTATCGTTGAAATTTGCGGCATCTTCGTATCCGAGGACACCGTATGTATGAGAAAAGTGATTAGCTATCCTGCACCGGAGATTTATTTCAATGCGTTCGACCATAGTAAATAAGAGCTGGCGGAAATTTGCATTGAAGAGATAAAGCTCCACAATTTGCTCAAATGAAACCTTTCCGTCAAAATTTGCATTTTTCTTTTTCAGACCAAGTCCATAAGCCTTGATCAGACGGAAATATGATATATCATTGAGAATCTGACGAGCATAATCTTCATTGTTGATTTTTAAGCCGACAGCCTTTAAATTTTCGATTTGTTCGTCAATGTTCATTGATGGCTGATGTTCTTTGATTTCCATAGCAATACCCCTGATAAATTAAACGACCCGACGTGGTACGCATTGTTAAGAGGCGTGTCGGGTTCTGTTAATATTATTATATTCGATATTATCTAAAAAGTCAATAGCTTTGAGAAAAATATTCAATTCACCGCTTTAAAGCGTTGACAAATTTCTTGGAATATGATATACTATTGTTGATGAAAAAGCAAAAAGAAATGGAGGAAAGTTTATGAATGCAGTAATATACGCAAGATATTCTTGCGATAATCAGAGAGAAGAAAGCATTGAGGGACAGCTTCGAGAGTGCAAGGAATTTGCAGAGAGTAAGGGCATTAAGCTGGTCGGCACATACATAGACAGAGCAATGTCTGCTAAAACCGATAATCGTCCTCAGTTTCAGAAAATGATAAAGGACAGCGAGAAGGGACTTTTCGATACTATTATAGTGTGGAAGCTTGACCGATTTGCCCGTAACCGTTATGATTCGGCTCACTACAAGGCTGTACTTCGCAAGCACGGTGCAAAAGTTATCTCAGCAACGGAAGTCATTTCCGAGGGTGCGGAGGGAATTATTCTTGAGTCGGTTTTGGAGGGGTATGCGGAATACTATTCTGCAGAGCTTTCGGAAAAGGTTATTCGTGGAATGACGGAAAATGCTTTGAAATGTCAGTATAACGGCGGTCCCGGAACTGTTGGCTACATTATTGATGAAAACAAGCATTATGTAATTGATCCGTTAGTTGCTCCGTTTGTAAAAGAAGCGTTCAGAATGTATGCGGACGGTTATCTCATAAAGGATATTGTGAAATATCTAAACGAAAAAAGTGTGGTCAGCGCATACAAAAAGCCTATGACGAAAACATCTGTTACTACAATGCTGTCAAACTGCAAGTACAAAGGAGTTTACAAGTATAGGGACGTTGAGATAGCGGACGGTGTTCCGAGAATAGTTTCCGATGAACTGTTCAATCGTGTGCAGGAGCGTTTGAAAAAGAATAAGCATTCCCGTTCTCATTTTAAGGCAAAGGAAGAATATTTCCTTTCATCAAAGCTGTTTTGCGGTGATTGCGGTGCTTGTATGGTGGGAGAGTCGGGAACGGGCAGAGGGAATGTTACATACAACTATTATAAATGTTCCAATGCAAAGAATCGCAAGGGTTGTCACAAAAAGGCTGTTCGCAAGGACTACATTGAAGAAGCGGTGCTTTTGGAAGTTGCGGACAAGATGTTCACCGAGGATATGATAGACAAAATTGCCGACAAGGTAATGGTATTGCAGGATAAAGAAGATACGGCAATTCCGCTGCTTAAAAAGGAACTTGCGGAAACCGAAAAATTTATCGATAATCTCATTGATGCAATGCAGATGGGTATGCTCACCAAGTCCACAAAGCAGCGTCTTGATGAACTTGAAGCAAGAAAGGAGCAGCTTGAAGCGGACATCATCAATGAGGAGATCAACAGCCGCAAGCTCAGCAGGGGACAGGTCATTGACTGGCTTAAAAAGATGAAGTCCCTTGACTTGGCAAGCGATGACAACAAGAGAATAATGGTTGATACTTTCGTAAATTCTGTGTATCTTTACGATGACAGAATGGTCGTGAGCTTCAACTGTCGGGAAAAGGCGAGTGTTCTCGCCTTGCCCGATGGGTGTGTTTCGGATGGCAGGAGCCTGGGGGAGCCAAAACACAAACATACAAACCATTTTCCTTATAAATGGCTGTATGTCATATACTTTACGGAGAAAAAAGTATATATGAAAAAACACCCGTCATTCCAAACAGGATTGACGGGTGTTTTCATCTCACATCACCTTAATAAAAGCACTGGGGTACTGCTCCTTGACAGCAAGCAGAAACGCCTCAGCATTGCTCTTTGAGTGCAAAGCTCAGCAAGTGCTTTTTCATACTAAACACCATTAAAAAACAAGACAAAATCCAATCTCTACCTATAATGCTTTTAATGGTTTCTTTAGACAAAGAGCAGATAGTATCACAAAGCCCGTCAACGACATTTTGAAGGGTATGAAACACTTCATTTTTAAAACCAAGTTTTCTAATCTTTTTCTAAATCTGCTCAATAGGATTCATATCCGGCGTATATGGCGGGATAAAATAAGTTCAATATTTTCAAGTGTTTTTAATGAAGCCGATTTATGCCGGGAAGCTCCATCACATGCCAATATGATTTTATCTCTTGGAAATGTATCAGATAACTCGTCCAAAAACACATTCATAATTTCGGTATTGCAATATGGTATAACAACAAAAACAGCTTTTACGCTTTTTGGGGATTAAAATCAGAAATATATTGACAGGTTTGGTACATTTGTAGTACAATATATTATGGAACTGTTCTCAATTGAATAAACGCTGATTAAGGTTTGATTGTTATGAATACGTATATGGATAAAACAGAACTGGCAATTGCAAAGATACGGTCTGCAGATAAGATAAAAATATATAAAATGCCGAATGGAATAATGGGTCTGCTTATAATATCAGGAAAAAGCTTTTTCAACTATTCTGCAGATGAAAAGTATTTTCGGCAGCTTGAAGCTATGGCTGTCAGGCTGTATTCCGTTTGTCCCTATGCGGCTGTTGATGAATTTACCGCAAAAATTCTTGAAAAAAGAGCTGCTGCCGAATTATCTTCATGGAGGCTTTTTTATAAGGTGCTTAAAGTATCAGATGATAAGAAAAAGCCGTCTGATAAATATACAGTTAAGTCATTTAAGCAAATTATAGAATACTATCTTGAAATGATATATGATAAAATAGGCTGTAAGGCTCAGTTTCCTGCTGAGCTGAACGGATATAAAAGAAGATTTTGTTTGTTGTTTCGTCTTAATGATCAGAAAAAAGCCGTTCCGTTTTCTTTTGATATGATAAACGGCAGATGTAAAATGGTTTTTGGAAATGTAATTGACGCTGTTGACAGCATAAAATTAACAATAGAATTCGATTTCGGAAAAATAAGGGTCAATGCTGATGTCAGAAGCAAAAAAGAGCTGAGAATAGAAAATATTATTGATATTATTGGCGGAGAGGAAAAGCTCAGGATTTTCGACGATGCTGAGGTGGTGTTCAGTAAAATCAGCGATATGTCTGTTGCGGAGAGCTGTTTACCGACAAAGCTCTGTTCAATAAGCGAAATAAATGCCTGCAAATGTGTTGCACTTCCTTGGGGGGCGGCGTATCTTTATGCTGCGGATGACACAATAGAGATACTTACAATGCTCGGAAGCGATTTTGTTCATCATTCCGCACAGACCTACTCTGCGGCAGATAGGCGCATTATTACAGACAGTATGAGCGCTGTTCACGAATTTTTCGGTGAAAATGAAATATGCACGCATTTTCTTCCTCTATATACATATTCTGACGGGAAATATAAAAAGGAACTTGAGAACAGGTATTTTTATGGTATTGCAGAAGATATGGGGGCTGAATAAATGGTAAAAAAGAGTAAATTCGACGTAGTAGCGGAACAGGTAAAGGCACTTATTACCCGTGACAGCCGTTACACTGAGTTGAGCATATATCTTAATGAGGTAAGGCGAAATCCTGAGAAGAATCCCTTTGGTTCGGCAGAGCTGCTTGCTGAACTTGCTGAGCGTATTCTTGGATTGAAAAAAAACAACGATATAAAGCAAGTGCTTGATGATGCTGAGGAAATATACAGTACAGTGATTCCGCTTGGAAGAATGTCAGCAGATTACGAACTTCTGAAGGCAGTCTTTTTAAAAATATTTGATAAAGACGGAATATATACGTTCGATATATTTTCCCCTGCGCTGTATTCAAGCTTTAACGATAAACGCATATATATTGATGTGATGAATTCACTGCTGTATGTTCATAGCTGCAGTGATAATCTTGAAATGATAGAAAAATATGCGTCGTCCGCACGTCAGTATTTTACCGATGAGCGTGCTTTCGGAGCAGCTGTGATAAATGCGGCTAACAGGTTATCCTTGGCTCAGGATAAGGGAAATGTAATAAATGAGCTTATTATGCTGGCGGAAAGAGCTGCGGGAATATATGATGTCAGCGAAGAACGTCTCAGCACTGTAAATGACAATGCTGAAAAGGCCGAAAGACTTTTTGAAATGGCACAAAAGGAACTTGCTGCTTCCGAAAGACATGCACAAAGCTACAAGGCTCTTGCGGAAAAATGTGAAAGCAGCCTGAAAACAGTATCCGATGCGGAAAATAAAAATATACGCAGTGAAGCTGCCGCTGCGATAATGGATGTAAAGCGTGCATATGAAGAAATGCTTTCAAAGGAACAGAAAAGACTTGATTTTGACAAGGATAAGCTGCTCAGAGACCTGATGGATTCTGCTGACAAAAAGATAAGAGAGCTGAGAATGGTATCTGAGAGTATAAAAGAACAAACCTCCGCAGAGCTTTACAGGATAAACACAGAAGCAAGCAAGGCGGCTGAGAGAGCGGCGTCTATTCTTCAGACTGACGAGCTTCAGGATATGATCAAGGAGCTTAACAGGACTGAAGGGCTTATAGAAAAAATAATCCATGTTGA
Organism: Oscillospiraceae bacterium; assembly: GCA_017848125.1. GTDB lineage: Bacteria > Bacillota > Clostridia > Oscillospirales > Ruminococcaceae > Huintestinicola. The sequence goes on from JAGAJY010000271.1 coordinate 6,101, forward strand.
TGAATTCAGCAGGAAATTCAATGAGGACAGTATTATCATTAAGAGTATTCAGCAAGACGGAATACCCGAGAAGCCTATGATAATTCAGGATACCGCTGCTCAGAGATACAGCGCTGAGCCTGATATGACCGTTAATTTCTTCTTCAATGAGAGCGTATCGTTTGAGGACAGAATGCAGGAGCTTATAAGGCTGAAGAATAAGGATATATATAAAAACGGCGCACTGTATCACGAACGCTTTGACGATATTCTGACTGCGGTGATAGAGGATTCCAATCCGTATATTATCGGTCCGTCAGGCTGCGGAAAGACTTATCTTGTTGAGCAGATCGCTGCACTGCTTGGAGTGGAGTTCCTTGACATAGGATACATAAATGAGGAATATGACATTATCGGCTTTCAGACTGCTTCGGGCGGATATAATTATCCTGCGTTCTACCGAGCATACAAATACGGCGGAATAGTATTCTGTGATGAATTTGACAACTCAAATTCAAGAGCGGCTGTTAAGCTCAACAGTTTTATGTCAAGCGGCGAAAATGCAGGCTATTGCTTCCCTAACGGAGAATTGGTCAAGCGTCATCCGAATTTCAGAATAATTGCCGCAGGAAATACTGCGGGCAGCGGTGCGGACAGAAATTACAGCACCCGTGAGAAAATAGAGGAATCCGTTCAGCAAAGATTTATGGCGATGTATGTCAATTATGATAACAGACTGGAAAAAGAGATACTTGCCGAATATCCGAAGTGGTTTGAGTTTGCTGTGCAGTTCAGGGCGGCAACCGATAAATGGAGCCGTGCAAATGACTGCTCTGCGCCCGGAATATTTACTACAAGGGATTCTGCGGCAATAAAAAAGTATCTTGACCATAAAAGCTTTGACGAGCTGTCCATTCTGAACTATGAATTTATAGAAACCAAGGACACGGAATATCTTTTATTCATAGTGAAATGTATGGAGCAATATTATGCCGAGCCGCAGGAAAGCTCAGCTTTGTTTGAAATGTTCAAAAACAGAGTATCCGAGATAGTTGAAAACGGAGGTATCCGATGAGCAGGCTGCTTGAAACCGAGATCTCTGACCATAAGTATATGAAGCTGTATAAGGTTTCGTTTCAGAGCATGACCGACCTGTATATGTGTTTATCCGAGAAGCCGAAGGTCAACGAAGGTGTTTTCCTGAAGCAAAGCAGCATTCTCGGAGATGCTCGCTTTGCGGGAGAGGATTATGACAAAGCGCTGGAATACTGCATAGGCGGTTATAATGGGGATTACAGCATTGTAATGAGATTGCAGAAAGAGCTGGAGAAATATGTTCCCGTTAGATCCCGTCTGAGAAAAAAAGTAAGATCCCTTGAAGGCTCACACCCGAATGTTCCTGCATTTGTGGCAGGAAGTCCTAAAGCAATGTATCGGCAGGAAAGAGCAAAGGAGAAGAAATTCTGTACCATAAATTTTAATCTTGCTTATCCTGTAAAGACCACAAAAAATGCCATTCTTAACAGAGGCGCTCTTGCGCTCAGTCTTGTGAGGCTTCTGGAAGCTGAGGGAATGGGCGTTAATCTGAAGGTGTTTATGAGCTCTATGATAAGAGATGAGCTGTTTCTTTTTGAAATAACACTAAAATCTCCTCAGGAACTTTTAAATGCAAAAAAGTGCTTTTACCCTCTTTGCTCCCGTGAGTTTGTCCGAAGGATAGTGCTGAGGGTAATGGAGTCGGTGCCGTTTGTCAGCACGGAGTGGTATCCGAATTACGGACAGCCTTTGACTGACGAGCAGTTCCGAAATGTCTTCGAGATCTCCGAAAATGACTATATTATTTCATCTCCCGATGATATGGGAGTGATGGGAGAGAATATTTTTGCTGACGGCGCTGCCATGTTTGAAAAAATGGGGATTGCCGACAATATAGTTATTCTGCTGAGAAAGGCAAGTGAGGAAGAATGTATGAACTGACAAAGGAAAAGGATATTTCAGGTATCATTGCCGCTGCCGACAGACCCAGAATAAGGATAGCGGAGGCGGCAGACATTATATTCTTCATATCACAGTGCGATCCTGCGGCAAAGATATGCAGTAACCTTGAGATGCTTGCGCTGGCTATAAATATGCAGTATATTCCCGATGTGGACGCTGTGAAAAAATATGTGTATATTTCAAAGATGCTTGACTATATGAATGAAACGGAAAGAAAGCTTGCAATACTGAGCAGGGAGCTTGGCACGGCGTTAACGGAGCTTTACAAAAAACAGGAGCTTCTCAGAACTCTTTTGGAAGAGATCGAGGAGAATACGGAGAAGCTTAACTCTTGTGAAAACAGTCTGAACGCTATACTTGATGAAAAAAGCGCCGATTCCGAAACAGAGCGGCTTATTATTATGCGTCAGATACAGGATATAAAAATCTCGGAGGTTATTGCGTCAAGGAATTGTCAGCAAATAAATCAGCAGACGGAGAAAACGGCGGAGCTGATATCGGCAGTAAAATCTGTGGACACAGTGCTGCTTCCGCTGTGGAGGTCGCAGATAGCTCAGGCGCACAGCTCATTAAATGCAGATGATATCAGACGGGCGTATGAGACTGCTCACCTGACTTTTGAAAAAGTATGTGAGCTGGTTAAAGGCTACAGACATAATACTGCCGATCATTAGGGGAGCGCTGAAAAAACTGCCAATTTGCCTCAAAATGTGATATGATTGAGATAAACAAAAGTCACAAAAAATCGGAGGAGGAAAACAAATGAGTCCGATATTATTGGGCACGCTGAATCTGATAATTTATTTTGTCATAGTAGTAATTTTGGCATTTTCGGGACGTGTCCTTTTTACCATACCCGATGAGATCTTTCGGAAAATACTGCATTTTATTCTGTTAGGCTCGTTCTATGTTCTGATTATTTCTTATCCGACATGGCTGTCTGCGGCGCTGACAGCCATAATATTTGAAATTGCGGTTTATCCTGTTCTATCCTTTTTTGAGCGTTTCAGGAAATATTCCGAATTTACCACAGAGCGTAAATCAGGCGAACTGAAGCAGAGTCTGTTGCTTGTATATACTATGTTTGCGATAGTTACAGCGGTTTGCTGGGGAGTATTCGGAGACAGGGATCTCGCCCTTGCAAGCTTCTATGCATGGGGAATAGGCGATGCGGCTGCGGCGCTTATCGGAAAGAAGTTCGGCAGACACAAAATCAAGGCAAGAGGTCTTGATGGAAAGAAAAGCTGGGAAGGAACAGTTTCGATGTTTCTTATTTCCAATATAAGCGTGTTTACCATTCTTGTCAGGCGAGGCGGAATGAGCATATTTATCTGTTGTATTATTGCTCTTATCGTTGGAGCGGCAAGTGCGGTTTCTGAGCTTTATTCAAGAAACGGAAATGATACGGTTATCTGTCCGATGTCGGCAATGGTCACACTGCTGCCGTTGGTTTACCTGTTCGGAGGTTTGCGGTGATGAATAAAAATTCGGGTGCAAAAACATTATTTATGTCCGTTATTATGAGTGCTCCCGGTCCGCTGATAATAGGGCTTGGTCTGCTTGTGGGGCAAAGCTCCACTCAGATCGCAGATTTCGTGCGGAGAAGCTCAGAGCTGCTGGGGATAATAATGGCATTTGTTGTGTACATAATTACTGCAAAGGACGGCAAATGTGATAAAGAAAGAAAAGAGCATCTTGAACGTTTTTCAAATCTTTTTGTGGGTGCAATGATGTGCCTCGGCGGTATGCTTATGCTGCTGCTTGCATTCACTGCGGACAATGAAGAAAAGGGGAATGTTATCCCCGGGCTGGTAATTGCTGTGCTTGGCGTTATTGCAAATACGCTTTTCTGGAGAAAGTACAGCAGTCTTAACAAAGCTGAGCCGAATGCGATCATTGCGGTGCAGGCAAGGCTTTATCGTGCAAAAAGCCTTGTTGACGGGTGTGTTACGATTGCACTTTTGTCTGTGACTCTTTTCCCGGCATCTAAGGTATCCTCAATCCTTGACTTTTTTGGGTCGGTGATTGTTGCGCTGTATCTTATATGGTGCGGTGTGAAAACTGTTTCGGAGAGGCTCAGGGAAAAGGGATGACTGAAAATCATAAGGATTGGGTTGAAACGGACAGTGAATTTGTCAGCCCTTTTCAATGCCTGTTAAAGATACGCCTGAAAGATAGTTGCAGATAACTGTCTTTCAGGCGTATCATATAGTCGCTTCAATGTACCGTCACTGTTATAGCTGATATGACGGGTATTATCACAGCATAGGCAGCCATACTCTCATCTGATTTTCTCCTCTGTTGCCCCACATATAATAGGGAATCGCATTTGCGGTGCAGGAGGTCTGAGAGGGCTTCTGAGAGGTGTACAGTCCGTCTGTTACCGCTGTTCTTACAGCCTGCACTTCAAGTCTGACTGTTCCGCCGAGAAGCTCATTATCGTGAACTGCCGTGATACCGCCCTGAGTATCCAGCGTAAGGGACAGTACATCACCGTCATTGTCTTTGCCCTCAAAGCAATATACCAGAGGACCTCTGCATACGCAGGCAAAGCCGGTAAGTCTCGGTATCATCGGTGAAGCATACATAAAACGGGGAGTATCATCAAGAGTAAGGATTATTTCGCTGTCGCCCGAAACGGGGATAAATACATATCCGCTGACAGCGGGTTCGGTATAACTGAGTCCGTTGACTGTAAGGGTATAATTCCTGCTCCAAGCGGGTATTCTTACAGCGATACTGCCGTTTCCCTGAACTGTATATTTTACTGTGAAAGCATAGGGATATTTAGTTTCGCAGGTAAGCTTTATCCCGTTGTCAAAGCTTACTGTACCTGCCGCAAACAGATGGCAGTATGCTGTGTCTGCATTTTCACCGTAAGCGTATTTGCCGAATGAGGATACAAGACGTGCCACATTGGGAGGACAGCAGGCACAGGCATACCAGCCGGGGCGCTGTGTAAGGTCGTGCTTATGAGTCTGAATCTTTCCCGATATTCCCGGAATAACTTCAAGGGGATTAACATAGAAGAATCTCTTTCCGTCAAGCTGCATACCTGCAAGCACGGTGTTGTAGAACGCCTGCTCCATAACATCGGCATACTCGCCCTTAAGCTCGTTTTCAAGCATTCTTGAAGCAAAGAACATCAGTCCTATTGATGCGCAGGTTTCGGCATATGCGGTATCGGGAGGCAGGTCGTAATCTGTGCTGAAGGCTTCGCCGTGTACTGTTGAGCCGATACCTCCCGTAATGTACATCTGACGTTTGGTAATGCTGTCCCAGAGCCTTTTGCAGGCATCGTAAAGCTCGCTGTCCGATGTCTGTGCCGCAAGGTCTGCCATTGCCGTATAAAGATATACAGCTCTTACCGAATGACCTGTGGCATTTTCAGCTTTTCTGAGGGGAACATTGCTCTGCTGATATTCATTATTTTCTGCGTCATTGCCCCAGACGCTCCAGCTGCGTGCTTTAAGCTCACGCTTGTAGAAATCCGTATCACAGCCACGGCTGTTTATAAAATACTCTGCAAGAGAAAGACACTTTTCATTTCCCGTCAATCGGTACATCTTCATAAGGGCAAGCTCTACCTCGGGGTGTCCGGGAAATCCGCCATGCTTTTCTTCAATGAAAACCTTGTATATATGCTCTGTATTTTTAAGCATTACATCAAGCAGCTTGCGCTTGCCTGTTGCCTCGCAGTATGCGCAGGCAGCCTCCATCATATGCCCCGAGCAGTACAGCTCATGGGCTTCAAGGAGATTTGTCCAGCGTTTGTCCTTGTCCTTTATAGTGAAGTATGTATTCAGATAACCGTCGCTGTCCTGAGCTGCGGCTATAATATCTATAAGGTCATCAGCCTGCTTTTCCAGCACAGGGTCGGGAAAATTGCGGAGAGAGTAGGCAGCCGCCTCTATCCATTTAGCAGCGTCGCTGTCCTGAAAGACCATTCCGTAGAAGCCGTCTCCCGTATCCTCACCCTTTACTGCTTTTCCTGCGTTTATAAAGTTCTGTACAACATGGCTTTTTTCGGTGTTTTCGGCTTTGTCGTTCAGGACCTCATACTGATAAGGGAGTACCGTATTGCTTATTAGCTGCTGATACTCTTTTATAAATCCTTCGGAAATATATGCGCCCTGTCTGATCTGTTCCTGTACTTTCATATTTTTATCTGCCTTTCGTTTTGATGTATTTACCAAAAGATTTAATGTATAATAAAATATCCGTAAAATTGGTTTTATATACATTTTGATACTTTTAGATTTATAAGTAAGTTGGTTAGCACTGATGCATGGAGCTGAATGAGATGTTGTATTTACATCTGCTTGTGCTTATATTATAGTTGTATTCTGCAATAAGATTCAATGGATAATGTTCTCCTAAATATGGAGGATAGTCGTGAAGAAATTACTGTTCTGAATGTGAGTATCCACATAGCGAAGCAGCATATCATTGCAGCACACCACTGCTGCAGAGCTGTACTGCAAAACCGATCAATATTAGGATTACGCAGAAAGACCGCCGCACTTGATCGTACGGCGGTCTTTTATTGTTTATCTCTGTCCCTGCATTTTGTACGCTGTTCCTTTTCGATAACGACTTCGTTAAGCGACCACTCGGCATTCCTTTTGATAAGTATCTCGTTAATGCTGTGAAAATCCCTGTTGCCCGACAGCATAAGTTCCTCGATAAGCTCATCACGCTTATCCTCGGGATATTTGTAGCCTGCACAGTTAACGAATATGTATCTGTCCTCGTCGGATAGCTCCATACCAATTGCCATTGCCAGCACATGTTTTTTCTTGGGTCTGTGTATTTTTCCGCTTATCAGTTTGCTTATGCAGCTTTTGTCATAGTTGATAAGATTTGCAAGCTGTTCGTTGTTGGGTATGTATTTGTACAGATATTCTCCGAACTTTTTCCTGTAAAATTCAGATTTGTCCGCTCCCGAGGAAAGGACAGCGTTTTCAAGCTTTTTTTCATATCCCCACAGCCTGTCATACAGTCCGTATTTTTCATTCAGTTTCTGAGCCGTGTCATACATTATAACAAGATATACCGTCAGCATCTTTCCGTCTGCAAGAAATTCCGTGATAGCTTTTTCTGCAATGCGTTTTGCGATCTCAACAGGGAATCCGTTTTTTGCCGCTCCAAGCAGAGGGAATGCAACGCTCGCCGCACATATCCCTTCAGCCTGTCTGAGAGCACTCAGATAACATTCAGCAAGCTTTTCGGATTCATTTTCAAGGCAGCTGTTCCAGTAGGGCACAGCTGTGTGAATAACATATTTTGCTTTCAGACCACAGCCTGATGTTACAGCCGAACAGCATTTTTTCAGATGTCCGAATTTTCTTCTTTCCGCCAGCATAGCGTCATATCCCGCTGCGTCGTAAACAGCTTTTGTAAACTCGGAAACTGCTCCCTTTCGTGGAACGGCAGGAATTACGATTGCGTCTGCTTCCTGCTCAAGAATATCTCCGGCTATTATTTTAAATGGCATAGAACTTTTCCTTTCCCTTATGGTCATTTAGCTTGTCCGAAGCTGTGATAATATACCGTATATTGATATATTACCGTTTATCTCCGTGTGCGGAAAAATTTTTCACGGTAAGCTTTCGGCGTATATCCCGTATGTTTTTTGAACACCTGAATAAAATGGCTTTCCAAACTGAAGCACAGATACTCGGAGATGTCAAGACAGGAATACTCGGAGAATTTAAGCATATTTCCTGCGGCTTCGATCCTCTTTTTTGTAATGTACTCAGAAACGGTCAGCCCCACTTCCTTATGAAAAAGCTTTGAAAGGTAGGCAGGACTGAGCTTTGTTATTTCAGCAAGCTTTTCAAGGGAGATTTTAGTGTGCAGATTGTCATAAATGTAATCAAGGCATAGAGTTACCGATTTTGGATAACGATTTTTCTTTCGTATAATACTCATACGCTGTGCATAATCGTCCACGACTTCACGGTGAAGCAGATTTATTTCGTCCTCCGTGCGGCATTTGTCTATGCTCTGAATATAGATGTCACTGAGATTATATGCCGCCTCCATTGCCATTCCGCCCTCAATACAGTACCGTGTGATAAAGGCAATGGTGATGATAAGATGGTATTTCAGATTTCTGAGGCTGTCATCGCTGAGTTTGCCCATTTCCTCGCAGTTAAATGGCTTGAACAACCGTTTGGCTTCTGCGGGATCGCCGTCTTTTATGCTTTGAAAAAACGCCATTTCCCGCTCATAGGATAAATGGGAAACATTATATTCCCTGTTCAGAAATTCAATGTGAGACAGTTTTTTTTCAATATTCAAAATCATCACCTCTGAATGTATTTTACACTATAACGGTAAAAATTGCAACAGAAAATTTGATTTTGCCGTAATGCTTGCTGTTTGCTGCACGTTTTCCGAAAAAGGTGCATAAAGGTTGCATGGAGAACACCCCGAATGCATCGTATAATTCTGCGAGCTGTGCTATAATAAGACCATACCGAACAGAAAGGATGATCTTGATTATGAGCACGAAATATTTTATCGAGGAAACGTCAAAGGGATTTGAGAAGATTCAGCTTGACAGCAAGCTTCTTACTCAGGGAAGAATTTTTCTCACAGGAGAAATAACCGAGGAAACGGCGGCTGACTTTATGCAGATGATGCTTTATCTGTCAGAAAAGAACGAGCCAGTACATATCTACATCAACAGTCTCGGAGGAAACGTAAATGCAGGTCTTGCCATATATGATATCCTTCAGGGCTGCAGAAACGAAATATATATGCACTGCTTCGGGCAGGCTTCAAGTATGGCGGCAGTGATACTTGCATCAGGTCAGAAGGGACGGCGATTTATTCTTCCCAACAGCAGAGTTATGATACACGAGGTTCTGCTCAACTGCGGCATAAGCGGCTCAGCCACATCTATATCACGTCTTTCCGATTCTATTACGGAAACGAGGGATATAGTAAACGGTATCCTTGCAAAGCATACGGGAAAAACTCTCAGTGAGATCAACCGTGCAACCTGCTTCGACAACACTATGAACGCCGAAGAAGCTGTAAAATTCGGCATATGCGACGAAATAACAACTTCCTTGTATTGATCGAAAGGAGATAATATTATGAGAAAATTTTATGCAGTACAGAAAATGGAAGCCGAAAAAGCTGAATATACTCAGGAAACTCTCCTTGATATGCCTGCTGACTTTAAGCCCGTTGATCTGACTCCATGGGAGGATATTGCAAAGATGGACAACGAAGCCTTCAACAACAGCGAGCTGCTCATTGCCGAGGGCTGCAGCTACAGCCTTAACGATATGAAGACCCGTCTGAACAACAATGTGCTTGTTGTGGGCGGCAGCGGCACAGGCAAGACACGAACCATTGTCACGCCTAATCTTTATCAGGCTGTAGGCAGCTATATTGTTTCCGACCCCAAGGGCAGCTTACAGAAAAAATACGGCAGATACCTTAAAAGCAAGGGCTACCGTATCCGGTCAATTGATTTTACCCACCCCGACAGATCAGCGCATTACAATCCCATGAAGATGGTTTCCACTACTCAGGATATCATCAGGATAACCGATGTGCTTGTAAACGAAAAAGCGTCTCACGGAACAAGTGCAGATCCATTCTGGGATTCCATGACAACTATTTTTCTGTCCGCTGTAATAGGATATCTTGTAGAAACCAATGACAAGTCTATGAATTTCAGCACGATCTTGAATCTTGTGCGAATGGGCGACAGAAGGGAGGAGGACAGCAAAGAATCCGAGCTTGCGGAGAAATTCCGTCAGCTGAGAATGAAGAATCCCGACAGCTGGGCATGTGCGCAGTTTGATAATGTTGACGCTTCACCTGACAGAACTTACGATTGCATAAGAGCTACATTGGCTGCTAAATTCGCAAAGTTTGACTCAAAAGAACTGCAGATTATGATGAGCAGCAATGATTTTGATTTTGCTTCTGTTGCTCAGCAGAAAACAGTAGTATTTGTTACTGTAAGCGATACCGACAGATCAATGGACGCACTTGCAAACATCTTCTTTACTCAGGCAATGCAGGCGCTCTGCGACTATGCGGATAATTTCTGTGAGGACAGCAGGCTTCCCATTCCCGTGAGATTTATCCTTGATGATTTTGCGTCAAACTGCAAAATAGAAGAATTCCCCCGTATGATTTCCACCATTCGCTCCCGAGGAATCTCTGTAATGCTTATGATACAGTCCGAAGCACAGCTGAGACAGGGCTACGGCTTTGATGATATGACTATCATCTCCAATTGCGATACCTATGTATATCTTGGCGGCAATGATGTTGACACTGCACAGTCTGTCAGCCTGCGCTGCGATAAAATGCTCAGACAGGTGCTTTATATGCCTGTGGGAGCGTGCTGGGTGTTCAGACGAGGCTCTCAGCCTGTATATACAAAGCTTCTTGATACAAGAGAGTGTATATATGAAATGGAGATGTGCGCCTAAATTTAATGCTTACCCTCGGATATTCCGTGGGTAAGCATTTTTGCATATCAAAACAGACAACATGAGCGTAAGCTCTGCACCGTAAGAAATAAAAACAGCGCAGTCGGGGTTTATTACCAGAAATGCTTTTCGTGGGGGCAATGCATATCTGCCTTTGCTGCTCTAAGCTCAACAAAGCAGCCGCATTTTCCGCAGGTGCCTTCTCCGAGTGATGGGCACACGCCGCATATATCAAGTCTGCGGCGGTATTCATCTTCGGAAGTCCGCTTATCCTTCGGCAAAGCTTCTATCATATCGGCAATTTCCCTGTATAATCCGTTGGGGTCAAGCTCCTCGAAAAAGCATCTTTTGCAGAAAGGGCGGCTCATTTTAAAGTTACCGAAACCACAGAGCAGGGGGGAAGCTCTGCGGAAAGGACTCCGTTTTCAAGGCTTACGGCAAAATCACCGATAACTACATTTTCGGGGGAATCGAAATCATTGAAGCTGTGAGCATCGCCTGTGAGTATTCTTGCGGAAGCTTCGCTGCACGCAAAGCCTCTTATATCGCAGGAAATGTCCGCACTGTCCTCTACGGAGCAGTTTGCCAGAGTTATGGTCATAACGCCGTTCTTTAGGGAGGCGGAGCTTGATATCATAGGTATCTTGTCCTTTGTACCTGCCTTTTCATCAGAGCAGAAGCAATATACCAGCTCGCCGCCCTGATGCTCCTTGTAAAGGTCGAAAACGTGATATGTGGGGGTCTTTACAAGCTTTTCGCCCTCGGTGAGGATAAGCGCCTGCAGAACATTTACTGCCTGCGCAAGGTTTGCCATAATCACACGCTTGCTGTGCCTATTGAAAATGTTAAGGTTGCAGGCAGCCACAACTGCGTCACGCATACTGTTCTGCTGATAGAGGAAGCCGGGGTTTGTTCCCTCCTCAACGTCATACCAGCAGCCCCATTCGTCAACGATAAGACCTATTTCATTTTCGGGGTCGTAGCGGTTCATAATTTCTGTGTGACGGGTAATAAGCTCGTCCATATAGAGGGTTTTTGAAATGGTGCTGTAGTAGAGGTCATTATCAAATTCAAGAGCCTTGCCTTTTTTGCTCCAGTCGCCTGTGGGAACGGTATAGTAATGGAGCGAAAGTGCCTTTGTATGGAATTTGCTGAGATTTTTCATCATGACCTCAGTCCAGTTATAGTCATTGGCACTGGGTCCGCAGGCAATTCTGAAAAGCTCATTGCCCGAATGATTCTTGCAGAAGCTCTGATAACGGCGGTATTCGTCGGCATAGTATTCGGGACGCATATTTCCGCCGCAGCCCCAGTTTTCATTTCCGATACCCAGATATTTCAGCTTCCACGGCTCGTCTCTGCCGTTCTTTCTGCGAAGCTCGGACATAGGTGAGCCGCTGTGAAGTGTTATGTATTCCACCCATTCCGAAAGCTCCTGTATCGTTCCGCTGCCCATATTTCCCGCAAGATACGGCTCACAGCCCACAAGCTCGCAGAGCCTGAAAAATTCGTGAGTGCCGAAGGAGTTATCCTCGGTAACACCGCCCCAGTTGGAGTTTATCATTTTCTTTCTGCTTGCTTTTTCTCCGATTCCGTCAGTCCAGTGATACTCGTCAGCAAAGCAGCCGCCGGGCCAGCGGAGAACGGGCAGCTTTATTTTTCTGAAAGCTTCAATGATGTCGTTTCTGATTCCGTCGGTATTGGGAATATCCGAATCCTCGCCTACATAGATACCGTTGTAAATGCATCTGCCAAGATGCTCGGAAAAATGTCCGTATATCTCGGGGTTGATATGGGATATTCTGTCCATTGCGTTAATGAGCATTGATATTTTTTTCATAGGGTTTGCCGTCCTTTCAGGTTTTTCGATAATATTATTATCGCACCTTGACAAATCAATTGCAATGACGTATTATATTATTATACTGACTTTTTCTATGATTCGGAGAGCTGATATATGATGACCTTTCACGCTGTCGGAATGAATTACCGTCACGACAGGGATTTTTTCATTGACCGTCCCGAAGGCTCGGGGGACGGGCTTCTGCTGATATTCAAAAGCTGTGCACGGGTTATCACCGAGTCGGGTGATGTAACAGTACCGCCCGACAGCGCAATTATCTATAACTTGGGTGCACCTCAGCGTTACGGTGCCCGCTCGGACGTGTATATAAACCATTTTCTTCATATGGGCTGTACGGAGGACGACGACTTTCTGACTTCCTCGGGAATACCTTTGAATACAGTCATAACAGGTGTCAACACTGGAGAAGCGGAGGAGCTTATGCGTATGATAACCCGTGAGGAAATGTCCGATTCGCCGCACCGTGAGGAATATCTGGATATGCTTATAAAAATGCTTCTCCTTAAATTATCGGACAGCTTGCAAATTGTACGAAGCAGCCATTCCGTTTCCGCTCACGGCGAAGCCCTTGACCGCCTGAGAGCAGAGCTTTACAGCAATGCGGGGAGCTTCGGCTCTGTTTGTGAGCTTGCCGCCGCTGTAAATCTTAGCCCCTCACACTTTCAGCAGCTATACAAGGAGCGTTTCGGAGTAAGCGGCTATGACGATCTGATTTCGGCAAGGATACGCACGGCACGGTATTATCTGAAAAATACGGCTCTTACCGTGAAACAGATCTCGGCAATATGCGGATATGAGAATGATGTCTGCTTTATGCGGCTGTTTAAAAAGAAAACAGGGCTTACCCCCTGCCAATTCAGAAAAACATAATACGGTATCCTTCATCAAAAGCGTAGTCATCGCTTTTGTATCACCGTGTATTAAAAGGATACCCGAAAGGGATATATTATTCTTCCCCTTATTCAGCTTGCTGAATAAGGGGATTTTGACAAAAACAGCCCGCCGTACCGTCAAGTGCGGCGAGCTATTATTTTATACGCTCATTTCTTGATTTCTCTGAATGAGATATTTCATTGTTTTTCTTTCTCAGCAAATCAACAGTATTCTGAATAAAAGAGATATCCTCATCTTTCAGCCCTGTTACATCAATGGTCTGCTTTTTGTTCTCGATACCGAGAAGATAGTCGGTTGTAACGTGAAAGATTCCCGACAGCTTTACCAAGATCTCAGGGGACGGGTATCGAAGGGACTGTTCATAATAGCTAACCGTTGCTTTTGACAGCCACAGCCTTTCTGCAAGCTGTTTCTGTGTCATACCTGCTTTCTGCTGCCACAAACAATACCGATGAAATAACGGAATTAAAAAACTGTACTGTTCGTCCAAGCATTAGTACAGGAAGCAGTAAAAATATTTTTTACAGCGGCGGATTAAAAAAAGGTATGCCCTATACTGAATTTATAGAATTGTTTGGCGAACCTGATTATATTGAAAAAAATAATGACATCTATCGCTATTACGATGCACCTTATACAAAAAGCGGAAGCTCACTGCCGATGTTCTCTGCAACCGGATATGTATTATCCGTAAATATGGATATGGACAATGGCTGTGTTTCAGGCTACAGCGTCTCAATTGGAAACAGAAGCAGGGAATATGAGGAAAATGTTGTAACGTTTTATTACGGTGAAAAATATTATTGGAATGCTCCCGGCGACCTTGCATTTGATAATATAATGATGATAGAAGCAGAGGGAAAGAACTATCTGATCGAACCCAATCACGGATTTAGGGTAAATGAGGGTTCTTTAAATTCAAAGTATTTTCCCGATGAGCTGACAGAAGCAGCTTTGACAGATATTCACGATACCAAATCTGCTGATGTAAAATACTGCATAGTAAATGATGACGAAACAGCAAATGTTATTACATTAAATGACCTCGGATATTATACAGGATATTTTTATTCGGGTGATTTTATGGCAGAGATAGTTTTCTGGGTGAAAAACACCGATAAGGACGATGACAGTGAAATACCCGAGGCAGCAAAAGACCAAGCTTATAATATTCTTGTTGAAGTCCTCAAAAGAGGTGTAGTGTATGAAGAAGCTGCTGACTGACCCTGTTGTACAGATCATAGCTTCGCTATACGCCTGAATAAGCTGTTATAATATTCAGCAAACACTGAAATGCTCTTTTTGTCTGAGTGATCAGTCCCTCTGTCAAGCAGACGGGTAAAAAACAAAAGAATATTTACAGCTTTTCCAAATCCACCCTGCTGCACAGCAGGGTGGATCTGTTATGCCGTCTTATTCAAAAGGCGTGAATCTGACCCACTCGTATTCAGCAGAGAGAGGCAATGACGAATCGTCAAAAGCGCCAAGCCAGCCGTCAACACCCTTGCCGCACCATGCATTCATC
>JAGAJY010000272.1 GCA_017848125.1 Oscillospiraceae bacterium
AAGCGTTATCCCAGAGACAGCTTTTATATTGCGGATAAGTTCTTTATCCAGGCTAATCCCGATTACAAGGCTGTTTTTGAGGAGCAGCTTGAAAGGCTGGGTACGGACTACATTGATTTCTACCTTATTCACAGCGTTGGTGACAACACATCAAAGATGTACATCGACAGCGGCTGTATCGAATATTTTGCGGAGCAGAAGCGTCTTGGCAGGATAAAATATCTGGGCTTTTCATTTCATGCAAGCCTTGAAACGCTCAAAAGCTTTTCCGCATACAGAGAGTGGGATTTTGCTCAGATACAGCTGAACTATTATGACTGGCTTTACGGCTCGTCCAAGGCTGAGTATGAGCTGCTCAGAGAGAAGAATATTCCCATTGTGGTTATGGAGCCTGTGAGGGGCGGAAAGCTTGCGGCTCTGGGCGGCGAGGCTGAAAAGCTTCTTAAGGAAAGCGCTCCCGACAGGTCTGTGGCTTCGTGGGCATTCTGCTGGCTCAAGCGGCTTGACGGTATCAAGGTCATTCTCAGCGGTATGTCCAACAATGAGCAGATGGAGGATAATCTTAATACCTTTGCCGACGGCTGCGCTCTTTCAGACGAGGAGGAAAAGGTGCTTTTTGATGCCTGCGCTAAGTTCAAGGCACAGCTGACTGTTCCCTGCACTGCCTGTCGGTACTGCTGTGACGGCTGTCCTGCGGAAATTGATATTCCTGCGGTGCTTACTGTTTACAACAGATACAAGGTTGACGGCGACTGGGCGCTGGACGATATTGCAAGGCTTGATTCCAAGGGCAAGCCCAAGGACTGCGTTGGCTGCGGTGCATGCGAGGGTCACTGCCCTCAGAGTATTGCTATCAGCGATATTATGAGCGAGATTGCGGCTAAGGGGAAGTAAAGTCGGCTTTATAACGAATTTTCAAAAGGGTATTGACTTTTTTGATAGTTTAGATTATAATATTAAGTGATATGAGGATATCCGAGCGTACACAAAATGAGCCCATAGAGAACTGCCATTCTCTATGGGCTCTGCCCGTTATTTTGAAAGGCGGGTAACCTTTAGGCTTTCTGCTGTCTTATTTGTCATCGTCAAACCATTTGCATATGTAGTTTGCCACTACACCTGCCAGAACGGACAAAATAAAAGTGAGGATATCCAAGGCGTAACACCTCCTTCCAGCCGGAAAGAGTCGACAGCCAAGAGTATTATATCATAGTTTGTTCATTTTGTCAAATTATGGCGATAATAAATGAGCTGAGAAAAACGGAATTTCCCGTGTGAGGGAGATTCCGTTTTTGGCTTTATGAGGTCATTTCCTTATACATCTTCATCAACTCCGCAACGATTTCGCTTTCGGTGATAGTCTTGTCAAAGCCGTATGCGGATATAACGGAGAGGTCGTTTTGTTTGTGAGCCTTGCGTAATTGGGCAGGCATTGTCAATACAGCATTATTCACTTTAACATCAGGTGAAATAAATCTTATCGGAATATATCTTCCGAATTCAGATGAATCCTTTGGTATAATAATATACTCTTTTCCCTCTGGCTGAGTACAGCTGAGATGACTTCTTTGCACAGCCTGAGGATTATTCAGAATCAGCGGCAGGGCTGTGGAAGCGCTGATTAAGCAGTAAATCGGCATAAACTGTTTGTTTATCTAAGTGATCGGTAATAAAGCTTATGCATAAATTGACGTACAGTATTTCTCAGCCTGAACATTCCACATTTTTGCGTATATGCCGTTCTTTTCAAGCAGTTCGCTATGAGTTCCGCTCTCAGCAACAGAGCCGTTTTCCAGAAGAATGATACGGTCTGCGTCCTTTGTGGTTGAAAGGCGGTGGGAAATGAGAATAACCGCCTGATTTTCCGCATTTCGGAGCATACTTTTGTTAAGTCTGTATTCGGCAATAGGGTCAAGGGCGGAGCTTGGCTCGTCAAGGATAGCAACTGAAATATCACGCATAAACACTCTTGCAATTGCCGCCTTCTGTCCCTCGCCGCCCGAAAGCATTGTTCCGCTTTCGGAAAATTCCTTGGTAAGCTCGGTATTGATACCATTTTCAAGCCGTGCAAGCTTTTCGCCGAAATCCGCTTTTTTTAATGCGTCAGTTATTCTGCCGCTGTCGCTTTCCGAAGCAAAATCCGTTTTTACATTTTCCGCAAGAGTCGCTCCGTAGATCTGGAAATCCTGAAATACAGCACCGATCTTATCACGGTATTCTCTTATGTTCAGCCTGCGTATGTCCACGCCGCCGAATGTGATTTCTCCCTCGGTGACATCATAAAGCCGCATAATCAGCTTTATCAGCGTTGATTTCCCTGCGCCGTTTTCTCCTACAAGAGCAAGCTTTTCTCCCTTTCGTACAGTCATACTTACATTCTTCAGAACGTATTTATCGCTGTCCTTGTACTTAAAGCTTACGTTTCGCAGCTCCAGTGTAGTATCCTCGGGAATCGCACTGTCACCCTCGCAGCCCTCAATGTTTATCTCATGCTCCATAAAACGGCGGAATTTCTCCGCATACTGTCCGACTGTCTGAAAATCTACCAAAGCATAATTCATATTATCAAGATGGCTCTTGATGGAATTTGTGGCATTTTTCAAAGAAGCAACCTCGCCGAGATGAATTGATTTCTTTTCGATAGCAAGGTATGCAAGATACACAGGAACAGCGTAAAACTGGCATAGGGTAAATACGCATATCCAGTTTATAAGCGTAGGAGGCAGGATACGGAGCGAATATTTCAGCGCCATTTTACGCTCCTCGGCAATAGCCTCGTCATACTGCTCCATAAGCGCTTCTTCAATGCCCGTAAGCTTTATTTCCTTTGCATATTCGGGCTGATAGAAAACACGCTTTGAATAGTCAGCCTTTCTGCCGATACGCTGTTTTTCCACATTGTACTCGTATTCAAGCTTTGTTATCATAAAACGTGTGATAATGTTGATGATAAATCCGATAACGGGGAAAACCATAACAACGGGATTGAGCATAACTATCATTGTTCCCGCAACAAGCATTGAAACGATGTTTGCGGCAATGTCGCCCACGCTCATGATCGCTTTTTTGCACATTTCCTCCGACTGAGAGGCGGCTATGATATAATCGTCGAAATACTCGGGAATGTCATAGCATTTCAGATCAGTGAGCTGAGCCTTTTTCATAAGCTCACGCTGTACCGCTCCCTCAAAGCCGACCATTCTTGTCCAGAAATAATTTTCAAGGAATCTGAAAATTATCATACGGATAATATGCAGTATAAACATTGCGGCAAGAACCTTTATCACGCTTGCCATATCCGCACCGCTTATAAAAATATTGATTATTTCCATAAGCAGGAATGTGTCTATAAATGCGCCGATACCAACAAAAACACATCGGCTGACAATATAGGAAAGCGCCATTTTCTTATCGTGCCTCAGGGCGTATTTCAGAACGTAGAATACATTTGAAACAAGCCTTTTCATACTGATCTTTTCTTTTTTGCTTTCATTTTTGCTCATGCCGTCACATCCTCGGCAAGGTAATTCTGTGCCTGTAATTTCCACATTTCGGCATATCTGCCGTTCATTGACATAAGCTCGGAATGTGTACCCTGTTCTATGACCGTCCCCTGCTCGAACATATAAATGCGGTCTGCGTCACGGGTCGCCGAAAGCCTGTGTGAAATGAAAATCACAGTTTCGCCCTCGGCCGCCGTCAGCATATTCTTATACATATTGTACTCGGCAATAGGGTCAAGGGCAGAGGAAGGCTCGTCAAGTATTACAATATCGGGCTTTCTTGCAAAAACTCGTGCGATGGCTATTTTCTGTGCCTCGCCTCCCGAAAGTCCCATTCCGTTTTCATCAAACTCCTTTGTGACCATTGTATCAATGCCCTTTTCAAGGCTGTCAAGCCTATCTCCGAACTGCGCTTTTCTCAGTGAATCCTCAACAAGCTTTCTTTCCTCATCATTTTTCGGCTTGCGCATAAGCACGTTATGGGATAGGGGCAGTGCGAATACCTGTAAATCCTGAAATACCGTACCGAAGCGGCGATGCAGAGATTTCGGCTCATAGCGTGAAATATCCTCGCCGCTGATTTTTATCGCTCCCTCTGTAGGCTCATAAAGTCCCATTATCAGCTTTACAAGAGTAGTTTTGCCTGCGCCGTTATGACCGACAATGGCTATCTTTTCGCCCTTGCGAATTGAAATGTTTACATCGTGCAGAGTTGCCTTATTTGCTCCCTCATAGGTAAAGCCCATATTCTTTATCTCAATATCCGAAAGCTTTTCCGCTTTTATAAGCTCATCTGCATTTGCCGCAGGCTCGTAGGAGAGAAATTCTCTCAGATTCGATACGAATGCACTTTCCTTTGAAAGCGAAACAATAAGCTCCACAGCGTCCGATGTACGCCACGAAAGCGTTGAGAGAGCGGGTATCATAGCGATATAAGCGGCTGTCTGAGCGTCTCCCGTATTAAGTACAAAAGTTATGTAAAGATAGGGCAGGATAGTTGACAGCAGATTATAGATGATCCACTTTGCAGGCTCTATAACACAAAGCTTTCTGCGTATCTGCCTTGTACGCTCCTGCATTTCGCCGTAAGCCTTTTCGTGGCGGTCAAGGAGCAGTCTGCCGATACCGAACAGACGAAGCTCCCCTGCGTATTTCTTTTCGTAGAATACACGCTTTACATATCCGCCGATTCGTCCGTCACGGGTGTTTGAAAAATCAAGAGCATAGTAAAGCTCCCCCTCTTTTTTTCCGAAAAACATCGACACCGCAACCATAGGCACGATAAACACCAGCAGTACGGGGTCAACATCTGCAACGATAACAGTTGCCGCAATTACCGAGGCGATTCCCGAAACAAGATATGCGGAGTAGTAAAGAATAGTGTTTCCTCTCCATTGACATTCGTTAAGGGCACGGGTGTATTTGTCGTAAAAATCGGGTCTTTCAAACTCCTTATACTCCATTGATATTGACTTTTCTATAACACGTCTGTAAAAATCACGGTACATTTTCGGCAGAAACTGCTTTTCACAGAGCTGATGTATCGCTGCCGTGATGTGAATACAGATATGCCCGATGCACATTGCCCCCACAAATGACGCAAGCGCTGTAAAGGGGGTTTTGTTTTCAATGGCAATATATATCCACTCTGTCAGATATACCGAAAAAATCGTCCAGAACACATTCTCATTAAATTCCTTGATGAATGTGTAGATAACATAGCCCTTACTGCCCCGCCAAAGTATTTTCAGCATATACATTACGTTTGACAGGGCGGACTGCTTTTGTTTTTCTTTTGTCATAGCGTACCTCCTTAACTGTTACTGTAAACTGTGTTTGTTACTGATACTGTCCTGCCTGAACACGCCACATTTCCGCATATTTGCCCTTTAATTCAAGAAGCTCGGAGTGACTGCCCTCCTCGATTATACGCCCCTTTTCAAGCATATAGATACGGTCGGCAATTCGTGTGGTTGACAGGCGGTGAGATATGAACACAACAGATTTGTTTTCCGCCGCCGTCAGCATTGAACGATTGAGATGATACTCGGCAATGGGATCAAGGGCTGAGCTTGGCTCGTCAAGGATAATCAGATTTGCGTCCTTGTAAAATACTCTTGCTACAGCAAGCTTTTGCCCCTCTCCGCCCGAAAGGTCAACGCCGTTTTCCTCAAACTCGGCGGTGAGATTTGTTTCAAGTCCGTCAGACAGCGTTTCAAGGCGTTGAGCAAATCCGCTCTTTTCAATAGCTTTTATAACAGCCTCATCGCTGCCCTTTTCGGCAAAGTCAAGCAGTACATTTTCCTTTACCGTTGCGGCAAAAATCTTGAAATCCTGAAAAACTGTGCCGATTTTTCTGCGGTATTCGTTAACATCGTATTCTTTTATATTAACGCCGTCAAGAAGAATCTCGCCCTCATCGGGGTCATAGAGTCTCATGATCAGCTTGATAAGCGTTGTCTTGCCTGCACCGTTGTAGCCTACAACAGCGATCTTGCTGTAAGGGTCAAGCTTCATATTTACATTATTTAGAATATAACCGTCCTTTTCATTGTAGCCGAAGGAAACGTTTCTCAGTTCAATTTCAGTCGGCTTTTCGGGCAGCGGCTTTTTATCCGTGCTGACGATCTTCGGCTCAATGCTCAGAAAGCTCTGCATCTTTCCGACGTACAGGCTTATTTCCTCCATCTTAGGAAAAACGTCCGAAAACATACTCATACGGTTTTTCATTCTGTTGGCTGTACCTCTCATAACAGCCACGTTGCTGTAGGAAATGCGGTGCAGAACTGCCGCCGAATATACAAGATATATCATATACACAACGTCAATAAGAAAGCCATTGCAGATATAGTCCTTTAAAAGCTGTAAGCCGAAGCGTCTGCCTGCGTTCTTTTTGTCAATATCAAGCAGCTTGTTGTTTGTTTCGTCAAAATCCTTTAAAAGCTCACCGTCAAGCTCTGTGTTCAGACGAAGCTCCTTTGCGTAATCGTTGAGATAGAATACACGGTTCACATACCCAAGCTTTCTCTCATACGGATTTCTCTCGTTTCTGATTTTGAAATTCAGCTTGTTAAGCGCCTTGCCCGACCATAAGGAAGCGGCAAAGGAAACCGCAATAAATACAAAGGAAACAGGGTCTGTGCCGATAAAGAATGTACCCGAAAGAATTATGGAAACAAGCCCTGTGCAAAGGTTTGTGATAAGAGTGAAAATTCTTCCTATCTGATTATCTATCTCGGAGACCGACAGCACATAATCATTGTAAAATTCGGGGTCATCATAACATTCGAGGTCAATTTCCTTTGCCTTATCGAACATCATCTGCTTTATCGCCTGCTTGATTTTAGGCTGTGCCTTCTGCTGTAATTTCTGATAGAGAAATGCGTTGAAAAGCAGTCCCAGTACTACAAAGGCAAGAAGCAGCAGCAGAAATACCGCCGCATCTTTGAAGGGTCTGCCAAACTCGGCACACTCCAGCACATAGTTCAAAGCCAGCGTAAATTCAAGAAATACCACAAGCTCGTTTCGTATCGCCTCGATTATGTAGCATATCATATATAGCGGCGCTGCTTTATAGCATATCTTAAACAGCCAGAGGTTGTCCGCAAGCAATTTTCTGAATTTTTTCATACTGCCGCTCCCTCCTTGTAGTTTTCGTCCGCAAGATAGTTCTGTGCCTGCTTGGTGAACATCTCGCAGTATTTCCCGCCCATAGCCATAAGCTGACGGTGAGTTCCCTGCTCGATAACTGTGCCGTTTTCAAGCATAAACACCTCGTCGGCGTCCTTAACGGAAGAAAGACGGTGGGATATAAACAGGGTAATGTGTCCCTTGCTTTCGTTCATAATGCCCTTGTACAGTTCATATTCGGCAATAGGGTCAAGGGCTGATGAAGGCTCGTCGAATATTTTAAGGGAGGTCTGCTGTGCAAAAGCACGGGCAACAACTATTTTCTGCTGTTCGCCGCCTGAAAGCACAGCGCCGTTATTGTCAAACTCCTTTGTCATAACCGTGTCCATTCCGTCAGGCAGGCTCGAAATCTTATCCCAGACCCCTGCGCATTTCAATGCACGCTTTGCAGTTTCGTTGGGCTCATCAAGCTTTTCTCCCATAATTACATTATCCCTGACAGTCATCGCCATGACCCTGTAATCCTGAAATGCGGCTGAAAACTGTCTGCGATAGGCTTTGAGATTATACTCTTTGATATTTATGCCGTTTACAAGAATTTCGCCGCTTGTGGGGTCATAAAGTCTGAACAGCAGCTTTATAATAGTGGACTTGCCTGCTCCGTTATGACCTACCAATGCACAGACCTTTTCACCCTCGATCTTAAAGCTGAGGTTATTTATAACAGGCTTGTTTTCCTTGTATTCAAAGCAGACGTTCTTAAACTCCACAGAGCGTATCTTTTCGGGAATAATACCGTCCATATCCTCGGGTATCTTTTCCTCGTATTCCATAAATGTGCGGAAATATTCAAGAAACTGACCGTTTTTCATAGCCTCGGTAATGTTGTTGAACATACAGAACAGCATCCACGAGGAGGTGTTCATTGCCGAGAACATTATAGCAAGCTCGGCCAAACTCATTGTCTGAGAAACTATGGTGCGGTAAGCTGAATATATCATTATCCCCTCAAAAACAAGGGCAAAGGTGGTTACATTCTGCGCCCAGTTATAGACGATTCCTTTTCCCGCATACTTGTCTGCGACCTTTACATTTGAATCCATAGCGTCATTATAACGCTTCATCATAAGACTGTGGATATTTGAATAGCGTATTTCCTTGGCATATTCCGCAAGGTGCATTACACGGTTGACATAATCGGCAATACGGTTGTTTTTCACTGTATCGGCATATCGTCCCCCCCATATCTTATTCATCAGCCGACCGAAAACGAAATTGCCGATGATAGGCGAGATAACAAACAGCACCGAATAGGGGTCAATGGAAAACATTGACCAGAATGCCGCCAGCGCCGCAACAGCACCGAAAAGCACTTCAAACAGCATTCTTACCGAGGAGATCATTTTATCTGCCGAGTTTTCAAGCGCCATTGTGTAGCGGTTGTAAAATTCTGCGTCCTCAAAGCAGCGAAGCTCTACGTTTCTTGCCTTTGTATAAAGCTTTCTGTAGAGACAGCGATATATTTTGTTTTCGGTATAAGGGTAAACCGTCGCTTTAAGATAGCTCCAATAGATCGCCGTGCTGCAGCACACAGCAAAGCATATGCCTATGACTGTCATAATCTCTCCGAAGGGCGCTTCGTTTTCTATTGCACCGATAACATAGCGCAGAAAGTATATGCTCATAAAAATCCACTGAACATAGTGAAGTATATTGCTGACTGCCATATGTATTACACGGCTTTTGCTTATCTGCCACAAGGTTTTCAGCGCATAGAAGTTGTTACCGAATATGCGCACCCTGCTTTCTTTTTTCTCTTTCATTTTTTCACCTGTTCTTTCATAAGGAAATATCTCAGTTCAGTTAATCAAAGTTATATTAAAGACGCATATCCCGCTTCAATGGTAAATGCTTCACGGAATCCTGCTTTGTAACAGATATGTTCAGACGGCCCTGCCCACTGCCAGCATATTGGAAAATCATTGTTTTTGCAGTATTCTGCCATAAAGCTCAGAAGCTCGCTTGCATAACCTTTTCCACGATGCTCATTTGCAGTAACGATATAGTCAAAACGTGTGTTGCCGTGTTCCGATTTGTGAATGTCTGAATATACAACAGCCTTTCCGTCAATATAACCAACGAAAAGATATGCACCCTCCTGACCGATACGTTTTCTTGTAACCTCTGTCTCCCACGGCTCACCGCTTGGAATAAGAATATCCGATGCCACTCGCTCGTCCCAGCTGTCAAGCACACGGATATCAAGCCTTTTGGGAGTATCAATGCTGTTCTGTGCAGTCAGAAGCATAACTCTGTGGTCGTCCTCGGGTGTGAATCTATATCCGTGAGCGTTCAGCGTTTCGAGATTATCTTTGAAATAATTCTTTTCAAATGGGTGATAAATTGAAGCACGGATACCAAGCTTTCGGTAAAATGCTGAAATATCGTCAAGAACAGTACCAAGCTCTGTTATCCTTTCGGGATAAATACAGACATGATTTCCGTCATATGAATCCTTATTGTCAGGCATATAGAAAAGGATACCGTATTCCTTTTCTTCGTATGAGGCAAATCGCTTGGGAAAGCCGATCTCCTCCTGTTTTATTCCATTTATATATTTGCTGTACATATATGCTCCTTTTTATTTCTGCTTGTTCCTTAGCTTTTTTGAAAGATATAGAACCAGATCGTCATCATTTCTGCAATCGGAATACTGACCGCAGACGGAATCGCCGTACCATACGCCTTTTCCGTCTGGAATATATCCACGCTTGACATACATTCTCTGCGCACTGCCGTAACCGCTGTGCAGACCTACTCCGAGATAAACCGTATCGGAATATTCTGCGGAGAGCTTCTCGGCTGTGTCCATAAGCCTTGTGCCGATACCTTTTCTGCGGAACTTTTCAAGCACGGCAAAATCTACGATTTCGGGATACCCCATATTTGCAAATGCACCCCATTCGGAATCAGGGTAAACATTCACATAGCCTGCCTGTTCGCCCATATATTCAGCAACAAGAGAAACTGCTTTTCCTTCCCTTTGATGATTCAAGCGCATTTCAAGCTTATCGGGAGCAGAGTCCCAGCCCTGTGCGATCTCTTCCGAAACAAATACATCTATATCATCCTTTTCAAGATTGCGTATCGTAATTTCTTCGTCCTTGTAATAAATCATAAAAGCCGCCTCCTCTCCTGCTTTTATCTGTCATCATTCTTTATGACCGTAAAATGCGGCGGCAGATTTTTTATAAGCTCCTTTGCGGCAGAAGGCCTTATGTCATATTCATCTGCTTTGTCAATGGGTATCCACTTCATTTTTTCTGTGTCGCCTCCTGTGGTAAGACTTAACTTGTCATACTCTTTTAATCCTTTTGGTTTCATAAGATAGTAAAGCTCTATCGTGTGGCAGTCAAAGCCATCGAGAGCACCATCGCCGTCAAAGAAATTCTCAATAAGACAGAGAGGTCTTTCAATAACAAACTCATCTCCCGTTTCCTCATACAATTCACGGATAATGGCTTCCTCGGAGCTTTCACCCATATGTACTCCGCCGCCTACGGTGTAGTAATAGCCGCATTTTTCGCCGTAGGAAAACAATGCGTGTCCCTCTGAAATAATTATTGCACCCACACGGTATCTGAACCAGTTCTTCCCGATGCAAAAGCAGCAATCGTGTTTCATTTCCATAAACGTAACCCTCCTAAAAACAAAAAGCGTGCACTTCCATACAGAAATGCACGCTTAAAATGCAGTATATAAAGCTACAGCTGTGGCTATACCCCTACAAAAGCAGACAAAGGCTCATTTCCGTAAAAATTATGGCTTATATATCCTCTGGTGAATGTATGCTTGAACATTTGCCTGCCTCCTTTCAAAAATTATAAACTCAGTATATCACCATAAATTACATTTGTCAAGCATTTTTTCACATTTTTCTTACAAATATCGACATTACACCCATATTATACATCAATAGTTATGTTTTATCAATAACTATTGATTATTTATATAAGCTTTAGTTTAAGCTATACTATAACAAAGGAAGTGATTTTTTGTGAATGAATACAATGCTGAGGTAGGAGCAAGAATATATGAACTTCGTAAGAAAAACGGATTCACCCGTGAAAAGCTGTCCGAGCTTGCAGATATTTCCGTGCAGTTTCTTTCCGATATTGAAAAGGGCAGAAAGTCTATGACGATTTCCACTCTCAGAAAAATTGCCTCTGCGCTGACCGTTACCACTGACTATATCGTAAACGGCACAGCTGCAAACGGCGATAACGACAGGATAATTTCAATTCTGAACACCCTTTCCGACAAAAACAAAAAGCAGGCAGAAAAGATCCTGTCTGCTTTTGCCGAAGCGGTTAATGACTGATGATATAATACAAACAACAAATAAATCAAAACGGACTGCATATCACACGTTTGCAGTCCGTTTAATGTTATTATATCAGCAGTCAACAGCAATTTCAAGGATAGGCTCTGCAACGGAAGCTCCTGCGGGAACCATAGGCAGAACGTTAACGTCCTTGTCGATAATGCAGTTGATGAGAACAGGCTTGCCGCACTTTACAGCATATTCAAGCTTTTCTCTTACCTCGCTCTTTTTGGTGATGGTAACAGCCTCGATTCCGAATGCCTTTGCAAGCATTTCAAAATCAGTGGGCTTTTCAAGGGTGGTCTGGGAGAAATGGCAGTTGTAGAAAAGTCTCTGCCATTGTCTTACCATTCCGAGAACGGTGTTGTTGAATACCAGCTCAATTACAGGCATCCGGTACTTTGCAAGGGTGGAAAGCTCTGTCATATTCATATAGAAGCTTCCGTCGCCTGCAATATTTACAACAGTCTTGTCGGGGTTGCCTGTCTTTGCACCGATAGCCGCACCAAGACCGTAGCCCATTGTTCCGAGTCCGCCCGAGGTTGCAAGGCTCTTGGGATTCTTGAAGGGGAAATATTCCGCAGCCCACATCTGATGCTGACCTACCTCTGTTGTGATGATCGCTTCTCTGTCGGTGATGTCCGCAAGTGTTTCAAGAACGTACTGGGGGAGTACGGATTCCTCGTCCATACCAACCTGCTTTAAAGGATATGTATTCTTCCACTCAGCGATCTGAGCCATCCATTCGGGGTGCTGTACAGCTCCCTTTTCTTTAAGCTTTGCGATAAGTGCGGTGAGAACGGTCTTGACATCGCCCTGAACTCTTACATCAACGGGAACGTTCTTGCCGAACTCAGCAGGATCTATCTCAATGTGAACTACCTTTGCATTCTTGATATTCTCGCAGAATGATGTGGTGTTGCAGGTGACACGGTCGGAGAATCTCGAACCGAGAACGATTATGGTATCGCTGTTTGTGAGAGCAAGGGAAGATGTCTTTGTTCCGTGCATACCAAGCATACCTGTATAACGGGGGCTTGCATTGTCAAAGGAAGCCATTCCCATCAGGGACATACCTACAGGTGCGTCAATAAGCTCGGCAAGCTCAGCAAGCTCTGCTTCGGCATTTGCAAGAACTACGCCGCCGCCTGTGAAAATAAAGGGCTTCTTTGCCTCGGATATGACCTGAGCCGCCTTCTCTATCTCAGCGGAATTTACAGCGCTTCTGTCGTGAGCTTCGGGTGTCTTAGGCTCATATTCGCACTTTGCGGCAGTAATATCCTTGGGGATATCAATGAGAACAGGGCCTTTTCTTCCGTCGTTTGCTATGAAGAAAGCCTCTCTGATAACATCGGCAAGCTTTGTAACGTCCTTGACGATGTAATTGTGCTTTGTAATGGGCATTGTGATGCCTGTAATATCAACCTCCTGAAATGAATCAAGACCCAGAAGGCTTGTGCCTACGTTTCCTGTAATGGCTACCATAGGGATACTGTCCATATTTGCTGTTGCAATGGCGGTAACAAGGTTTGTAGCGCCGGGGCCTGATGTAGCGATAACAACGCCTGTCTTGCCTGTTGTACGGGAATAGCCGTCAGCGGCGTGACCTGCGTTCTGCTCGTGGGAGGTGAGAACGTGGGTTATCTTGTCTCTGTAGTCGTAAAGTGCGTCATAGATATTGAGCACAGCGCCTCCGGGATAGCCGAAAACCGTATCTACGCCCTGCTCAAGGAGACATTCGAGGATTATCTGTGAACCGTTGAGAAGCATTTATTATCTTTCCTTTCGTTGACCGAAATATTACGGGTGATAATGCTTGTGCAGGCAAGCACGAAGGTGATGTTCCTCCGACCGATTCCGTGGGGTATTGGGTAAAACCTTACGTCAGGTAAAAAGCTATATTTTTCTGCCGAGCATTTAACTTATATATTTTAACATATTTCGCAGGTTATGTCAACGTTTTTACGGGAAATTTGCGGGAATTTAGGGGGATTATGGGGGGATTTGATGGTGTTATTCGGATTATCTTATTTCTTTAATCATAAAGCAGCCTGAATCAATATAGTTCTGAAATCCTGTTTCATATTTTTGCATAAGCCAAAAGAATCTTTCATCATCAAAGCTGTAATCACAAGTATCAACAAAATGCTCATCAAAGACTATTTTGCCATGTACATACTGTTTCAGAATGTTCTCATCACATGATAATGGTTCTTCCAACAAGGAATACAATATCCCATTTTCAGAGAAAATAGCTTTTAATTTGTCGGGACATTTTTCTGACAATAATGCAAGGGGGTATTCTTTTGATAAATATCCGTAGTATTCATCGTATCTTTTGAGTTCCTTAGGGATAAGCATATACCAATACTCATCTGCCCATTCGTCATAATCTCCGCAATGAAATTCATTTTGAGAGTTTATTATCTGTTCAAGTTTTTTCACATCATAACTTTCTTTCTTTTTGATTGCCTGAGAAAAGATTTCAGTGTAGTCTCTCATTGCATTGTCCTCCATTAAAACCTCGATTTATCATTATGCTGATTATATCAAACATTTCCTCAAAAGTCAATGACATAAGCAGTGCAAAGCTGTTTTTTATTATCTCTTGGTTAGGTCAATAAAAAAGCACCTCCGACATAAATATCGGAAGTGCTGTAAATTATGCTTTTACGCTTCAGCGGATTTTTCGGGAGCGGCAGGCTTGCCCTTTCCCGATTTCTTTTCTTCAAGCCATACCCACAGAGGACCTGCGATACAGGTGGAGGTGTATGCGCCTGAGAGAAGTCCCATTGTCATAGGGAATGCAAAGGAAATGATAGATGTTACGCCGTAAACCACAGCGACAATTGAAATTACTATCATTGCGGATATCGTAGTCACGTTTGTATTGATAGAACGTGTCATAGACTGGTTTACGCTCATATTTGTAAGCTCGGCAAGGGAATACTTCTTTCCGTAAAGCTTGTTATTCTCTCTGATACGGTCGTAGATAACGATTGTGCTGTTTATGGAGTAACCGAAGATGGTGAGGACTACTGCCATAAAGTTAGCGTCGATCTCCATTCCGCATACGATAAATGTGCCGTAAACAACGATTATATCGTGGATAAGAGCAGCAATTGCGCATACGCCTGCTATCCAGCCGCCGATATTCTTGAATCTCAGGGCAATGTAGATGATGAGTACAAGTGCCGCAAAGCTTGCCGCTACGATACATTTGCTGAAAAACTCCTTACCTGCCGAGGGTGATACGTCGGTGGATTCAACCAGCTCAAGGTTGTTTGCGGCATATTTTTCTTCAAGTGTGGTCGTGAGTACCATCTGCTTGTCGGCAGTAAGACCCGAATTTGAAAGCATAGAAAGCTGAATGTTGTTCTTGCCTGTGGTGAAGTCCGTACCTGTGGTAGCCTTTACGCCGATTCCTTCAAGAGCGGCGGAAGCGTCATTCTGGAAGGTGTTAAGGTCGATATCGCCGTCATAAAGATAGGTGATGAGAGTTCCGCCCTTGAACTGAATATCCAGCTTTGCTCCGAAAATGAAAGAGGATAAAATGCAGAATACCATCAGGATGATTGAGATCGTAAAATAGATCTTTCTGTTCTTGATGAAATCTATATTGAATTTACAGTTGTTCATTTCTTAGCACCTCCGTAAAGCTTGGGATTCCTTAATGCCTTGAAGCCCGAAAGTGACATAAGCATAAGTCTGGAGCAGAATACTCCGAAGAAAAGGTTCAGAACTGTACCTGTCAGCAGAGTGAAACCGAAGGAATATATTGTTCCTGCTGTGGAAGGACCGAACATAAAGAATACGAAATGAAGCATTTTGGAGAAAATGCTGTCGGGTGTTCCGAATGCGCCCATAAGGATTATGGCAACGAGAATCATTGTAAGGTTTCCGTCAAGAATTGCGGAAAACGCTCTCTGATATCCGCTTATAAGAGCACCGTCAAGGGTCTTGCCGTTGTTAAGCTCCTCCTTGATTCGCTCAGATGTGATAACGTTAGCGTCAACACCCATACCGACAGCAAGGATAATACCTGCGATACCGGGGATAGTGAGGATTCCGCTGGCATTGAAGCCGAAGTAGCCCGATACGAATGCGAGAGTACCCGCAACCTGTCCGATAAGGGCGATAACTGCCACAAAGCCGGGAAGTCTGTACATAAATATTATAAAAAGAGCAATGATGATAAATGCGATTATTCCTGCGATGACCATTGCTTCGAGAGCGCCGAGTCCAAGGCTGGGGGAGATAGTGGAGAAGCTTGCTGTTACAAGCTTGAAGGGGAGTGCGCCCGAGTTTATCTGGTCGGCAAGCTTCTTGGAGCTTTCAGCGTCAAAGTTTCCGCTGATGGTTGCCTTGCCGTCGGTGATAACTGCGCTTACTCTGGGGTAAGAGATACAGGTATCGTCCATCCAGATGGAGATAACGCCGCCCTCTGCGTAAAGCTTTGCGGTAGCGTCAGCGAATTTCTGAGCGCCCTCATCGGTAAGATTGAGAGCTACAAGCCACTGGCTGCCTGCGCTTGCGGTCTGGTCGTATGCGGCATAAGCCTCCGCAACGTCCTTTCCTTCAAGGATAATGTTTGTTGCTGTAACGCCTGTGGGCTGATTCATAGCGTCAAGCTCGATGCCCTCTCTGAAAGTAAGCTGTGCTGTTTCGCCCAGCTCCTTTACAGCTGCCTCGGGGTCGAACTCAGCTTCGCCCTCTTTCCATGGAAAACGTACTATAATACGGTCGTTGCTGTAGTCGATGTAAGCCTCATAGTCGGTAATGCTCAGGTTTATCATTCGCTGAACGATAACCTCCTTGGCGGAATCGAGCTGTTCATCTGTTGCGTCATAGCCCTCGGGGGGAGTGAACGTAACATCAACGCCGCCCTTGATGTCGATTCCGAAACGGATATCATCAACACCCTTTACATATACTGTTTCAATGTCGCCGTAGAAGCTGCTGAAACCGAAAAGCACAGAAGCCGCAAATGTCATTATAAGCAGAAAAACGACAAAGAATACAGGTTTTTTGACCCTTTTCACTTTTTTGACCATTCCTTTCCCGATGTCACTGCAAATCCGGTCCGACTGCATTTTTAACATCTGTTTTTGCGGCTTGTGTGCATACTGCCGCATTATCGTTTTATTATAGCATTTTTTTGCAGGATTGTCAATAGAAAATCCTGCGGAATCGGCATTTTTTTGATTTTTATTTTTTCTGTCGGTGAATGAATATGCCTGATGCAGATGGATATGTTAAAATGCGGGAAATTGCCGGTGTATAAATTTGCTGAGATAATTGACAACTCACCCGAAAACTGCTAAAATATATCATATTCGGCGGAGGTGAGGACAGAGTGAATAAACAAGAGTATATATCCGAATTTGCAAGGCTTATGAACTGCGGACACGGGCGATGTGCGGTAATGCTTGAAGAAAACAGGGAAATGTATCGGGAAGCGGTGCTTCAGGGGTGTCTTAATGACCTTAGCTTTGATATGCAGTGCGAGGGCTCACGGGGAATATTTATGTACAGGCTTGCGATTAAATATGATGACCCCGAATACTTTCTTGGTGCAGTCTGCGAAAAGCTGCTTGACAGCAGGGTAAATGATGATTGGAATATGATATGTCATCTGACGGATATTGTATTCTGCTTTGCTGACGACGGAAACGAAGCTGCTCTGGATACTTTGGAAAAGAAATACAGCGAACTTTACAGACTTATTATGTCCCTTCGTTACGGCTGTAAGGCGGCTCGGATATGTGAGTGCTTTGAATATACGGCTATAAGTCTTATGCAGTGCAGCGATTTTGGCAGACTGAGAGAAATAATGCTTGATATTGGTGCGTATTTTATCCGCCGCAGAAGAACGCCAGATAATGAGCTTAGATGGAGCTTTTCGTGGTTTTATTCATCTGCCGCAGAACGCTTCGGTGAAACGGACATAAGGAATATACTTATAGATTCACCTCAGTTAAAGCGTTTTTTCAGGGTAATGGATACAGCCCCTTTTGTTGAAGCGGTGGAAAATAATGCAGGAGCAGTTACGGCAGAGGACATTGCCAATGGAGATATCAGTCCCCGTGAAAGACGGCGATTTGTTTTTAAGGCTTCTCAGGAGGAAAAAATCAGACTTGCCGAAGCGGCTGTGAGGGAGAATGATCTATTAAAAAAAGCGGAGCTTCTGCGTATGTTCTCATCAAAATACAATCCCTTTCCGTCAGATCCGCAGCTGTTAACAGCATATGCAGGCTCGGAAAATAAAGAGCTGAGCAGAGCGGCGAAGGATGCTCTTATGTACGTTAAAAGCGATATTGTACACAGCTATGCGGTTGATATTCTGAGACACTCCGATGATACAGATGCCCTGCATATGCTTATAACCAATTACAGAAAAAACGATCTTGCTGTTATTACAGACAAGCTTGGCAGGCTTGAAACAGACAGGAGTGACGCAAGCGGTTGGCACGGATTGATGATGACTATTCTTGATGAAGCCGATAACGGCAGTATTCCCGATGAACTGCTCTTATACATTTATGAAAAATCTCTTTGCTCCTGCTGCCGTTCATCAGCTGTGAGGATACTTGCGGAAAGAAGGCACTTAACATCGGGTCAGGCATATGAGTGTCTGTATGACTGCAATGAGTATACAAGAAATGCGGCAAGACAGTATATTGACAACTTACCCGAAAACTGCTAAAATATAAACACATATTCAGAAAGAAAGGTCGGTAACAAATGACAGGACTTGTACTTGAGGGCGGAACCTTCCGAGGTCTTTTCTCGGCAGGCTTTATGGACGCTATGATAGAAAAGGGAATAGAATTTCCATATGTTGTAGGAGTTTCGGCAGGTATTTCAAACGCCGCATCATATGTTTCAGGTCAGTTCGGCAGAAATCTGGAGATACTCCGCAATTACCGCAATGACAAGAGATATATAGGTATTGATAACTACAAAAAATGCCGAAGCATTTTCGGTCTGGATTTTGTTTATGATGAGATACCTAACAGCCTTATTCCTTTTGATTACGATAAATTCCGCAGCTACAAGGGCAGATTTATGGTAGGAGTGACAAATGCGGAAACGGGAAAGGCTGAATTTCTTGACGGGCTTGCGGACAGTGATAAATGGCTTTCTCTCCGTGCTTCCTGCGCAATTCCCGGATATTTTCCTCCCATTGAGATAAACGGCTCAAAATATTACGACGGGGGACTTGCCTCTCCAATATGCGCCGCAAAGGCATTCAAAGACGGCTGTGACAAGGCGGTGATAATCCTTACTCAGCCAACAGGCTTTGTGAAAAAATGCGGTGCGGGAAATGTGATAATGAGCGGTATCATAAAAAGCAGATTTCCGAATATTGAAAAGGCTCTGCTTATCCGTCACAGGATATATAACAGGCAGGCAGAGCTTTGCGAAAAGCTGGAAAAAAAGGGCAAGGCGCTTGTGTTCAGACCCTCCGAAAAGCTTGAAAGCTTTCAGAGCGATGTTTCCGAGCTTGAACGCTACTGGGAAATGGGTTACAGAATGGGAATCGAAAACAGCGAAAAAATAAAGAGCTTTATGGGATAACGGTTGTTTTATCTGCACATAATAATGTAAAATTCTTTTACGAAAGGAAAATGTGTATGAAACCCGATTCTCTTGAAAAGCTTCTTGAAACCAATCAGAAGGCTCAGACCTTCTTCGGCTCACTTCCCGACTTTGTTCAGGGCGGCATTATGCTCCGCTCAGGGGAGATAAAGAATGAAAATGACCTGCATAAATGTGCAGAGAGTATTTTCCACGAGTTTGAATAATGTAACTTTTGCTGCAAAAGAATTTTTCTGAGCATAAGTGTGCTTTCAGCTAAATCCTGAAAGCACACTTATATTTTAAGCTATTATAAAGGAGTATATCACGTTGGATTATATTATCAGAGAATTTCGGACAGAGGACTGTGAAAGCATATGGCGGCTGAATACATATGAAATGGGGTATGATTACCCCATTGAAGATACGAGGGAAAAGCTGTCGGCGCTTATCAGAAGCGATGAACATAAGATTTTTGTGGCAGTATGCTGTGATGAAGTCATTGGATATGTTCACGCAAACAACTATGACCTGATTTACGCTTCACATATGAAAAATATTATGGGAATAGCTGTTGCGGAGCATATGAAAAGAAAGGGTGTGGGACGTGCTTTGCTGGAAGCGGTTGAGAATTGGGCAAGGGAAACAAACGCTGAGGGAGTTCGGCTGGTTTCGGGAGAGTCACGAAGGGATGCACATAAGTTTTATCACCGCTGCGGCTACAGCGGTGATAAAATGCAGATAAATATGGTGAAAAAGATATAAATTATACTAATCACCATTAGAATTACGGAGAAGAAATCGCCGCAAAAGCTTATGTTTATGCGGTTTTGCGGTGAGAGATTCTCATAATTCTTTAGGTGATTAGTATAAAACGGCTTGCATACAGACATTTGCGCAGTCTGTATGCAAGCCGTGATTTTTATCAGCCTGCGGGCCAAGTAAACTCTCTGCCCGAGAGAACGTGGAAATGGAGATGATGAACAGTCTGACCTGCGGATTCGCCGCAGTTTGAAACAACTCTGAAGCCGTTAGTCATACCCATATCCTTTGAAAGCTTTGCGATAACCTCGAAAATATGAGCCACAACAGCGGAGTTTTCGGGGGTTATATCAGCCGCAGAAGCAATATGCTCCTTGGGGATAGCAAGGAAATGAACGGGAGCGGTGGGGGCTATATCGTTGAAAACATAGCAAAGCTCGTCCTCGTAAACCTTGGTTGAGGGAATTTCCCCCTTTACTATCTTACAGAAAAGACAATCGTTCATTGTAAAGCGCTCCTTACTTTATAAATTCGCCGATAATGCTGTCAAATGCGTTGAGGGCTTCGTCTATCTTGTTCTTGTCGCCGATTCCTGCCATAGCCATATCGGGACGTCCGCCGCCCTTTCCGCCTGTAATTTCAGCGGCAGCCTTTACTATCTTGCCTGCGTGAGCGCCCTTTGCAACGGCAGCCTTGGAGCAGGCACAGAGGAACTTGGGCTTTTCATCGGCAGTACCTGCCATAAGAAGTACGAAAGGCTCTGAAAGATTCTTAACGCCGTCAGCAAACTGGTCATACATATCCGAGCCTACGTTTGTAAGCATATTTGCCATTACCTTAACGCCGTTTACCTCACGGCAGCTGTTTACTATCTCGGTGAAAATGCCGTCAGCAATGCGCTTTTTAAGTGCTTCATTGAGCTTTTCAAGGCTCTTGCTTGTTTCAAGAACGGAAACTATCTTTTCGCTGAGCTGGGAAACATCGCCTACCTTGAGGAGACGTGCAGCCTCTCTTGTTCTGTTTTCAGCTTCATTCAGAAGCCTGAGAAGTCCGTTTCCTGTAACGGCTTCGATACGTCTGATTCCCGATGCAACGGAGTTTTCGCCGATTATCTTGAACAGTCCCAGACGTGCTGTATTGTTGATATGAGTACCGCCGCAGAATTCAACGGAAATATCTTTAACGTCAACTACACGGACAATATCGCCGTACTTTTCACCGAAAAGCGCCATAGCGCCCATTTTCTTTGCTTCCTCAATGGGCATTTCGGTCATTGTAACGTCAACTGCGTCGAAGATGTTCTTATTGATGATATTCTCTATCTCGGAAAGCTGCTCGGGAGTAACCGCCTCAAAGTGAGAGAAGTCGAAACGGCAGCGTTCATCGTCAACATATGAGCCTGCCTGATGAACGTGATCGCCCAGAACCTTTCTGAGAGCCGCCTGAAGCAGATGAGCGGCAGTATGGTTTCTCATAATTGCGTAGCGTCTGTCGGAATCAACCGCAGCTGTAACGGTATCACCCTTTGCAAGACCGCCCATTTCCATAGTACCGAAATGGAGATACTGACCCTTGGAGGTCTTCTTGGTATCGGTAACTGCAAAGCGGCTTTCGCCGATGGTGATAACACCTCTGTCGCCTACCTGTCCGCCGCTTTCGGCATAGAAAGGAGATCTGCTGAGGATAACAACAGCGTCGTCGCCCTCGGAAAGCTCGGCTGCTTCTGCATTGTCACGGAATACAGCAAGAACCTCGGAGGATATTTCAAGCTGAGTATAATCGTAGCCTGTAAATTCGGTTGCGGGGAGGTCGAGATTGCTCATAGCGTCCTCGTCCCATGAGGAGCCGCCCTTTGCATCGTGGTCAGCACGAGCCAGCGCTCTTGCGTCCGCAACGCACTTTCTGAAGCCCTCTTCGTCAACGGAAACACCCTTTTCAGCGGCAATTTCCATAGTCAGGTCAACAGGGAAGCCGTAGGTATCGGAAAGCTTGAAGGTATCCTCGCCTGAAAGAACGCCGCCCTTTTCAATGGAAGAAAGCATCTTTCCGAGAATTTCCATACCTGCGTCAACAGTCTTTGCGAAGTTCTCCTCTTCGTTGAGGATAAGCTTCTTTATATAGTCACGCTTCTCCTCAAGCTCGGGATATGCGCACTTGTTTTCATCAATAACGGTATCAACTACCTGATAGAGGAAAGGCTCGGTGATTCCCAGAAGTCTGCCGTGACGTGCGGCACGTCTGAGAAGTCTGCGGAGAACATAGCCTCTGCCTGTGTTGGAGGCAATAACGCCGTCGCCTACCATAAATGTGGTGCTTCTGATGTGGTCGGTGATAACTCTCAGGGAAATATCAGATTTTTCGTTATCCTTATAGTTAACGCCTGCAATGCGGCTGATGTGCTTCATAATGTTCTGAACGGTATCTACCTCGAAAAGGTTGTCAACGCCCTGAACTGCGCAGGCAAGACGCTCCAGACCCATTCCCGTGTCAATGTTCTTGCTTGCCATTTCCGCATAGTTGCCGTTTCCGTCGCTGTCGAACTGGGAGAATACAAGGTTCCATATCTCGATAACTCTGTCGCAGTCGCTTGCCTGCTCAAAGCTTTCAAAAGGACCGTAGCTTTCGCCTCTGTCAAAGTGGATCTCGGAGCAGGGACCGCAGGGGCCGCTGCCGTGCTCCCAGAAGTTGTCAGCCTTGCCCAGACGGATAATTCTCTCCTTGGGAATACCGATGTCATTCATCCATATCTGCTCAGCCTCGTCATCGCTTTCAAATATGGTTATCCAGAGCTTGTCCGCAGGTATTGCAAGAACCTCTGTAAGGAACTCCCACGCCCATGCGATAGCTTCCTTCTTGAAGTAATCGCCGAATGAGAAGTTGCCCAGCATTTCAAAATATGTGCCGTGACGGGCGGTTTTGCCCACACGTTCAATGTCGGGTGTACGGATACACTTCTGGCAGGTGGTAACTCTCACGTTGGGAGGGGTTTCCGTGCCGAGGAAGAATTTTTTCAGAGGCGCCATGCCGCTGTTTATGAGCAGCAGGCTGTTATCACCCTGGGGAATAAGGTTTGCGCTTGCCATTCTTGTATGGTTCTTGCTCTCGAAGAAGGATAAATACTTCTCACGGAGCTGATTAAGACCTGTCCATTCCATTTTTCAAGACTCCTTCTGTACATCGGATTATCCGAACTGATTTGCATACATCAGATATTATACCAAAAAACGCCGTAAATGTCAATAACCGAAGAAGCGTATTTCCGTAATTTACGTCTGCTTTCGACGAATACGTCCGTAAGTTGTGTAATATGCCGAATAATGTGCTTGGAAGATTGTTGCAAATGCCGATTGTGAATTGCTTTTATCCTGTGATATAATGTGATTGGGGACGGCACCCATAACAAAAAACAGAATAATAGAATACATCGGCAAGGGGGAAGAAACCCATGGAAAAAAACGTAATTGTAACTGATGTGAATGGAAATCAGATAAGTCTGACGTACCCTAAACGGGCAAAAGGGCTTGTGAAGAAAAACCGAGCGGAATATGTCTCGGAGAATACCATTCGATTATTGCATTGTGACGCTCCGGACGTTTTTCCGCATAATGATACGGAGGAAACGGAAATGAGTAATGTAATAAATTTTAACGCAAGAGAATTTAAGCTTGACGAAAGCTGTAAGCACAATGTGGGAACAAAGGCATTTATGACCGTTGCGGGCAGAAGTGCCGAGGTATGGGAAATAGGCGACTGGAACTGGAGCTGGACTCAGCTTATATGCACGAAAAAGCTTGAAACCAATACCGACTATGTTTTCAGGGTCGCTGTAACAGGCGGTCATAACGACACGGACGACGAGGTATCGCAGATAATAATCTTTCCTCAGTCCGACGCTCTTCTTACAGAGGAGCAGGCGTGGGAGGACAGAATGACCTTTGCCATAGGCAAAAGCCGTTTCGAGCCTGTTCTCAGCAAGCGTGACAAAACAGGTATGCTGAGGGTTTTTGAGATCCCCTTCAATACGGGGGAAATTGCCTGCTGGCGGATACTTATCGTTGCTCAGCACGCTGTAGCAAGATTCTTCGGGGCGGCTGAGAATGAAGCTTATGGAAAGCTTGAAGACCTTACCTATGAGCAGTGGCGTGAGGAACGGAATCAGCAGCTCAGCAATAATCTTTTCGGCGGCAATGATTCCGACAGGCAATGTGAAATTGACCTTTCGGGAGCGGTTATTAGCTCCGACGAGTTCGGCGATCTTATCAGGAAGTATATTTCCGAGGGTGTAAGAATTGACCTGAGCGGTGCAGTCATAGGCGGTATGTAAAAATCATTACTCTTAAACTTAAATAAAAATTTTTCGGCGGTGTGAGCAGGAATTGTTCACACCGCTTATATTTTTCGGAAAGCATTGACAAATGAACGTGATTATAGTATAATTATTACGGTTAGATAAATAAATTTGTGAAATTTTGTTTTTGAGAGATGATTATATGGTAAATTCCCAACAGCAGACCTGTGAAGAAAAGGCTTCGGATATAATGCCCTCGGTGCTTTCCACCGCAGTAAATGCCCTGTGCAACAAATACTTCTTTATTTCTCTGGCGTCGGTGGCTGTTGCAGGGGCGGCTGTACTATTCGGCTCGGATAATCCGGATATGCTTTTCGATACCGTTACGGCGGCAATTTTCGGAATGGCAATGTGGCTTGTTCAGCATTTCTGGCTCAGAGGCTACGGCGTCAGCAGGAAAATGATGCTTGACAATAAAAAAAGCGTTGACCCAAGATTGTTGGGCAGCCTTGGCGATCTTAACAGCCTCGGAAGCTCTATGGGAGCTCTTGCAGGCATATCCATCGTGCTGTCACGGCTGTTTATAATTGATATTGACCTTTTTGACAGGGGAGAGATTCTTATTCCTCTGCTTGAAGCTGTGGCTTGTGCTCTTTCGGTGGGCGTAGCTGTTTCTGTTACCACATCAAGACCTTCTCTGAGATGCTCGCTTTACATCATTACAGGCAAAGCCTTCGGTGCAAGAGGAGATGAAATATTAAAAAAGACCGTCCGTGCGTCAAATAACGAGGAGCTTATGTACAGGCTCAGAAAAATGTCCTGCGTAAGACTTATTGCGGCAATAGCTGTTTCCATTATAATTGTTATTTCTGCCCTAAGCGGAGCAGGCTCGGCGTTCAGCTGTGCGCAGACCGCATTTCTCAGTATGCTTGCTGTTGGACTTTCGGGCTGCTGTGAAAAGGCTCCCGATTCAAAGCTGTGTGACGAAAAGATATCTCTTTTCAGTAAAAAAAGCAAGCGCATGTGCGTTATGAATACAATTGCAATAGTTCTGCTTTCCGTGGTTTTTATTTTTTCATTCCCGTTCAGAAGCGTTTATACCGACTATACTCCCCGATATGACTACGAATACGGCGAAGAGATCTCGGAAGAAATCGAGTATTTCAGCGTTCCTGCTGCGGCTGATGAATCATACGGTATGCTGTTCAACGGTTTGTTCCTCTCGGTGACTCTTATGATAGCGGTGGTTTCGGGGGCATATTCTCTGAAAGGAAGCTTTTCCTCAATTTCACAGCTTTCTTCTGAGCTTATAGGTGCTTGCTTCGGAATTACGGCAGCGGTGCTCAGCGGCTTTGCAATGCCGTATGCGGCGCTTGATGCGGTGCGGATACTTGTAGCATTTGTTCCTGCATGTCTGCTGATATTTGTAAATATGTTTTCCCTTTATTCCAAAAAGAAAGCGGCAAACGAATAAATATCAATCCCCTTCGGTATAAAATTTCCGAAGGGGATTTTTTTACTGTATCAGCACTTGTTTTCATCAACATATCTTTCCACACGCAGACGAAGCTTGTATTTGTCACGAAGTTCCGCTATCTGCTTCATCATTTCCGATTTATGATGAAAGTCTATAGCCTGCTGATCTCTCCAGCGGTCTATAAGAAGCACCGTTTCGGGATCGTTCATGGGAATGAAGTATT
Source organism: Oscillospiraceae bacterium (assembly GCA_017848125.1). Lineage (GTDB taxonomy): Bacteria > Bacillota > Clostridia > Oscillospirales > Ruminococcaceae > Huintestinicola. Next base: position 25,849 of record JAGAJY010000272.1, read on the forward strand.
CATACCGTTCATTGCCCTCCTCTGCACGGACAGCGTCGGCAATTCCCGAGGCTTCCATTTCCTCGGCGAATTTCCTTGCGCTTCCGTCTTTGCCTGTGTAATAAAGATTTACTGTAATGCTCATTTTTCATTCTCCTTCTTTGTAAAAATACTTCTTTATGACATAAACATCACATAGTTACTGCTGTCAGAGGAAGCAGGAATATAATCGGATTTGTTAAGCTCAGAATGTTCATTCATATAAGCTTTTATTATCTCTCTGCTCATATTTGTAATGTCATCACGGTTTACAGCGGCTTCGGGCGTCAGCAAAAGCACTTCGCTGTTCTCGTGTCCGTCAGATTCGGGTGTGCCCGAAATATATTCCATTGCAAAAACCGCACACCATTGTTCAGGTTTAAACTGCATTGCTATAAGCTTTTTAGCTTTTGCACAAACTCCCGTTTCTTCAAATATTTCACGCTCTGCTGCTGTAGTCGGGAGTTCATTTTCCTGAACAAATCCGCCGGGCAGTAATATCCTGTCCTTTGCATTACCGTAAGTATGACGGACAAACAAAATATTCCCGTCAATTTCAACTATGCCGCAAACGGTATAAAACTTATTGTTCATCTCACACTTTCCTTTCTTACCGTTTATTTTACCGCAGGAATTATTAAAACATACTTGTTTTCCTTTTATTCTTTTAACAATACTCGTTCCTGCTATACAGCCTGCCGCCAGCGCAATAAACTCAATAACCGCAAAGCCTGCGTATCCTGAGCTGAATCTTACCATAAGGTAAAACGCACCGAGAGCGGCGGCGG
>JAGAJY010000273.1 GCA_017848125.1 Oscillospiraceae bacterium
ACGATAACGCAGATACCTCGGCTTTCGCCCGAGGCTCTTATAAGCTCCGCTTCTTCCCTTATCCTGTCCATCATAGCGGCGGATTTGCCTGTTCCCGTTGCGCCGTAATATAAATTCAGCATTTTCCCATTACCGTCCTTTTTTCTGATATGATCTGATTATAACATACGACCTGTGTTAAAATCGTTACAGCTGATTTATCTCAGCTTCAAGGGGCTTGACGTAAAGAGTGCGGTTGTTTGTAAAAATAACCATTCCCGGCTTTGCACCCGAGGGCTTTTTTACAAACTTTGCGGTAACGTAATCCACAGGTACCTGTGCGGAGTTTTTGGCACTGCTGTGAGCGGCGGCAAGCCTTGCGGCATAGAGGATAGTTTCGTCGGGAACTTCTCTGCCCTCTGCTCTGATGATAACGTGAGAGCCTGTAATATCCTTGGTGTGCAGCCATATATCGGTTTTCTCCGCCGTCTTTGTTGTAAGAATATCATTCTGCTTGTTGTTTCGTCCCACAAGCACGGTAAAGCCGTCGGGGGATATAAATTCAAGAGGGGGAGCAGGCTTCGGGGGCTTCTGCTTTCCCTTCTGTGCTCTGATATAGCCCTGCTCCGCAAGCTCTGCACGAAGCTCGTTTACGTCATTTTCCGTTACCGCTCTTGAAAGAGCGTCGGAAACGCTGGCAATATACAAAAGCTCCTCCTCGCCCTTTTCAATAAGCACTTTCAGCCGCTTCTGCGCATTGTCAGCCTTGCGGTAGCCCGAATAATACTTCTGCATATTTTGTGAGGGGGTGAGCATAGGGTCAAGGGGTATCGTTATCTCTCCGCCGTTTTCGTCATAGAAATTAACGCAGGTAAATTCCTTCATACCCTTGCTCATTGCATACATATTTGCAGAAATAAGGTCGCCGCAGAGCTTCAATTCCTCACGCTTTTCCGATTCGGAAAGCTCCATTTTCTGATTCTCTGTTCTTCTCAGTATTCTGTCGTAGGTATTGCCCAGAAGCTTGAAAAGGTCCTGATAACGCTGCTTCATTCGTGCGGTCCTGTCACGCTCGGAATAGAAGCGGTCAAGAGTCTCACAGGCAGAGGTGCAGGGCGATGTTTTCATCAGACTGCCGTACTGATTTATTTCGTCAAAGCAGAAATCCTTAAGATTTCCGTCGTTGTCGGAAATGATGGTGTATTTTCTGTTTCCCTCAAAAAAGCGGTTTCTTGTGCCGATTATCTCGTTAACGATACGGCTGACAGTTTCCCTGTCAAAATTCTCCGAGGTAAGGTCATTTCCCCGTGACGCACGGAATATCCATTCTCTCGCAAGAACCGGGGAGATTCCCTCAAATACCGATATAAGGCATTTCGCTCCCGACTTTCCCGTGCAGGCGGATATTCTATCGCTCATATCACTCTCGTCTGCAATAAGGAAATTGAGCCTTTCCTCTCTTGGAGGAGCGGTATAGGTGACATTGGGAAGAATAAGCCTTTCACGGCTCATAGCGTCGTCTGTGCGCTTTAAGCTGTCGATTATTCTGCCGTTTCCGTCAATCACAATTAGATTGGAATGTTTTCCCATAATTTCGCAGGCAAGGGTCACTGTGACCACATCGCCCAGCTCGTTCACCGTTTCAAAATCAAGGAAAAGTATTCTTTCCAGTCCGTCCTGTCTTACGGAAATAAGCTTGCCGCTTCCAAGACGCTTTCTCAGAAGCATACAGAACATAGGGGGGACTTTTGGATTTTCTATCTGCTGATTTGTTATATGGATTCGTGCAGATGCGGCATTTGCGCTTATGAGAACCTTGAAGCTGCCTGTCCTTGTTCTCATTCCAAGAACTATTTCCTCCTTGGAGGGCTGGTATATTTTTTCTATTCTGCCGTTAACAAGAGGCTCAAGCTCCTGCTTTACAGCAAGAAGAAAAGCACCGTCAAGTGCCATTTGTATCATATCCTTTCATATGCAAAGTTACTTTTTGTAGATAAGCACTTCAAATCCTGCCTCGGTTTCAAGGCTTTTCAGAGAATTGACCCTTTCGTGACCCTCAACGCCTGTTTTGTAATAATAGGGGGTCATAGAAAAAAGGCTTTTTATATCCTCGTTATTATCAATAAATATCGTCCGTGAAATATGCCTGCTTTCGCAAAAACCAAGCTCCTCGATATTATAATCGGCGGTTTCGTTTTTATATGGCTCGTCATATACCGCCGCTTTAAGGCTGAACAGGTGATTTTCAGCAGGGATAGCCATTATCAGAAAGCCGCCCTTTTTAAGCACACGCAGATATTCCTCACGGCAGAAGGGCGCAAACATTGTTACAAGCACATCTGCTGACTCGTCTGCCATAGGGATACGGAAAACGCTTGCCGCCGCAGTTTCACAGCTTTTGTTCCCTTTAAACCGCTTTGCCGCCGCCGCACAGGCGAACTTGGAAATGTCTATTGCGCACAGCCTTGCATCAGGGTGCAGTTTGTTTACGCTTCGGTATATCTCCTCTGTGTAATACCCCTCGCCGCAGCCTGCATCAAGGATAACTCCTCCCGAAAAGCATTGGCATACAGCCTTGCTCATTTCCTCTGCAAGATGGGAATAATATCCCTTTGACAGAAAATCAGTCCTTGCTTTTACCATCATTTTGTTATCCCCCGGGAGCTTTGCGTTCATATCCTTTGACAGCAGAAGATTAACATATCCCTTTGCGGAAATATCAAAGCAATGTCCGTTTTCGCATTTATATGAATTGTCCGTCCGCTGAAATCCGCTTTTGCAGACGGGGCAGATAAAGACTCTCATTATCTTTTCTTCCTTTCCTTTTTAAATATCAGGTCGGAAAATTCGCCTGTGTAGTTTTCGGCATTTTCTCCGTCAATGACCGCATACAGCAGGTGCGCTTTTGGAAAATACACCGCTATGGCGTTCTTGCCTATGTACAAGTCCTTTTTCCATTCTTTATCGGAAAAATAGTAAATATTTCCCACAGCCTCGGTTTCGCTTACGGCTATCGTCAGGGTATGGCGGTAATATCCCTCGGTA
>JAGAJY010000019.1 GCA_017848125.1 Oscillospiraceae bacterium
CTGACCTTATTTGCGATCACTGCACCTATACGGGCAAAAATCAGAGTGAACAAAATGCAGAGTATCAGTACAAGCAGATCGGGGGTCTTGCTGTCAATAATAAAATGGCTTACCGCACCTGTCAGCGCTGTAAATGTCATAATAAAAACGCTTGTGCCTACAGCGGCTTTCAGCTCATAGCCCAGCACCATAGTCAGTATCATAAGCATCATCATTCCGCCGCCTGCCCCTACAAAGCCGCAGATAAAGCCTATGAGCATACCGAAGATAATTGATTGTACAAGCCTTTTCTTGGGTGACACCGAGTTCATAGCTTCTTTTGTGGTGTTAACAGGCTTCACGATGAATTTGATACCCATAATGGTCGTCATAAACACTGATGTGCCGCCCATTGCGTCGTTTGGTACAAAGCTTGCAATAAAGCTTCCCGCAAAGGTGAATATCAGAACGGCAAGCATCATAACAAGACCGTTTTTTATGTCAATGTTCTTGTTCTTATAGTATGTATATGCACTGACGCCGCTTGCCAATACATCGCTTGCAAGAGCAATTCCGATCGCACTGTATGCGGGCATACCGAGGAAGGTCACAAGCATAGGTGTGATGACCACCGCCGCACTCATTCCCGCAAAGCCTGTTCCGAGACCTGCTCCGCAGCCTGCAAGCAGACAGACGATTATCGTTATAAAAAGTTCCATAGCACATCTCCTGTTTTGTAATGATCTGCCGTATCTCCGACCGTTATACAGACTAAGCGGCAGCCGCAGCTGCGGATATGCCGATAATACGATGGAAATCGGAGGTATGGAAATAATTGTATCACATTTGATGAGCAATGTCAATGATATCCGCCATATGCAGAAACGGCAAGTATTTTGCAAAAAAAGTTATTATATTCTATTGAACTTTTCGTTAAAATATGCTATAATATTCTCAATATGGCTGAATATGCCGAAAAAACCATATCAGCTATCAATAAATATACAGCACGAAAGGAATTATTTCTGATGAAAAAGCTTATGCTTGGAAACGAGGCGTTTGCCAGAGGTCTTTATGAGGCAGGAGTAAGAGTAGTTTCAAGCTACCCAGGCACTCCCTCCACTGAGATAACGGAATACGCCGCAAAATACGACGAGATGTATGCAGAATGGGCGCCTAACGAAAAGGTTGCCGCTGAGACCGCTATCGGTGCGTCCATTGCGGGAGCAAGATCCTTCTGCGGAATGAAGCACGTTGGTCTTAACGTTGCCGCAGACCCCCTGTTCACCTTCTCCTATTCGGGAGTAAACGGCGGTATGGTCATTGCCGTTGCAGACGACCCGGGAATGCATTCCTCACAGAATGAGCAGGATTCCCGTCATTATGCAATTGCAGCAAAGGTGCCTATGCTTGAACCCTCCGACTCCGCAGAGTGCCGTGATTATGTAAAGGCAGCCTATGATATTTCCGAGGAGTTTGATACTCCCGTTATCGTAAGAATGTGCACAAGAGTTGCTCATTCACAGTCTGCGGTGGAGCTTTTTGACAGAGAGGAAAAAAAGCTTAAGGAATACGTTAAATGTCCTCAGAAGTACGTTATGATGCCTGCCTTCGCCCGTCCCAGACACGTTGTTGTGGAGGAGCGCACAGCAAAGCTTACAGAATATGCGGAAACCTCTCCTCTTAACAGGGTCATCGAAAACAATACCGAAATAGGTATCATCACAAGTGGCGTATGCTTCCAGTACGCAAGAGAGGTAATGGGGGACAAGGCTTCCTACCTGAAGCTCGGTATGGTAAATCCCTTCCCTGTTTCGCTTATAAAGGATTTCTGCGCAAAGCACAGCAAGGTTTACGTTATAGAGGAGCTTGACGATATTATCGAAACCCATTGCCGCAAGCTTGGTCTTGAGGTTATCGGCAAGGAGCTTTTCGGCTGCATAGGCGAATTTTCACAGGCAGTTGTTGCAAGTAAGCTTCTGGGCGAAGAAGCAGAGGTTCTCAGCTTCCCCGAGAATGTTCCCGTCCGTCCTCCCGTAATGTGTGCAGGATGTCCCCACAGAGGTCTGTTCTATTGCCTTTCAAAGAACAAGGTAACTGTTTCGGGTGACATCGGCTGTTATACTCTGGGCGCTTCCGCACCTCTCAATGCAATGGATACCACTATCTGTATGGGTGCTTCCGTATCCGCTCTCCACGGCTTCAACAAGGCAAGGGGCGAGGCTGCGGAAAAGTCAACTGTTGCTGTTATCGGTGATTCCACCTTTATGCACAGCGGTATCACAGGTCTTGTGAACATTGCATACAACGCAACAAATTCCACAGTAATTATCCTTGACAACTCCATCACAGGAATGACAGGTCATCAGCAGAATCCCACCACGGGAAAGAATTTAAAGGGCGACCCTGCTGCGGCTGTTAACCTCGAAGAGCTTTGCAAGGCTGTGGGAATCAAGCGTGTAAGAGTTGTTGACCCTTACAATCTTGCGGAAACAGAAGCGGCAATTAAGGAGGAGCTTGCGGTTTCCGAGCCTTCCGTTATCATTTCACGCCGTCCCTGTGCGCTTCTCAAATACGTTAAGCACGAAGCACCTCTCAAAGTCGATGAAAACAAGTGCGTAGGCTGCAAGATGTGCCTGAAGCTTGGCTGTCCCGCAATTTCGATGAAGAACGGCAAATGTGTTATAGACCATACACAGTGCGTAGGCTGCGGAATCTGCACAGAGGTCTGCAAGCCCAAGGCTATTGTAAAGTGATCGGCAGAATTTAATGACGTAAAAAGGGGTAATTTTATGAATGAAACAATAAACAGCACGCAGGTACAGTCCTCTGAGGATTCTACCGTTGTTATTCTGCTCAAAGCGGTTCTGGGAGCAGTCGTTGGAGCTATTCCGGGAATGATACTCTGGGCGGTTCTGAGCAAGATAGGGATAGTTGCGGCGCTGGCAGGCTTTCTTATGTTTATGGGTCAGCTCATTGCCTGTGACCGTTTTACCCAAAAGAGCAAACAGATGAATATTCCCGTAGCTCTCATAATATGTGCGGTGGTATTCCTCGGAGATATTTATCTCTGCGAAAGGTTTGTATGGGCGTGGGAAATCAGTTCGGCATTTGCCGAAAACGGGCTTGAAGCTTCAGTTTTCAGCTGTTTCTGTGATTTCGGTGCGTTTACCGAACTGACAGGTGTGCAGGAGCAGTTCACACATTCTCTTGTTACAAGCTATCTGTATGCAATACTCGGTGCTGCCGCAGGTGCCGCAAAGCTGTTCAAGCGTTAACTTATTTATAAGGAGAAAATATAATGGAAACAAGGTCAATTATGATCGTAGGCGTAGGCGGACAGGGTTCGCTTCTCGCTTCAAGACTTCTCGGAAACGTCCTTCTTGCAAAGGGCTATGACGTAAAGGTTTCCGAGGTTCACGGAATGAGCCAGAGAGGCGGCTCGGTAGTTACATATGTAAAGTACGGCGATGAGGTATGCTCTCCCGTTATCGAAAAGGGCGAGGCTGATGTGATAATCTCCTTCGAGCTTCTTGAATCCGCAAGATGGGTGCCTTATCTCAAAAAGGGCGGCAAGCTTATCACATCTACACAGAAGCTTGACCCTATGCCCGTTATTACGGGAGCGGCGCAGTATCCCGAGGATATTGCCGAAAAGATAAAGGCTCTCGGCATAGACGTTACTGCTGTTGACGCTCTTGCGCTTGCAGAGCAGGCAGGAAACTCAAAGGCTTCCAACGTGGTGCTCATGGGCGTTGTATCAACAAAGACGGATTTTGAGGAATCGCTCTGGCAGAATGCTATCGAGCAGTGTGTTCCTCCCAAGTTCTTGGAGCTTAACAAGAAAGCGTTTGAGCTTGGCAGAAATGCGTAA
>JAGAJY010000020.1 GCA_017848125.1 Oscillospiraceae bacterium
CTGAAAAATGCGATTTTCCGTAGTTTTGCAGGAAATGTTATATTGTCTTATTTAAGAATATAAATATTATTCAGAAATATCAGCTGTTGATATTGATTTTTTCTGACTGTTTCAATATAATAGATATAGTAAAAACAACAAGGAGTTAAATAAAGCAAAATGAAATACGATTCATCAAAGATTGTAAAGGACTGCACCACAGAAGATTGTTTAAAGTGGATGATTGAAGAACGCAAAAGGCTTAAAAAGCTGAAATGGCACAAAAAAGAGCTTCTGGGTTTAAAGTGGGAACAGACAGAAAGTCATGGCATAGATGACAAAGAAAACGATGTTTACTTTTTAGAACAGGTATATGAGGCATCCATAGAAAATCTGTCGATGGAGATCAAGTGCAAATTTACAAAGGATCATGCAGAGTACAGGCTTGAAGCAGTGAGCTATCTGTATCAGCATATTGTAGAGATGGTCTGTGCAGATACAAGTCTGCGTTTCAAGGAAGGGCGTCTTGCTGAGCCTTCCGCTGAGCATATAGCTGAGATAAACAAGCATCTGCCAAAGATGTGCGGTGAGCTGATAAAATACTGGGACGTTCTGATAAAAGAAAACAAGAGTATTATTAAGGATAGGTTATAAAAACAGATTCTGTAAATTCACAAAAACGCATAGGCAAATGGAACCCGATGAACATTTGTTATTCGAAGAAATGTTAGGAGGCTTAGAGTAATGCTTACATCAAACTGTATAGACGAATACAGAAATTTTTTTGACACTACTTTGTGTGCCTTTTGCGAGCCAAGTGATAAAATTATGGTTTTTTGCGAAGAAACACATACTTGGTATATAAGTCCCACTAATGAAACAGACGAAATGTTTAAGGATAGAATTAATCGTTGTAAAGAAGAAAAGCGAAATCTTTTCTTTGAAGAATGGGAAATATTCAATCCAAATGTAGATGTGATTTATTAAGGCGATAAAACAATGCATGACACACAATTAGAACAACCGCCAACATCGATTGGTACAACGAGAATTTTAAACAGAATTCTACGGACAATGGGACAATAGAAAAATATATCCCCGCAAACAGCGAAACAAAGCCGTTTGCGGGGATTTCTGCGTGTGGGACATTAGAGGGACAGCTGGGGACAGATGGGACAATCAAGCTGCCATTGTCCTGTTGAGAGCTCGCTCGATTCGTGCAAGCATACCGCCGTGTTCTGTAATGAACGCTATGCGCTCAGAATATTCCTGCTCATAAAACAGTGAACGGTAATAGCGGAACAGCTCAATTTCATGAAGAGCCTGCACAAACAGAATTGACACATAATCGTCAGGAGAGCGTGGAGCGTATTCCTGCAGATGACGTTCAAGCAGGTGAACGTAGCTGTCTATGAGCCGATACGCCGTCTTTTCGTCCTCAGCTGTGATCTTAGGTTGAGTGCGGCGCTTTAAAATCGGACGGCTGTTGTTTACAGCAATACCGAAATCAGATGCAAGGCTTTTTGCGGCTTCATAAGCAGATGTGCCGTAAATAATCTGTGCAAGGTCAATGACATCACCGTGTTCTCCGCAGCTGAAACAGTGAAAGTGATCGTCGTAAATTTTCATACTGGGCGTTCTGTCGGTGTGCAGGGGACAGCTGCACATACCGTTTCTGACAGTAAGTCCAAGATGTTCGGCAGCTGAACGCATATCCACAGCCGATTTGACTTCTTCAAATATACTCATGGGAAACTCCTTTCTATAAACAAAAGTCATCATTCCTCTTGACCTTTTCCTCAACAAGCGGGATTTTATCCATTTCCTCACGAACACCTTTTGTGATGCCTGCATAAGTTTCGATAGCACTTGCTTCCTTTTCAAAGTCATTCTCACGGCAGACTCTTGAACCGAAATTCAGGATAGCGTCAAAAAGATGACGCTGATGCTTGTTAAATTGCACCCGATATTCATCATCATTGTAGCCGAACTTTGCAACACTTACACAGATACTGCGGATAAAGTCAAAGGCACGTCCGACCTTTTCTGTAAGTGCGGAAATCTTGTGGTTGGCTTCTGCAAGGAGAGCTTCAAAACGGCTTGTGACAGCCTTTTCGGTTTCCTCACGGACAGCGGAAATAGCGGCTTCCTTTTCCTCGTCCTTGCGGATAAGCTCCTTTGCGTGCTTGTCCTCATTATCGGAAATGGTTTTGTTGAGAACAGCTATCTCATTGTCCTTGTCAGCAACAAGCACCTCCATACCGTGTATAATGTCAGCGGCTTCTTCAAGCTTTTCATCCTTTTGAGAAATGGTGTCTTTAAGCAGACGGATATTTTTATCACGGCGTTCAATGGTTTCCCACTGCTCACGGATTATGCCGTTGTAGAAATCGTGGGGGTGATCGGTACGTTCATCAAGTGCCTTTTCACGTTCGGCAAGCTTCTGCTCACGGACCTTGCAGGTGTGCCACCAGCCTTTGGTGTACTCGGCGTCCTGCCTGTTCTTTTCAGCAGTTTCCTCGTTGAATTGCCGCATAGCTTCAACGGTTGCCTGCATATCTGCAACAGCCTGTGATTTTTCATCAAGCTCGGATTTACGCTTGTCAAGGGCTGCTTGTTTCACGGAACGATCCTTTTCAAATTGTTCAGCCATCCACTGTGAATGTTCAATCTGGCGTTCTGCTCTGGTTTCCGCATCACTGACAATTTTATCAGCATAAATTTCCGCAGAGGCAAGCTTGTCTTTGGCTTTGATGTAAAAAGCGTCTGCCTGCTCAGACTTCTTTTTAACAGCGGCATTTATTGTTTCGGCGGCAGAAAGAACGGTCGCAGCTTCCTGCAAGGTTTTCCTTGTCTGTTCAAATTCTTCACCCGAAAAAGTAACGCTGTCAGCCTTGAACAGTTTTTTGCTGCGGTTGTGTTCAAGCTCATCTGCCTTTTCTTTAAGAATTGTTTCATCAAGCATAAGTGCATTTTCGCTCCGCCTGCGAAGTTCGGGAATAGTAAGATTGCCGATTTCTGTTGCTCCGTTTAAAATGCCGATATCACGTCCGAACACATTCTGCATATATTTTGATAAATCTGTGTGAAAGCTTTTAAGCTCCCTGCGGGTAATGACTTCTTTAGCGGAAAGCTTGGGAATGTTTTTCTTTTTGTCAATGGCAACGGGAACAAATGCAAAATGAATATGGGGCTGGGTTTCGTCCATGTGAACGTAAGCGGAAATTACATTTTCACGTCCGTAACGATTGCAGAGAAAATCATAAGTTTCACGGAAGAACAGATCGTATTCGTCAGGGTTAAGCTCACGGGGAGCAGTAACTATCCAGTCACAGAAAACATTAACGTCCTTTCGGTTGTGTACCTTGATTTCGGACAGGCGTATGTGAATGAAGTCGTACTGCGAGTAAGGCTGATCCTTTGCGGCAAGATTATAGTTAAGATGTGTGCGTGAGGGATCTATGATGCTGGTGCTGCTTGCTTTTGTTCTGTTGTAGTGCGCAAGCATACTTCCCATAGCACCACGGGTATATTTTTCAACGTGTGCCAATGTTGTCTCCTTTCTGATACAGGGGCGGTTTCCGACCAAAAGGATTTGGTCGAGCAAGTTATACCAAAATTCCGGGCCGCAAAAATCTTTGGGATTTTTACTGAATTTTGGTAAACTTGCTCTCATGCGCCGAGGGCTTTTATGCATCGCTTAATGCGATGAAAAATGCTGCTGTAAACAGAGCTTACAGCAGCGAAATTCAATAGAGGTTATCCAGTGCGGTAACAGCGGCGTGCTTCTGTTCTTCGATAACGTGATGATAAATTTTCAAGGTCGTTGCAGCATCTTCATGACCGAGAATTTCAGAAACCGCCTTTATATCCACACCGTTTCTTATAAGGGTAGTTGCAAAGGTGTGGCGGAGAGAATGAACAAGATTTGCCTTTCCCGATATATTACAGCGCCTTACGATATTACGCATAGTGGTGTAGATCTTATGAGTTGAAACGATGGTGTGGTTCTTTGTTGCAATTACTCTGTGATCGTCCTTTATGATACTGCGGAGATTTTCAAG
>JAGAJY010000274.1 GCA_017848125.1 Oscillospiraceae bacterium
ACGGAGCAAGGGGTGAGAAATGCGACAGCATTTCGAGGGGAGGCGAACAAGACCGCCTCCCCTTGTTACAGTTCTATGCAAATTAACCCTTCAAAACGTTCCGGTGGAACGTTTTGAACAAAGCAAATTTTATGTAGTTTTGTGCAAATATAACAACAGCGTTTTCTTTTTCGACACGCTGAAAGGACAGCCGAATGAATTTGTTCGGCTGTCCTTGCTTTTTATCTGCTGACTTTTCTTAATCGGAATTTTTCAAATGCAATCTGAAATCACAGCAATCTCCGCCTGTGGCAAGAGTTTTGGTTCTGCCCCAGATAAGCTTTGGGTGCATATTGCCGTATGTAATATCATCTGATTTGCAGAAAAACTGCGCTATTTCGGGACAGTTGTATTTTTTGCAGATTTCGTAATACGGGCATACAAGCATATCTCTTGCAAAGGGTGCGGTATTTTCGGGTGTTCTGCTTTTGAAGCCTGCGTCAGGACCGAATACGCTGTCGAGTAATTTGTCAGCTATGAACGGAGCTATTCTGTACAAGCCTGTGCTCATAACCTTTTTGAATGTTACGGACGCTTTCAGCAGTTTATCAAATGCCCATTCATCATACAGCTTTAATGCCTCTTCCTTGTTTCCTGTTTTTTTCAGCAAGGCTTCATAAAATGCTATACAGGGCAATATCTGTTTAAGGTGGACTGACAGAGCCTTGCTTGCAAAGCAGTTTTCTTCAAAAAGTGCAGCGGTGCGTATATAGACATCTTCAAGCTGTTCTGACATACCGTTTTCTATAAATCTTGTTTTAAGGCTTTGGGGTATAGCCATGCTGTTTATAGCTGATTTTGCCTGTTTTATCATTTCTTTATTCATTATAATAAAGCTCCTTCATTATATAACAATACTCTGACCTGCCGAAATATAGCTTAGCCTTGACATATGCTCTTTCATAAATTCATACTGAGGTACGCCTGTGCAATGGCAGGTGTAAAACTCTGTTTTAAAGCCGTCAAGGAAATCGGCATAGCCTGCAAGGGTATTATCAAGAGGAAGCTTTGAAAAATGAAAGCCGCCTACAAGCACATCAGGCTCAAACCACTCGGTTATATCCATAATTCCCTTGTGTGAACAGCCGCTGATAAGTATTTTTCTGCCGTTTTCACGGATAAGCAGATACTGCTCATGTCTGAAATCATCGGGGACAAACTCACCGTTTTCAAGAGTGTTCAGACCGAAGCTTCCCAAATCGTGCTGTTTGCTGCGGTCATTGCAATGGTGAAGGCTCATATTTTCATCAAGCTTTGTTGTTTCCTCGGTGAATATAAGCCTGCCGCAGTCTGCGAGAGATATATCCATTCCGATGTATTTTTCTGTGCCGTTATAGTGGGGCTCAAAAGCGAACTTGCTGAGATATACGGGGGCGGTGGTGTTTATTTCAAGGAACTTTTTCAGCCCTCCCGTATGGTCGTAGTGACCGTGAGAAAGCACGGCAATATCAGCCTGAGAAATGTCGATTCCCAGTTTCAGGGCGTTTTCGTAAAAAAGCTCGGAAGCGCCTGTGTCAAAAAGAATCTTTTTATCCGCAGTTTCTATGAAAAGGGACAGCCCGTGCTCGGGGATAATGCTTTCAGCTGCGGAAGTGTTTTCGGAAAGTACGGTTATTTTCATAGAAATACTCCTTTCAGGTATAAATAAACCGAGGGTATCGGAGCTTTACCGATACCCTTTTGCTTTATATTGCTGCGCCTGCGGCTTTTCTGCGCTCGGAATCCTCGATCTTCTGACCGAAGATGTGCTCAAGAACGACAGACAGGCTGTTTTCCATATCGCCTATATCAACGAAATACACACGTCCGAGGATACCATCCTCGTTTTTGAAGCATATTTCTCGGCGTTCCTGCTGCATTTCGCCTGTGAGCGGATATATGTAGCAGACTGATTGCGCTCTGTACATTTCCAGAAGATTATACAAATCGTATATATCCGTCTGATAAATACCCATATTTTCATCATCTGATGAAAGAACCTGCCATTTGGAGTCGAACACAACACGCATACCGTCTGCACGGCTGGTCATTACAGCAAGCGCCTGTGCGCTGTCACGGGGCATAGGTCTGTTCAGACGGGGATAGCGCTTCTTCTGAAGCTCGCTTCTGAATCGCTGATTGTCAAGCATACGTCCCAGACAGTACGCCGTATAGTTATCAAACAGCTCGCCTGAGGGGAATATTACTGCATATGCCACGTTTCTGCCGCTTGTAACGGTAACGTGACGGCTCAGCAGGAATATCTCAGCCCATTTCAGTGCGTTGCCGTAGCCTGCCATACTTCTGTCAAGGACAGAGGCGCTGAAATCCTGCTTGTAATTCTGGGAATACTCTACTCCGTCAAAGTTAGCTATAAGGGAATCCAGCTTGTTGCGGCTTCGGGCTGATGATGTGATGTTTTTCAGATATTTCAGAGTGGATTTGATAAGCCTGTTTTCCGGTCTGTCAATAGTGAAAACATCATACTGAACGTAGAATTTATCCTTGTGGGCAAAATTCTTTGTTGCGTGCTTTGCGTAAATAACCTTGCCTTTAAGGAAGTGTTCATTGTCCTCATAGGGGCGGTAGCTTTGCTTCAGACCGTTTTTTACGATTCCCGTTACCTCGTTGATGAACGCAAGAATAAAGGACTCAAACACATTGAGGTTTTCTGCCGCCTTTGTGTTAAGGTTGAAGTTTGTCAGAGGGAGATTTCTCATTGATTTGAGCATATTCAGAAATACTCTTTTGTTTGAAAGTATCTCGCCCTTTTTGTTTTTGGCGGAAAGGTAGGGGAGTATTTCTATCTGAGTGCCGTCCTTGAAAACCAGCGTTCCCACATAGCCGCCTGCACGGAGAATACGGCTGTCGCCTTCGCCCTCGGCATTGAGCATATAGCTGTTTATTCCTCGGGGGTCGGGCATTTTCTTTTCCTTTACAAAGTCTTCAAGCATGGTGAAAACATCGGCAGGGATCGGAGTGCCGCCGTCTTTATCGGATAAGCCGTCTATGCAGAAAAATTCGCCCTCACGGAGCTTATAACGGTCTCTTTTGCCCATATTCGTCCTCCCTGTACAATATGAAATCACTGCCGCAGGGAAGCTTCCCGAACGGCAGGACAGATGTTTTTACAGAAGCTTTCTGTAGGAATTTATATTCCAGAAAGCGGCTTCGTTTATTTCGTATGTATCGTCGACGTCAAGGAAAAGCTCGACGTTTTCGCCGAAGGTTCTCTTGTAATCGATTGCTAATGCCTTTACAAACTGCTCATCAGGCTCCTTGTTGTAGTCGCCCAGAACCCAGCGTATCTTCTGATAGTCGCCGTAGAAATACTCCTGGAGCAGGGGAACAATGGCATTCTTGAAGATAGAGCCAAGTCTCTGGATAGAGGGGTCTGTTCTCAGGGACATAAAGTAAGCGTGACCGATGGTGTGCTCTCTGTCGCAGAGGATCTCTATTCTCTTGTTGATGGTGCTAAGAAGCATTTCTATGCTTACGTCCTCAACGAATGTGTCGGTGAAAAGCTCGGGCTGAGGAAGCATTTCAACAAAGTCGAAACGACGTCTGATAGCTGTATCAAGAAGGGCAATGGAACGGTCGGCGGTGTTCATTGTGCCGACAATGTAAACATTTGACGGAACGCCGAAAGGCTCCTGAGAGTAGGCAAGTCGTACTCTTACTTCCTCAGGCTCTCCGAGACGCTTGGAAGGCTCGATAACGGTGATAAGCTCACCGAAGATCTTGGAGATGTTGCCTCGGTTGATTTCGTCTATGATGAATACGAAGCGCTCATCGGGGTGTTCGGAGGCCTTCTGGCAGAACTCACGGAAAATACCCTTGTCAACAACGTAAACCATTTCTTTTTTACGGGTACGCTCACCGCGCTCGTTCATGGTTTCGAGGAAAACGGGCTTGATACCCTCGATAAATTCCTCATAGCCCATTGACTGGTGGAAGGTGGTGAACTCGATCTGACCGAAGCTGTTTTTCAGCTCGTTATAGCGGTCGAGCATAGAGTTGTAGTCCTTTTTCATAACAGACTCAACGGGGATGTTGTAAATAATCGCAAGCGCATAGTTTACTGAGTTGTAGGTTTTACCTGTACCCGGAGGGCCGTACAGAATGATGTTCTTACCCATTTTTATGACCAATCCTTTCTTGATTGCCTTTTGTCTGACCTGAGGAATTTCCTGCAATCAGCCATAGAAACAAACCCGATCTGAAAATCCTTGCTTTCAGATTTATCCTTATTTTTTCGGCTTATAATCACTATTTTTATTATATCACATTTGTTTTTCAAAAGCAATATCTAAAGCTGACAAAATACATATTCCGCAGTTTGAATAAAAACATTTTTGTATTTTTGTGCTATGTTAAAATATATGTACAATACACTCTGTAAAATGATAAAAAAAGAGCAGGGTAAAAACCCTGCTGCGCAAAATGAGATCACATAAAATAATATGTGTAGAACAAAAGAAAGGAGACAACAAAACGGATGTTAACATAGAAATATAAGAACTTAACATCATATATATTATAACGCATAAATCCTAATTAGTCAATATCTATAGAACAACTTTTACATTTTTGGATATATGCACAATTTTTTGGCTTATATCTTATACAAAATGTACTGCAAACAAGTTATTATACAGACTGTAACATTTACAGGATTTTAAATACATATGACGCAGTTCAAGGCCGCATCAATTGATTTGTTGCAATTATGATTATATCATAGCTTGCGAATAATGTCAAGTCGTGTAAACGTTTGAAATAATAAAATCTTGGTGTGTAATTTTGTGTATATTTACCACTCAGATATACGAATAAAAAACGCACCGAAGAAGTGCCTTCGGTGCGTGCTTTACATATTGTAAAAACTTACTTGGACTGCTTCTTTACTACAAAAGCAGCAGCAGCAGCAACAGCCATTACGCCTGCGAGAGCAACAGCGGAAGCGTTGCCTGTAGCGGTAGATGTTGTTGTGGAGTCAGCAGCGGGAGCTTCCTCAACAGGAGCAGCTTCCTCTGCGGGAGCCTCTGCCTCCTCAGCGGGTGCTTCTTCAGCAGCGCCGTTGGGGTCGGAAATTGTAAATGTAACCTCGATCTTCTCAGCGGCAGTGAAGCTTGCAGCGTCGATAGCGCCGTAGTTTTCGCTTGTCATATCGCCTGTGAGACCGTAAGCGTTGTGGATCTCAATTCTGAAGTTGCCCTTCTCCTCAATATCGCCGTAAACGATCTTCTCAGCGTCGAAAGCAACTTCTGCGCCGTCAGCCTTTACGCTGTCAAGAGTAACCTCCATATCAGCGAGGTCTGCATATGCGCCGATGATATCTACGCAGAATACGTTAGCGCCGTTAGCTGCGGACATAGTGTTCTCAGCCTGAGTGTTGTCGAGGGAAACTGTGTATGTGCCGGGGCCTGTTACCTTAGCGTCACCGGCCTTGCCTGCGTCCCAGTTGCCCCAGAGCCAGTCAATGTCAGTGAACATAAGGAATGCGTCATACTCGTAAGCGGAAGCGGAAGCTGCCATTACGGAGAGCGCCATTGTTGAAGCGGCAGCAACTGCTGCGATTCTTCTGAGTTTCATTTTTGATCTCCTCCAATTTTTCTTTGGTATGTATATACGGTAAATTACGGATAGCCGAAAATACCTGCATAAATATTATACTATATTTCTTTAAAAAAAGCTATATCCAAAACGCTAAAATTGAAACGTTTTCATTATTTATTTTCCACAAATTACATAAATGGAGTTACATCTTTAGGCTAAGAAAAAGCCCGTTCTCCGAAAAGAGAACGGGCAAGCTTTGTAAATTTAAAATTACTTAGCCTTCTTAGCTACAACAGCAGCAGCAGCGAGAGCTACGGGAATAACAGCCATAGCTACGGAAGCGTTGCCTGTTGCAGGAGAGGGAGCAGTCTCAACGGGAGCTGCCTCAGTCTCAGCCTCGGTCTCCTCAACTACGGGCTCTGTCTCCTCAACGATATCCTCTACGGGAGCCTCGTCCTCGATTACATCGCCTTCGCCGTCGAGACCCTCAGCCATAGCAGAGATGCTCATCATAGAAAGTGCCATTGCAGAAGCTGCGAGAGCAGCAAGAAACTTCTTCATAGTAGAATTCCTCCATAAAATAAAATTGGTGATTTTTGCATAGCTTTATTATAGCACAATTTAAAATGCACTACAATTATTATTATAACAAATTTTTTTCGTTAATTCATTGACATCTTGCACATTTTTCACAAAATGTGTTTTTAACGTTGTTTTTCGGACAAAATTCAGTTACAGCTGTAACATTTTGGATAATTTATCTGTTCCGTGCCGCCGCATTGACGAATATGCTTTATTATGGTATAATCATAGGAAACTGTTATTATATGCGGAGGCATATTTTTATGAAGCTTGATTACCGTTCCACAATGCTGTGCTGCTTTACGGGTTACATTGTGCAGGCTGTTGTTAATAACTTTGTTCCCCTTCTTTTTATCACCTTTCACAAGGATCTCGGTATCCCTCTGGGAAAGATAACCCTTCTTGTTACCTTTAATTTCGCTGTTCAGCTTATTGTTGATATGCTCAGCGCAAAGACTGCTGATAAGGTAGGATACCGTGCGTCTATCGTGTTTGCGCATTTTTCGTCAGCGGCAGGACTTATATCTCTGGCGGTGCTTCCTCGGTTAATAGATCCTTTTTCGGGGATACTCATATCCGTGATGATATATGCCATAGGCGGCGGAATTATCGAGGTGCTTATAAGCCCTATTATGGAAAGCTGTCCCACGGACAACAAGGAAAAGGCTATGAGCCTGCTTCATTCCTTCTACTGCTGGGGACACGTCGGGGTGGTTATCATTTCCACTTTGTTTTTCAGCGTTTTCGGCATAGAATGCTGGCGGCTGCTTGCCGCTTTGTGGGCGATTATACCCATTGTTAACGGTATATTCTTTCTTAAAGCCCCCATTGCCCCTCTTATTTCCTCGGGCGAAAAGGGAATGGGTGTAAGGCAGCTTTTTAAAAATAAGACCTTTCTTGTGCTTATGCTGATGATGGTCTGCGCAGGGGCGAGCGAGCAAGCAGTGAGCCAATGGGCGTCTGCATTTGCCGAGCAGGGGCTTGGAATAAGCAAGGCGGCAGGCGATATTGCAGGGCCTATGACCTTTGCGGTGCTTATGGGCACGTCCCGTGCGATCTACGGAAAATACGGCGACAGGCTTGACCTTGAAAAGATGATGACTGCGAGCAGTCTGCTGTGCGTAGGCGCATATCTTCTGACCGCTCTGACAGGCTTGCCTGCGGTAAGTCTTATAGGCTGTGCCGTTTGCGGCTTTTCGGTGGGGATAATGTGGCCCGGGACATTCAGCCGTGCAACTGTTTCACTTCCCACAGGAGGAACGGCTATGTTTGCCTTTCTTGCCCTTGCGGGAGATCTTGGCTGTTCGGGAGGACCTACTCTTGCAGGCTTTGTTTCCGATGCCTGCGGCGGCGAGCTGAGAGCAGGTATACTTGCGGCAGTTGTTTTTCCGCTTGTTATGACGATATGCCTTATTGCAGGAAGAAAAAAGGCAGTTTAATGACTATACTATATAAATAAACGGGGGCTTCGGATATGACGGATATTCTTGTAAGGCTTTTTGTTAAGGATAATGAAAATATAAACGATATCAAGGTCAGGGAAAGCTACGGCGTTCTCAGCAGTATTGTGGGGATAGTGTGCAACGTTCTGCTTTTTGTTCTCAAATATATAGTCGGCATGCTCACGTCGTCCATATCGGTTATTTCCGACGCTTTCAACAATCTGTCGGACGGGGCAAGCTGTATCGTTACTATGATAGGCTACAGGCTGGCGGCAAAGCCTGCGGACAAGGATCACCCCTTCGGTCACGGCAGAGCGGAATATCTTACGGCGCTTATTATTGCGGCGGTTATTTTTATGATGGGCTTTGAGCTTCTTAAATCCTCCGCAGAACGGCTTGTTTCTCCTGTGAGCATCACATTCACCGCCGCTTCGGCAATATCACTGGGTATGTCGGTGCTTGTGAAGCTGTGGCTTTCGGCATTTAACGGAAAGCTTGGAAAGAGAATAAACTCCTCGGTTATGCTTGCGACTGCTCAGGACAGCAGAAATGATGTTATCGCCACACTTGCGGCGCTTCTTGGTCTTACGGCTTCCCTGTTTACCGATCTGCCTGTTGACGGTGTTATGGGAATCGTGGTGTCGGTATTTATTATCAGGGCAGGCTTTGATATTGTAAAGGATACGGTAGATGACCTTCTCGGCAAGCCTGCGGATAAGGAGCTTACAGAGCAGATACGGGAAATTGTGACTGCTGATGAGCGTATCCTCGGGCTTCACGACCTTGTTGTGCATAATTACGGCCCCGGGAAAATGATAGCAAGCTGTCACGCAGAGGCTTCCTGCAATGAAAATTTTGCTGAGCTTCACGAGCTTGTTGACAGCATAGAACGTGATATTTTTGACAGAATGGGAATAATTATGACCATTCACACCGACCCTGTTGACACGGGCAATGCGGAGGCTATGGCGGTAAAGGAGCGTATAACAGCATTTGCACTGTCGATCGACGGCAGATTTTCCGTTCACGATTTCAGAATGCTTGCAGGAAGCGGAGCGCCTACTTTTATATTTGATGTAGTCGTGCCCTATGACTGCAAGCTTAAAGAAAAGGATATAAAGACTGCATTTGACGGCTTTGCCGAGGAAAACTACGGCGATGGCGCAAGAACTGTCATTACCTTTGACAGAGATTTTTCTGAGGGGGCAGAATGATGAAAAGCAGAATTGCCTTATTTCTTGCCGCAATGATTTTTTGCGGCTGTAATGATGTTTCCGAGGAAAACGCTGTTCCTGCCGTTGCGTCTGCGGAAACAACGGTTTCAGAATCGGTTTCGGAGGAAACTGTTCAGACAACTATTGCCGAGACAGAGCCTGAGCCTGTGTCAAAAACAGTCACATTCACCGCTCTGGGAGATAATCTTATCCATTCGTCCATATATAAACAGGCGGCAAGGCGTGCCGAAAACGGGGGATATGATTTTACATATGCCTATGAGGGAGCGGCTGACCTTTTTGACAAGGCGGATATTACTGTGCTGAATCAGGAAACGCTTATCTGCAATGATGTTATCGAGCCTGACACATATCCCTGCTTCAACAGCCCCACAGCTCTCGGCGACCATATGGCAAGTCTTGGGGTAGATGTGTTTACCATTGCCAACAATCATACTCTTGACTGGGGCACTGACGGGCTTTCTGCCTGCCTTGACTATTATGATGAGCGTGGGTATATGAGAGTGGGGGCATACCGCAATGAGGAGGACAGGGCAGATATAAGGGTGACAGAGGTTGACGGTGTGAAAGTGGCTTTTCTTTGCTACACCGAGAGCCTTAACGGTCTGAGCCTTCCTGAGGATACCGAGCTTACTATAGGACGTTTTGACAGGGATACTATTATAAAAGAGATAGAAAAGGCTGACGGTATTTCCGATATATGCGTTGTTTCCCTTCACTGGGGAACTGAAAACAGCGATACTGTGGAGGATTATCAGCGTGAAGCGGCGGCTGAATTTGCTGAGGCAGGGGCAGATGTTATTATAGGAAATCACCCTCACGTTCTGCGTGAGATCGAGCTTATTGACAGGACTGACGGCGGTCAGACCCTTTGTGCGTATTCCCTTGGAAATCTTATTTCGGCTCAGTCGAGAGGAAAGAATCTCATAGGCGGCGTGCTTAATTTCAGCATTACCGTTGAGGAGGGTAAGGAAAATACTGTAGGGGATATGGAGTTTATCCCTGTGATAACCCATTACGACAGCAATTACAGCAATGTTCGGCTGTACAAGCTTTCTGACTACACTCCCGAGCTGGCGGATTCTCACGGAGTAAGGGTAAATTCAAAATTCGGCTACGAATTTATTTATGAGTATCTGGAAAGCAAGAATTTAATATAATGTATAATACAGCATAATTATACCAAAAGTATAATTATGCTGTAACGATTTTGATACAGGTGGTGATGTATAATATACTTATAGAACAAAAGGAGGCTGAATGCTATGAGAGAAAATAATATAGCAATGGAAAAGGTAAACGAGGCTGTTGCCGCTTTGCTTGGCGGTGCAAACGAAACAGGAGTTGAAAAGCTCCGGCTGTCAGAAAAGGAAACGGTTGAGATAAGACTTATCCGCAAAGATTCTTTATTTTATGAAAACAGGCTTGCAGACAGGCTTATGGATTTCGAGAGGTTTATAGCGGATACGGAAAATATGCTGGGAGCGGCTGTCTGACAATGGGTCAAATGAACTCTTGATTTTTCGGAGTATTGCTGATATAATTAAATATAGTATGCTGAATCTGTCTGATTCGTGATTTAAGGAGGAAATAACTATGGCTGAAAAGAAAAAGGCGGCGGCGAAGCAGGTGCCTGTGAAGCCTGCTTCCGCAGAGGAAAAGAAAAAGGCTCTCGAAGCTGCCATTGCCCATATAGAAAAGCAGTACGGCAAGGGCGCTGTCATGAAGCTCGGAAAGGCTGTGGATTATAATGTTGACGCTATTTCCACAGGCTCTATGACTCTTGATATGGCTCTGGGAATCGGCGGTGTGCCCAGAGGAAGAATTGTTGAGATATACGGTCCTGAAAGCTCGGGTAAAACCACCGTTGCGCTGCACGTTGTTGCTCAGGCTCAGAAAAACGGCGGTGAAGTCGCATTTATCGACGTTGAGCATGCTCTTGACCCTGTTTATGCGCAGGCTCTGGGTGTTGATATTGACAATCTGCTGGTTTCTCAGCCCGACAGCGGTGAGCAGGCTCTTGAGATCGCCGAAGCTCTTGTCCGTTCGGGAGCAATTGACTGTATCGTTCTTGACTCGGTTGCGGCTATGGTAACAAAGTCCGAGATAGAGGGCGATATGGGCGACAATCACGTTGGTCTGCTTGCACGTCTTATGTCTCAGGCTATGAGAAAGCTGACTTCCATCATTTCCAAGTCCAACTGCGTTGCCATCTTTATCAATCAGGTTCGTGAAAAAATCGGTGTGATGTACGGAAATCCCGAAACGACCCCCGGCGGCAGAGCGCTCAAATTCTACAGCTCGGTCAGAATTGAAGTCAGAAAGGGCGAAACTATCAAGGTGGGAAGCGACCCTATCGGCGCAAAGACCAAGTGCAAGGTTGTTAAGAACAAGGTATCTCCGCCCTTTAAGGAGTGCGAATTTGATTTGATTTTCGGAAAGGGAATCGACCGTGTGGGCGAAGTGTGCGACCTTGCGGTTGACCTTAACATTATCAAAAAGAGCGGTGCGTGGTTCTCCTACAATGACCAGAAAATCGGTCAGGGACGTGAAAATGCGAAGGAATATCTGAGAAGCAATCCCGACATTATGAAAGAGGTTGAGGATAAGATCAAGGAAAACCGTGACAGCATTGTGTTTACTTCCAAAAAGTCCAAGAAGGAGGCGGCAAAGGATGCTGCTGCAGGTGAAGCGGCTGCTGAGACATCTGCGGAGGAGACTGTTGATGATACATATGCCCCTGTGTCGTCGGTCGATATTGACATTGACCCCGATGATGATTACGAGGAGTTCACTCCTGTTGATACCTGATGATTATAAGTGATATTTCGTCCTTTAAGGGCAGTATGATGTGTGTGGAGCTGTGCGGCGGAGGCCTTACACAGGATATGAAAATATACATTCACAGAGATATTATTGCCGCAAACGGGATCTCACGGGGTATGGAGATTTCCGAGGAGGGTGCAGACGAGCTTATCAGGCAGAATGATCTGCGCCGTGCGAGAGAACGTGCTTTGTATCTGATGGAATCGAGAGATCA
The DNA here is from genome assembly GCA_017848125.1 of Oscillospiraceae bacterium. Taxonomy (GTDB): domain Bacteria; phylum Bacillota; class Clostridia; order Oscillospirales; family Ruminococcaceae; genus Huintestinicola. The sequence goes on from JAGAJY010000274.1 coordinate 11,877, forward strand.
TTCCTACAAGGAGCTTTTCGGAAAGCTGGAGAAGAATTATTCGGAGGATATATGCTTTGAGGTGTGCTCACGGCTGGCGGAGATAGGGGTCATCAATGACAGGAGATATGCGGAAAAGCTTTGCAGACAGCTGTTTGAGAATAAGAAGCTGGGGCGGTACAGGGTTAAGCAGGAAATGCGTCTGAGGGGGCTTTCTGCGGAAGTTATCAGCGAAGCTATGGAGGAATTTGCAGAGGAGGACGATTCTTTTGAACGGCTGGAGCTGCTGGTGGAGCAGAAATACGAGCGTTATCTGGTTGACAGAAAAGGCGTTGTAAAGGTGAAAAATGCTCTTGCAAGAAAAGGGTATTCCTATGATGAAATAAACGCTGTTCTTGACTTGTACGACCTTGATTTTGACGAATAAGCGGTGAATGGATTTGAAAAAGACTGATAAGGATCTGAACAGGCTGATATTATCGGGGGTTCTGCTGGCGGCTTCGGCTGCGGTAATAGTTACGGGCGGAATTATTGAAAGCTGGCAGCGTGAGAATGTTCCTGCTGTGATAGTGGAGGTGGTTTCGGAAACGGAAAGGGTTTCCGAAACATTCTCTGCCGTATCGGAAACGGAGTCGGCTGAGAATACAGCTGATTCGTCTGACGAGCCGACTGCGTTGATGATAAATATAAATACCGCAAGTGCGGAGGAGCTTACAGGATTAAAGGGTATAGGCGAAAAGATTGCGGCGAAAATCGTTGAATACAGACAGGAAAAGCCCTTTGAGAAGATAGAGGATATTATGAATGTAAGCGGAATAGGGGAGAAAAAGTTTGAGGATATTCGGGAAATGATATGCGTTTAGGGTAAAATGTGACAATGGGATGTCGCAAAAATGGGGTATATGTCAGCAAAAGTGCTGAAAAGCAAAAAACCGCTTGACAAAAGGGAAAAGATATGTTAATATAATAAAGCTGTCGGTGATACCGAGGCTTGAGAGAGCAGAGGGAAAGAGCCGACGGGGAGTGTGTCAAAATCTTGTTCACAAAGCGAATACAAAAAATTCACTTGACAAATGAACGGATATATGATATACTAAATAAGTTGACTGCTGAGAGCGAACAGCTAAAGCAGTGAACGAAAACGGAATCTTGAAAATTGAACAATGAACGACCAAGAAACCCTTGAAATTCCGAGTTAGCTTATCTTG
>JAGAJY010000275.1 GCA_017848125.1 Oscillospiraceae bacterium
AAGGACGATTCCTATGCAAGAGCGATTTATCTTGGTCAGGGGTGCTGGAACAAGCTTGACACTATTTCGGAAGAAAAAGCGCTGGACATTCTTTCACAGTGGGGATATGTGTCGAAAGATAAAGAAATCTGATAATAAAGTAAAGGGGTAAATAAATGTCAAGAACATTAAAAATGATAATCGTGCTCCTTGTCATAGGAGTAATGGGTGTTACTGTCCTGCTTGAAGCAGGGGGCAACAGCAGAGAGATAGCAAAGGGTATGGAGGATTTCAATGGTCTTGATCTTTCCGACTTCTACAGCGGACGCTTTGTTCAGGGTGATGTCTTTGAGATCTACGGCGAATTTGCCTATATGGAAACCTACGAGGAGACCTTCGGCATAAAGCATAATTCCGAGGTAACGGCTCATTATTACGTTATCCCCCTTGCAGGGAGCTTTGAAACCGAAACTCCCCTGTTTGCCGCTCTGTGCCTTACAGATGCACAGTCGATAAAGAACGCCGAGCTGCTTATGGAGCAGACATGGGAATATATGGATAACGGCACAGAGCCCGATGTATGGAACGAGTTCCCCGTTACGGGCAAGATAATCCCTATGGACAGCGAGATAGAAGGCTATTTCTACGACTGGTTCACAAACGACGGAGCAGACGGCACAAGGGCTGATTACGAAAATATGGTCTGCCCCTATGTTATAAGCGAGTTTGATACAAGCTCCGTAGGCACAACGCATACTATGGGAATAATACTGACCGTAGCAGGCTTCGGCGGAATAGCGCTCTATGCCGTTATAACACTTGCCGTAAGACGTTCAGCCACTCACTCAAATACATTCTCTGCCGCAAACGGCTCGGGAACATATAACCCCGTAAACACAGAATATACATCGTCCTTCGGAAACACAAATCAGTCGGGAACGGTAAGCTCACCCGCCGATAACGGCGAATCCGCAAGGCTTATGGAGGAAATGAGCAGAATACCCCAGCCCTCCGATGCAGACGAGTTTTTCAGCAGACCAATAAACCGTGAAGCTCCTGCCGCACCTGAGAATCATCACAGCGAAGCAGGATCAGATATGGATCCCATCGAAAGCCTCGGCATAGGCATAGGCGATGACGAATAAACACGAATAATTCCACCCGAAAGGAATGAACCATATGAATATCGAAAACAAGGTAAAGGTAACAATATGCGGAAAGGAGTACAATCTCCGCACCGACGAAAGCCCCGAATATCTCACAGAGCTTGCCGCAAGGCTCAACAAGGAAATAAACGCTCTTGTAAAGGCAAAGCCCAATTTCGGCATACAGAATGCCGCAGTTTTCGTTGCTCTCACCGCTCTCGACGAGGCTCACAAGGCTTCCGAAAGCGTAGAGAACGTAGGCGCTCAGATAAAGGCATACCTTACCGAGACTGCAAAGGTGCGCCGTGAAAAGGAAAGGGTCATTGAAAAGAACAAGGCTCTTGAAGAAAAGATTGCCGCTCTCGAAAACGAGATAAAGGAGCTGAAAAAGCGTTCAAGCTTCGAGTGCGAGCAGCTTGTGCTTGAAAATACCATCTCACCTGCGGTGACTATTTACGCAGAGGAAAACGAGAAAACCCCCGAAGCACCTGAGAAATCCGCCGAGAGTGCCGAATGCGGCTCAGATGCCAGTACAGGCGGCGAAGTTCCCGAAAAAGACCAACACGGAGGGACTGACGGAGGAGCAGGCTCAGAAGCTGAGAATGATGGCGGTAGTGCACAAGATGATAACCTGACCGCTCCCGAAGCTGATAAAAGCAGCGGCAATAACAGCAATAACAAGAAGAACAGAAAGAAAAGGCACTGAGCTTGATATTATGAAAAATTTCAGACCCGAGCTTCTTGCCCCCGCAGGAAGCTATGAAAGCATACTTGCCGCAGTACGGTGCGGCGCAGACGGCATTTACGTTGGCGGAAAGAACTTTTCCGCCAGAGCAAACGCCGTTAATTTTTCGGACGAGGAGCTTAAAGCCGCCGCAGAATACTGCCACACTCACGGTGTAAAGCTCTACCGTGCAATGAATACGGTGATACTTGACAGCGAAGCCGAGGAATTCTGCAGGGAAGTCAGGTTCAGTGCCGAGACAGGCATTGACGGGCTTATCATACAGGACATGGGTGCGGCATATCTTGCGGCAATGACCGTTCCCAATATGCCCCTCCACGGCTCTACCCAGATGACTGTCCACACTCCCCTCGGAGCAATTGCCGCAAAAAATGCAGGCTTTTGCAGGATAGTTCCCGCAAGAGAGCTTTCCCTCAGGGAAATACAGGCAATATGCAGAACAGGCATTGAAACCGAGGTATTCGTACAGGGTGCGCAGTGTATGAGCCTTTCGGGGCAGTGCTATATGAGCGCCCTTATCGGCTCACGAAGCGCAAACAGAGGTCAGTGCGCCCAGGCGTGCAGACTGCCCTTTTGTGCAGGCAGAAAAAAGAATACCGACAGCTATGCCCTTTCCTTAAAGGATATGTCGCTTATGAGCCATATCGGAAAGCTTACCGAATCGGGCTGTGCTTCTTATAAAATAGAGGGGCGAATGAAAAGACCCGAATACGTTGCCGCCGCCGTTACGGCGCTCAGAAAGGCAATTGACAGCGGCGAATGTCCCGAAAAAGATATTTCACGGCTTGAAGCGGTGTTTTCACGAAGCGGCTTTACAGACGGCTATCTGACCCAAAGTCTCGGCAGAGAAATGTTCGGTTTTCGCCGCAAGGAAGATGTTACTGCGGCAAAAAGCGTTCTTCCCGAGCTTGCCTCACTTTACAAGGACGAAAAAAGAGGAGCGGACATAAGCTTTTTCCTGACCGTTAAGGAAAACACGCCTGTTTCGCTGAGCTTCTCCTCGGAGGGCATTTCGGGAGCTGTAACAGGCGGTATCCCCGAAAAGGCAGTCAGCCGAAGCCTTTCACCCGAGGACGCAGAAAAACAGCTTTCAAAGCTTGGGGGCACGAGATACAAATCAGCCGATGTACAATGCGAGATAGACAATGGCATTACCATACCTGCCGCAGAGCTTAACCGCCTGCGCAGAGAAGCGGTCAGCCAATGTGACAGGCTGATGTGTGAGAAGAACACACCAAAATATGAGATATCCGAGTACATTCCCGAAAGAAGCTATTGTCTGAGCCGAAATACGGATATCGCTTTCCGTGTGATGACCTCAGACCCCGAAACGCTGAAGGCTTCTCTTGAATACGCTAAGTCGGCAATAGCTCCCGTAAGCGTCTGCGGAAAGCTTTCAGAGGACAGCCTTATAGAGCGGACAGCAGTTTCTCTGCCCGATATCGTCACCGACGAGGAAAAGCTGCTCAGAAGCCTTGAAGCCCTTGCACAAAGAGGCTTTACAAGCTTTGTCTGCGGCAATTTCACACATCTTGGAGTTCTCTCTCAGCTGAGCGGCATAAAGCTCATCGGCGGCACAGGGCTTAATATAACAAATTCATATGCATTAAAGCGCTTTGCACAGTTGGGAATCAGCGAAGCCGCAGCTTCATTTGAATTAAAGGCGGCGCAGTTTTCCGCACTTGACAAGGTTATACCCACAGGCTTCTACGCCTACGGCAGACTGCCCCTTATGATAACAAGGAACTGCCCCGTAAAGGCTCAGTCGGGCTGTATGAAAAAGAACTGCGGCATAACCGACAGAACAGGCAGATTCTTCCCCGTTGAATGTGACGGCGGAAAATACGCAAGGGTGCGCAACTGCACAGTTCTCGAAACCTCGGACAAGCTGAACGATTTCAAGGGTGCGTCCTTTGCTCTGCTGGACGTGGGGAATATGCCCCCCGAGGGAGCAGTAAGCGTTATACAGCGGTATATCCGCCGTGAAAAGCCCTCGGGCGAATTTACAAGAGGGCTTTACTACAGAGGCTTTGCCGAAGCGGACAAGGAAAGGACGGTCAGAAGATAATGAAAGAAAACTTCAAGCGGACTATTGCGTTTCTGTTTTTCCTGCTTGCGGGAATAGTGCTGGGAACGGTCATTGCAAGGCTTTGCTCGGGAGTGCCGTATCTGAGCTGGCTGTCCTACACGATGTCTGTAGGCATAGACACAGGCTCTCCCGTGATACTTGACCTTATCGTGTTCAAAATGGCGTTCGGCTTTTCACTTTCGGTAAATCCCGCACAGATAATCTGCGTGATAATCGCACTTATCACTTATAACAAGACCTGCAAGGGGCTTTGATAATGGGTAATTCGTAATGCGTAATGCGTAATTGTTCATAATCTACAGCAATACCTTACTTAAGTATGTTTATCTGAGGAGAATTTAATATGAGAAAAGCTCTTATACCGCTGATGATTTCGCTGATAGCATATACGTTCAGCAGCTGTAAATATTACGCTCCTGTGCCTGAAA
>JAGAJY010000276.1 GCA_017848125.1 Oscillospiraceae bacterium
CGACGAAAACAGCGCAGTTTTTTCCGAAATGCTCCGCTCCCCCAACGGTATAATTTACATAACAGGTCCATCAGGCTCGGGAAAAACCACTACGCTGTATATGGCTCTTGAACATCTTGCCGCACGTCACCTGAGCATTGCCACTATAGAGGACCCCGTTGAACGAACCATTCAGGGCGTAAATCAGATGCAGGTAAACAGGTCGGTGGGGCTTACCTTTGAAAAGGGTCTTAGGGCGCTTCTCAGACAGGACCCCGATGTTATTATGCTGGGCGAAACAAGAGATGAAGAGACAGCAGGGATTTCCGTATCGGCGGCAGTTTCGGGTCATCTTGTGCTCAGTGCGCTCCACGCTTCAGATGCGGCGTCTGCGATCGTGCGGCTCAGCGAAATGGGTATCCCCGAATATATGGTATCGGCTTCTCTGGCAGGAGTGGTATCTCAGCGGCTTGTGAGACGGATATGCCCCAACTGCGGATATTATGAGGACGCAAGTGAACATGAGGCAGAGCTTCTCGGAATTTCCGCCCCCATAAAGATACGCAGAGCAAGAGGCTGTACCCAGTGCAATAATTCGGGCTACAGAGGAAGAACCGCCATTCACGAAATAATAAAGGTTGACAGCGAGATACGCAGAATGATAACAGCGAGGGCAGGAGTCAAGGAGATTTTTGATTATGCTGTAAAGGCTCAGGGAATGAAGCCCCTGCGAGAAAGCGCCGCAGAGCTTGTACGAATGGGCATCACCACAGCAGAGGAATTTATCAGAGTGACCTATTCGGTTTAATAAAGCTTTATAGCTCGGGAGAGGATATATTTCTTCTCCCGAGTTTTTGCCTGCTGTCAAACAGGGATTTTTACGGTTTTCCTATTGAAAAATCACGGCAGTTGTGGTAGAATATAAGTATAATATTTTCAGAAAAAAGGAGCTGTCTGCTATGAAATTTCTGATAGTCACAGGTCTTTCGGGATCGGGCAAATCGGGTGCTGTAAATGCCCTTGAGGATATAGGCTATTACTGCATTGACAATATCCCTCCCCAGCTTATCCCCAAGTTTGCCGATATATGCGTACAGTCCAACGGTCAGATGGAAAAGGTTGCCATCGTGACTGATATAAGAGGCGGCGATATGTTCTATCAGCTTGACGGAGGGCTTGAATATCTCAGACATTCGGGGCCTGATGTGAAGATACTTTTCCTTGACGCTTCGGACGATGTGCTTATCAAGCGCTACAAGGAAACACGCCGCAGACACCCCCTTGACGAGCAGTGCCACGGCAGTCTGCTCAGTGCCATTACAAAGGAGCGTTCCGTTCTCTCGGGTATCCGTGAGGCGGCAGACCATTACATTGACACCTCGGATATGTCAATGGCTCAGCTGAGAGATACCGTCACCGACCTGTTTATGGACAATCCCGACGACAGAATGGCGGTAAAGGTAATGTCCTTCGGCTTCAAGTACGGAGTATGCAGAGAGGCTGACCTTGTGCTTGATGTAAGATGTCTCCCGAATCCCTTCTATATTCCCGAGCTGAGAAAGCACACAGGTCTTGAAAGCTGTGTAAGGGACTATGTTATGAGCTTTGAGCAGTCAAAGGAGCTTGAAGCAAAGCTCCGTGACCTTATAGATTTTCTTGTTCCCCTGTACAGACAGGAGGGAAAGACCTCTCTTGTAATAGCCTTCGGCTGTACGGGCGGAAAGCACAGAAGCGTTACCTTTGCGGAAAATATGCATACATATCTTGAAGAAAAGGGTATCAGAACAAGAGTTACTCACAGGGATATTGAGGTGGGAAAGCTGTGAACAGAGATTCCGGTATGAATGACTATACAATAAAATACAATGAGCTTACTGCTGAGGAGTTTATTTACCTATGGAATACCGTATGGAATGAAGCTCCCTCTCTCCGGCAAACAGAGCTTGCAATGAAGCATACAGCTTTCAGAGTTTCTGTATGGGATAATGATAAAATAGTGGCAATGGCACGAATGATAGGCGACCTTGGTCTTAACTATTACATAAAGGATGTAGTTGTTAAGCCTGAATATCAGCATAAAGGCATAGGCAGAATGATGATAAATGAGCTTTTAAAATTTGCCGATAAAAACGGGATAAGCGGTACAGGAATATATATAGAGCTTTGCGCAATGCCTGATAAAATGCCGTTTTATCAGAAGCTGGGATTTTCATCAAATGAAGCACAGCGGCTGAAAATGATGTATGTGGTTGGTAACAGTAAGATAGAATAACGGAAGGATGTGTCTGATGTCATTTTCACAAAACGTCAAGGAGGAATTGTGCTCGGTAATAACCGACCGTGACAGAGAATATGCCTGCCTGTACGGTATGCTTCTTTTCTGCCGCCGATTCGGTGCGGACGAGATACTTTTCCAGACGGAAAACAAGCTTGCGGCGGATATGTTCAGGCGGCTTTCCGATAAGGTAATCGGGCGAAAAGATATGATAAGCGTTTCCGAAACCCCCAAGAAAAACGGCTCTGTGCTGTACAGCCTTACTGTTTCCGAGGAATGTGACAGAGAGGAGATAATCTTCCGCTACCGCATTTCCAGCCGTACTCTTATACACCGTATCCAAACCGATGTTATCACAAACAACAATGTCTTTGCCTTTCTTGCGGGTGCGTTTCTTTCCTGCGGCAGTATGACTGAGCCGATAAAGGAATATCATATGGAATTTGCCGTTCCCTTTGAGGAGCTTTGCAACGACCTGAGAGAGCTTATTGAAAATCTTGGTATCAGCTCAAAATACGTTGAGCGAAAGGGCGTTTATGTGCTGTACTTCAAGGGCAGTGAGGATATTGAGGATATGCTGACGCTTATGGGCGCTACCCACGCTTCCATTGAGCTGATGAATGTAAAGATTCTGAAAGATGTGCGAAATAAAGCAAACCGCATTGCAAACTGCGATGCGGCTAATATCGAACGCACTTTGAAAGCCTCGGAGAAGCAGATAGCCGATATTGAATACATTATGGAAACGGACGGGCTGGACAGCCTTACCCCCGAGCTTCGCAATATGGCAATGCTGCGGCTTGAAAATCCCGATGTATCATTAAAGGAGCTTGGAGAAATGCTTGACAAGCCCGTTGGACGCTCGGGAGCAAATCACCGCTTGAAAAAGCTTTCCGAAATTGCCGAAGCCATAAGAGACAGACGTGAAAGAAGCAAAAAGGAACAGATATGAAAAATGCTTGCAGACAGTTTTTATCTGCAAGCATTTTTGTTATTCTATCATTTTCAAAAATTCTTCCTCATCAATGACCTTTATACCAAGCTCCTGCGCCTTTGCAAGCTTCGAGCCTGCCCCCTCACCCGCAACAACAAAGCTTGTTTTCTTGCTTACACTGCCCGACGCCTTTCCGCCGTTTTTCTCAATAAGCTCCTGAATTTCCTTTCTGCCCAGAGTGGGAAGCGTTCCCGTTGCAACAATGGTCAGCCCCTTAAGCTTTTCGGTGGTTTCGGTATTTTCGGGATTTTTCATATTCACACCGCAGGCTTTAAGCTCGTTAAGCACAGCCTTGTTCCGCTCGTTTGCGAAAAAGTCGCATATGCACTGAGCCGTAGTCTCACCGATGTCGTCTATCTGAGTAAGCTCCTGTACATCAGCCGCCGCAAGCTCATCAATACTGCCGTATCTTCTCATAAGCTCACGGGCAGTCGATGCTCCCACGTTATTTATACCAAGTGCTGCCAGCAGACGCACAGGCTCATTCTCCTTGGATTTTTCAATAGCTGCAAGTATCTTGTCCGTGTTCTTTTCCTTGCCGATAATACCTTCATCAATAAGCTTGTCACGGCTGTCCTTCAGCTTGTAAATATCAGCATAGCTTTTAATATACCCCTGCTCGATAAGGGAATCCACAAGCTTTTCTCCCAGACCGTCAATTTTCATACAGCCGATTGAAGCGAAGTAGGAAACCGTTCTCGAAAGCTGTGCACGGCAGGAGGAGTTTATGCAGTAAATATCCGTTGTGTCCCCCTCACATTCAAGGGGCTCGCCGCATACGGGACAGACCTCGGGAGCTTCAAATATCTCCTTGGGTTCTTCTGTACAGCCGTTCAGCTTCGGAATGATCTCGCCGCTCTTGAAAAGTTCATAGCTGCCGCCGATACCCACTTTCATCTCTCGGATATAGTCACGGTTATGGAGAGTAACTCTCGATACGCTTGTGCCGCAAAGTCTTGCAGGCTTGCCTGTTTCCTTGTCGCTGACAACTCCCGTAAAGGTAAGCTTGCCCGTTCTGCCCACGTCAACTATTATCTCGTCCATTACAACTATCCTTGTTTCGGGAGGATATTTATAGGCAATATGCCCCGGGGAATACTTTGACCCCGAAGGGAAATCGCTTCTGTAATCGGTACGGTCTATCTTCACCACAGCGCCGTCAATGTCATAGGGAAGCTCTGAACGGCTTTCACCAATGCGGTCAATTTCCGCAATTATCTCGTCAGCCGTTGAGCAAAGCTTGTGATATGCACATTTCACCCCTGCCTCTGACAGAATATCCAGACCCTTGCAATGGCTTTCGGTAAGCTCGTCAGGACCTGCCTGAACATTGAACACAAGCATATTCAGAGAGCGTTTCTTTATTTCCTCAGGGTCAAGCAGGCGGAGAGTTCCTGCGGCAAGATTTCGGGGATTGGCGGCAGTTTTCTTTCCTGCCAGCTCCTGAGCTTCGTTGAATCGCTCAAAATTCTCCCTTGTCATATACACCTCGCCTCCGAGTTCAAGGTACTCATAGGGCAGGTCTATAGTCTGATTCACATCGGATATTACTTTTGCGGCGGCAAGGCAGTCATCACCCTCAAAGCCGTCACCACGGCTTTCCGCCATATACAGCACAAGCTGAGTTTCATCGGAATCGGGCTTTTTCTCCGCTCTCATTCTCACAGTCATACTAAGCCCGTCAATCTTATGCTCAACGGAAAATTTAGCGTCGGGATAAACACCGTGAACCTTTTCCACCCACGCAGTCACATCTTCCTTAGTAAAAACGTCCTCAATGGAAAGCATGGGAACATTGTGCCTTATCTTGCCGCCTGAGGGATTATCGCTTACCTTTCTCGCAGGCGAATCCTCCGCTGACCATTCGGGGTGCTCCTTTTCAGCCGCTTTAAGACGGCTCATAAGCATATCATATTCATAGTCGGATATTTCAGGCTCAGCATTGTCATAAAGCTCCATATGACGGTTAACTTCCGCTTTCAGCTTGTTGTATTCATCAAAATTCATAATCCACTCTCCATCAAATAATTACAGGCTCAGACCGCTGCATTTTTCTTTATTCACAACTATTTTCAGTACATTATGCAATGGACACAGGCTTATATCCGATTCATTGCCGCCGTATTCTCCGTCAAGAGTCCATGGAATATCATTGTGAGCGTGAAAACGAAATTCGGAGGATTTGAAATAGTAAATATACGGTGAATCGAAATCGTGCTTGATAAGTGCTGTAAGGATCTGATTAAACTCGATAAGGCTGTTTGGCTTTTTGATGAAAAGTCCCTCAAAAACGCCGTCATTCATACTTACGTCCTTGCCTGCAAGCCCCTTTATGCCGCCTACGGAAAGAGAATTTGCAACCATTCCGTAAAG
>JAGAJY010000277.1 GCA_017848125.1 Oscillospiraceae bacterium
TGCCCAAAAGCATTGCCACCGCCATGATAAGCACGATCACACGCATAATATTCTTCTTTTTTTCTTCGCTGAGTTTTCTCATTGTAAAACATTTCCTTTCATAATTATTGTCATAAAAAATGGACTTTATCCATCTACCTCTGAAAAATGTCCCGCTATTTTCACTCCCGACGAACTGAAATGAAATACATCTGTAGTAAGCGGACGTGTAGCAAATCGGTATTCGCCTACAATTGCCGTACCCAGACGCTCCACCACATCATTTGTCACCTCGGACAAGGCAAGCATAGTGTCCTTTGACGGGGCAGCCACAAGAAAACGATGACCCAGCACACGGGAAATGTGATTTCTGAAATCCGAGCACATCATAAGCGCAACGGTAAAATCGCTCCCCTCTGCCTTAAAGTCAAGACACCTTATAGCACCTGTGGAATCAAGCGGACTTTCAGTATATTCGGCATTTTTCAGCAGCCTGCACATATTTCTGTCAGCCACCGAAAAAAGCACCTCTTTGGGCACGTCCCATTTTTTCATATATTCCTCGGGCAGAGGACGTGAACGGATATTATCTCCCGTATAGCATATCACACGTTTCAGAGAGCCCATAAAGCTGTCGCTTATCATTCCCTTGCCTATTTCCTCCTCACGCATTACCGTAAAGCGGATAAACTCCTGACCGTTTGTAAAGGAAACCATACGTTCAAGTATATAGAAATCTCTCTTGACACGCTCTATAAGCTCTGTGACTGAGGCTGACGACCTGCTTCTTGCAAATTCGTATTTTTCGGCGGAAACGTCAAAACCCAATGAAGCTGACCCGTCCGTAACGGTATAGTAATCCCTCGACCCACGCTTTTCAACGGAAAATTTATTTTTTTTCAGTGCATTTCTGAAAAGACGGTTGAATTTTTCATCCGTCCTGTTATCAATAAGCAGTTCGCTGAGCTCGTCCATAATCAGGCTGTGCTGCTCCCTTCATCAGAATAAAAATATATATTCATTATAACATATATTTTTGCATTTGTACATAGCTTTTTTACCGAATCCCGTTATTTTTTACATTTCTTTTATCAGAAAAACAGGACAATATGTAAAATCACAGCATTTTAAACAACACATTTATGCATGACCGCACAAAAATTATGCAGTTAAACAAATAATTGCAAAGTGTATTGACAAGTGTGTCGCACCGTGATATACTCAGAGTATGATATATATCGCACCGTGACACATCACACTTCGATATGTCACGGCAAAATACAATTAGGAAAGGACGGCTGACAGTGTATCCCGCATTTTATCCTTTTATTCTCCTGCTGTTAATAATTCTGATCAACAGGAAAAAGAATATATCGGCAGTTGTCCGAATGAACAGAAAACGCAGAAAGGCAGGGAAAAATATTATGTCAGAAATTGTAAAGAGCTATATCGGCAAGGAATGCATTATTTATTCCATCGAATCCTCATTGGGAGCGATCAACGGAATAATCACAGATGTTCAGGAAAACTGGATAGTTCTTGAAGACAGAGCAGGAAAAGGCGAAAAGCAGCTTTTAAACCTTGAATATGTTACAAGAATTCAAGAATATCCCGCAAAAAAGAACGGCAAAAGAAAATAATAAGGAGGAGAAATGGACAGCAAAAAGCTACTAAGTGCATATCTTCCCATGACCGAAACAGCATTCTATATCCTTCTTTCAATGAGCGAGCCGAGGCACGGCTACGGTATAGCCAAATTTGTCTCGGAGCTTACAAATGAACGTATAAAGCTGGGGTCGGGAACGATATACGGCACACTTACAAAAATGCAGCGTGACGGCATAATCGCCGTATTCGATGACACGGAAAAGCGTATCGTTTACGAGATAACAGACACAGGAAAAGAGCTTCTCCGTGCGGAAATGAATCGTATAAGCAGAGTTTACGATGATATGAAGTCTATGGAAAAATATTATATGGGGGAAGAACAGCAATGAAAAAGTTTATGCCATTATGGTTTTTTGACGTTACCGTAACCGAGAAAAAGCTTTCTGAGCTTCACAGCAAGGGTCATCACCTTTCGGGCTTCTCCCCTCTTTCGGGAATGTTTGAATTCAGTGATGGCGGCAATGAAAATGTGATATACCGCATATGCAGGCTTAAAGGCTGCAACGGCACTGCCCCAAAGGGTGTAACAGCAAACGGCTGGGAATCGGTCTGCGGTACAAGGAATTTCTATATTGCCAAAAACAGTGATACCGAAACCGAGAATATTCCCTCTTACAAATTCTGGCAGACCTTAAACAGAGTGATAATATTTATAGTTTTGCTGATATTCTGTTATTTTCTGGGCTTTCTTATGGGCTTCGGAGGCGGCAGGATTGAGCATAACGGCACTGTTCACGACGATATGAGATTTATATTTGCTGCAGCCGTTGAACTGATACTTCTTGTCATCACCCTTTTCTTATGGAAAGCAAACAAGAATCTCTCCAAAAAAGGAACGGATTTGGGTTTATCAGGTTTTGCAAAGACTATTCCCGGCGAAAACCTTGTCTATACCAAGGAAGAAGAAAAGCAGATGCTAAAAAGCGGTCAGATGATAAAAAAAGCTCCTCTGGGCTGGTTTTACGCTCCCGATAAAGCAGAAGAAATGGTCGAAAGGCTTGCTCGGGAGGGCTGGAAATTCTACCGCTTTAATGAAATGGGAACTGTTTTCTACTTCATCAAATCAGAGCCCTGCAAGCTGAAATTTGTGGTTGATTATCAGAGCGAAGCCTCGGACGAATACTATCTGCAAAGCAAGGACGACGGCTGGAAGCTTGAATTTACATCAATGATGAGAACTATGTGCTTTGTTGTGTGGTCTAAGGAATATACGGACAGCGAGAGCGAACCCGAATTCTATTCGGATGAAGCAAATGAAATGAAGCTTGCAAAGCGTATGGCATTTACCCTCGGAATACCTATGCTCGTATTGGGAGCAGCTATGCTTATATTTGCAATATGGATAACGATAAATAAGCCCAAAGTTGCTGCAATTCTCCCTGCTTATGCTTTAGTATTTGCTGAATATACATACTTTGGAAGCAAAGCAACAGGCTTCTACCTGCGAACAAGAAAAAAGCACAAGCTTAACTGATGAAAGGACGGGATATTATGAACAATATTAACGAAGAAAAGAACATTTCGGCAGAGGTTTCTGCGGAGGAAACGGAAAGCGCCGTAATGATGCGCAGAAAAATAAAGCAGGGCTGCAGCCGTGCGGGAGCGGTGATTTTATGGCAGCAGCTTCTTGCTTCTGTTCTTTTGATAATCATAAACACAGCAATCAGCGTAAAGCTGACTGCCGAAATTATGGCAGAAAACCCCAAAATCACTCAGGAAGGACTTACACTTGCCCTTACTCAGGCTATTTCCGAGGCTGTAGATCCTGTAGTGCTCAATGCAGCTCTTATGGTCATTGCAAATATATTCGCAATAGTTATGGTATTTTCAGGCAGAAAGCTTTTCAAGCTTAAAGACACCCTCGGCAAATCAAAGCTTCCCATTTCGGGCACTGTCCTTGCCGCTTTTGGCATAATCGGTATTCAGGGTGCTTCGATTTTCATTCAGTCCTTTGTAATGAGCATAACAGGCTTTTCGGGAATGAATGAAGCAGTTATGTCGTCCTTATCCTTCACAGACGATTTAGTGATAAACATCATACTTTTCCTTTATATGGTAGTTTTAGGCCCTGTACTTGAAGAGCTTATGTTCAGAAGCGGTGTACTTAACTTTCTCTCCCCTGTCAGCAGAACCTTCGGACTTTTCGCATCATCTCTGCTTTTCGGACTTATGCATATGAACTTCAACCAGATATTCAACGGCTTCCTTCTCGGTCTTATCCTCGGCTATATTGCACTTAAAAGCGGCTCTGTACGCCCTGCCATCATATGCCATATGGCTGCAAATCTCAATGCTTTCATTGCAAGCTTCGTGTTTGAATACA
>JAGAJY010000278.1 GCA_017848125.1 Oscillospiraceae bacterium
ATAATCGCTGTCAGCGGCACTGAGATTTCCCTTGCTCATTTCCTCAGCAAGAGAGTTGAGCTGAACAATGGGACGGGCAATAACGTTCTTGATAAAGATGCAGATAATTACAATTGCGGCTATCAGAACAACAACAGCGGCAATAACTGCGATAAGCACAACATTTCCGAAGGATCTGTCGCTTTCCGCCGTGGACATACCTGTGAACAAAGCACCGCATATCTGTCCGTTTACATCTGTAATAGGCTCGTACTGAACGAAATATTCGCCGTTTGATAAAGCTGTTCTCGACTGAACGGTTTCACCTGCCAGAATCTTCTGATAAATAGCGTCGTCTATCTGAGTTCCTGTGATACGTTCGCCTGCTTCATCGCGGAATGTTGTTGCGATCCTTGTATTGCCTGCAATGAGCGTTACCTCGCTGGTAAGCTGTTCCTGAATGGGGTCAAGGAATTCCGAGTTTGAAAGATTGTAGCCCAGAAGAACTATTCCCACGATATCGCCCTTGAAGCCGTTTACCTCGTCAAAAACAGGTACGACATAAATATAGCTGAGAGGGATATTTTCATCACAGTAGAAGCCTGAATATTCCTCGCCTGCTATAGCCCTCGTAAAGTCAAAATCCGCAAGCTTGCAGGTGTCACTTGCCCAGAGCTTGTTGCCCGAAGCGTCGGCAAAATACGCATAGGTATATGCGTCTGTGCTGGAATTTCCGTAAAGCTCAGAGATTTTTCCGGGGTAACCTTTTTTCAGAGCACTGGCTATCTGATTGTTTCTGCTGTCAAGACCCTTCCACACGGTAAATACGGATTTTAGATAATCCTCCTTGCCCTCAACGGTCGTTTTAAGAACGTTGATTCCTATGTCGGTCATAGTGCCGTGAGTCTCAAGGTTATGACTTGACGACAGGGATATTGATATTATAAGCGTTACTGCCGTGATAACCGCAATTATCAGACAGACAATTGCGGCAATAGCTTTTTCTATTCTGGTCATAATGTGCTGTCCTTTCGGGAAATAATGACATATTGGTACAGTTAAATTATAGCATACAAACACAGCAGTGTCAACGGTAAAAGTGTTGGATTAAAAAGGGCTGTAATAGGCATTATGCACAGTTATGACGGCTTTGTTAAGATGTTATTATGTCAGTTTGTTTATAAAAAAGTGCCGCCGAACTCACGGACGAGGTGGGTTCAGCGGCACGCTGATTACAGCTCTACAGGCTCGAATTCAAGTCTTACCTTGGGGAGCTTTTCCATTGTGTAGTAGTAGTTTTCTGCCCAGTCATCGCCCTGAGAGGGATCATTCTCGCCTGTTGCAGGAGGAGCGAAGATCTTGAGGGTCATATCACATTCGCCTGTGAGGGGCTTTTCGTAGAATGCGCTCATAAGGTCAATGGTCTTTGCCTTGGGGGACTTGTAGAACCATTTGCCGTTTATTTCCATCATATAGTTGCCCTCGTCCTCGAATACGACCTCGCAGAAGTGAGGATTCTTCTCGAAGTGAAGAGGGATAGCAATACCGTCGGAATCCTCCGCACCGCCCCATCTGAGGGTAAGGGGAGCACTTGTATCGGCAGCTTCTTCTGTTATCTCGGGCATAAACCATTCGCTGTGGATAATGTCCTTATAGGTCTGCATAACGGGCTGCTCGATACCTACATCGGGGTTGTTGGGGTCTTCTATCTCAAGACCCAGACGGCCTCTGTCCCTGAACTGATACATAGTAAAGCCTGAGAACCAGTCTGCCTTCTCGTTAACGAGGATATCGCAGAACTCCTTTACCATATCAGCCTGCTCATATGCGCCTGTAACGTCGCCGTCAGCGTTGAATTCGCTCATTACCATAGGCTTTGCCTCGCCGCCGTTGAGGAACTTGTAGCGCTCAAAGCTTGCCTTGGTCTTTTCGTAGGTATCTCTTACCTTGCTTCTGGAGTGAGATGTGCCGCCTCTGAGAGCAACATCATAGGGCCAGCCCCAGTGAAGAGCCATATACTTGTCAACAGACCATATATCTGCGGAGGGAATGGTTGCCTTGAACTCCTCCTCCATCTCCATCTCTGTCTTGTTAAGATCCTCGATACCGCCTATGCAGATGATAGTCTTTACATTGGGAGCATATTCGTGGATAATATCGGTGAAATGTACGAAGAAATCGCCCACTTCTTTGTATGTAGCTCTCTTTGTGAAGCTGAACCAGTTTCCTGTAGCCTCGTGGTTGATCCTGAGCATCATTCTGCCGAAGGGTCTGAGATCCTTGGCAATTGCAATGAGCTGCTCGTCTGTGCAGTTGGGGTCAACAGTAAGTGTAAGGGTAACGTCCTGACCGTGTCTGCGGACATCTCTCATGCAGGTGAAAGGCTCGTCGTCGGTAGTGCCGCCGATACCGCCCTTATAGGTGAAATAATCATCATAGGGGTAATCCCACTGGAAGGATACGTTTGCGTCCTTCATAACCTCGGAAATTCTTCCGGGGAACTGCTCATCAAAGGGATAGTAGCAGTACATAAGGCTGATGCTGCGGTGGGGTCTGCCCATTTTGTGGAGTATGTAGTCCTGATTTACATATTCGCCTCTCTCAGAGCCGTCGCCAAGGTCAACAGCGCATTTTGCCTTGCCTAAATGAACTTTGTAAAGGTTTTCATTCATAGGTATAGTCCTCCTTAAAAATATGTTTATGGTCATTATATTCTGCAAGCAACGGGAGGGAAGCCCCTCACCGTTAATTTTTCAGTTATCTCTGCTGGGGAGGTATATTCATATTCATCTGCATAGGAGCGGTCTTGGGAGCTTTTATGGTGCTCTTTGTTCTCTTTACCGCAGTAAGAGATGCGGCAAGGGCTTCCTCTGCCTTTGAAAGAGTATCGACGATATATTCGTCAGCCGCTGTTTTTACGGTCTTTGCCTTCATAAGAGCCTGCTTTTCGATCTCTGCCGCTTTAAGCTGAGCGGTCTTTGTTATCTCGTGCTCTGCAAGCAGGGTGTTCTTGCGGCTTTCCGCCTTGTTTATAATATCGTCAGCCTGACGTGTTGCCTCGTCAATGATGGATTTGCGCTCGGAAACGATTTTCTTCGCCTGCTTTACCTCTGTGGGGATATTCATTCTGATGTGGTCGATACATTCTCTCAGCTGATCCACATCTACAAGGGATTTCTTTGCGGAAAGGGGGAAGGACTGCGCCTTGTCAAGGATCTCGTCCATTGCGTCAAGATAATCTTCTATCATAAGCTCTGCCATATTTGAAAAAACCGTCCTTTCTCGGAGATTGGTATTGTGCTGTTATGCATTGCCTGCCTTATGGGGACAAAGCCTGTCCTCGATGTCCTTTAATATGCAGGCAGGAACGAAATTGCTGATGTCGCCGCCGTAGAATGCGACCTGCTTTACCACGCTGGAGCTGAGATACATATTCTCCGAGCTGGTGGTAAGAAATACAGTTTCCGCACCGTCATAGATATTCCTGTTGACAAGCGCCATCTGAAACTCATATTCAAAGTCCGTGACCGCTCTCAGACCCTTGACTATGGCCACAGCGCCGACTTCACGGACATAGTCGGATATAAGCTTGCTGCAAATATCCACCTCTACATTGGGGAACTCCGCC
Organism: Oscillospiraceae bacterium; assembly: GCA_017848125.1. GTDB lineage: Bacteria > Bacillota > Clostridia > Oscillospirales > Ruminococcaceae > Huintestinicola. The sequence continues at coordinate 3,608 of JAGAJY010000278.1, forward strand.
GTTACTCTGCGGATAAGCTCCACACGCTCCTCGGGGGAGAAGGAGGGATTCTTGTGGTGATTTACCGCCACAAGCACGATGACCTTGTCAAAAAGCTTTGACGCACGGCGGATAATGTCAATATGTCCGAAGGTAATAGGGTCGAAGCTTCCGGGACAGACTGCTGTTCTCAAACGGAATCATATCCTTTCAGGTGAATTATTCTTCGGGAACGGGGATTCGGTAAACCGTAACCTCTATCTTTCCGTAGCGATAGGTCTTTGATTTATTAAGTCTGCCCACGCTTTCGGGAAGTACAAGACCCTTTTCGTGCTCGCAGACAACAATGCCCCTGTCGGACATTTTGCTTTCAAGAAGGGGGAGCGCCTTTTCAATGATGCCGCTGTTGTAGGGCGGGTCAAGGAGGGCTATATCAAAGGTCATTCTTACGCCCCTGAGAAAATCAAGGCTGTCGCTGACTGTAACGCCGCATTCGTCCTTGAAGCCGCAGGCTGCGATGTTTTCCCTTGCGCACTCAGCCGAAGCGGTGCTTTTATCGACAAAGCGGCAGTATTTCGCACCTCTGGAAAGAGCCTCGATGCCAAGCTGACCCGAGCCGCAGAAAAGGTCAAGAATAACGCTGCCCTCTATATCAAACTGGATTATTGAAAAAATGGCTTCCTTTACCATATCGGTAGTGGGGCGGACATCATCGCCCTCCAGTGCTCTGAGCTTTCTTCCTCTGGCAATGCCTGTGATAACACGCACAGCTAACGCCTCCCGTCAAAAAGATTACAAAACGATTACAAAATAAATATTGCTATCTTTACTATTATAACCTAAAACAAATTATTTTTCTATAACAAACAATGAATTTTTACAGAGAATTTTGCACAAATTCATAAACGTCTTTTGCAACACTTTGACTAATCCCTGCGGCAGACGCAATTTCTTCAGCCGTTGCTTTCTTTAATGCTTCGGTGGTTTTGAACACGGAAAGAAGCTTCATTGCTTTCTTTTCGCCTATACCCTTTACGCTTGTGATGCCCAGCTCAAAGGAAGATTTTCTGTGCTTCTTTCTCTGATAGGTAATAGCAAAGCGGTGTACCTCGTCCTGAATACGGGTAACAAGCATAAACGCTGACTTTGTTTCGGAAATGCTTATCTCTCCTCCGTCAGCGGTGATAGCCCTTGTACGGTGATTGTTATCCTTTACCATACCGAAAACAGGCACTTCTATATCCATTTCCCACAGCACCTCATTCACCGCCGCCAGCTGATTCTTTCCACCGTCAAGGAGAATAAGGTCGGGCAGGCGCTTGAAGCCCTCGTCCGTTTCGTCGGGGTCAAGATAATGCTTAAAGCGCCGCCTCAGCACCTCCTGCATACAGGCAAGGTCATTCTGAACGAGATTTTCCTTTATGGAAAAGCGCTTGTACATTTTCTTGCAGGGTCGTCCGTTTTCAAAAACTATCATACCTGCGACCATATCCGCAGAGCCGAGGTTTGATATATCGTAGGATTCGATATAAAGGGGAGTTTTTTTCAGCCCCAGCATTTTTGCAAGGGTTTCAAGGGCGGATATTTCTGCGGCGGTGCGTCCCACCCTGATGGAAAGATATTCTCCCGCATTTGATTTTGCTATCTCAGCCAGCCGCATAAGACGTCCCCTCTGAGGGCACATCACGTCAACCGTATGCCCCGAACGTTCTCTCATAAGCTGCTGAATATTTCCAATATCGCTTATTTCCGCCCCGAGAATGATATTACGGGGTATCTCACGTTCCCCCGAATAATACAGCTTGACAAAATCCTCCAGCATAGCGCTTTCGGTATCGTCCTCGCCGAGAAAATATTCCGCTCTGTCAAAAAGCCTGCCGTTTCTGTACATTATCACCGCCGCACAGGCTTCGCCGTTATTACGTGCAATTGCAACAGCGTCGGTATCGGGGAGCTTTTCCGCAATGATGTTCTGACTGTCTGCCGCTCGGCTGACTGCGCTTATCCTGTCCCTCAGCTTTGCGGCAAGCTCAAAATCAAGCCGTTCAGCCGCTTCGTTCATCTGAGCGGTCATGCGTTCAACGGAGCTTTCCGAGCCGTTTCTGATATAATCCGCCGCCTCGGCGATTATCTGTGAATACTCCTCCTCGGATATCTTTCCTGTGCAGACTCCCATACATCTTTTTATCTGATAATTGAGGCATGGTCTTCCCTTGCCGATATCACGGGGGAAAACCCTTTTGCAGGTGGGGAGCATAAACACACGGCTTGCTTCGGTTGCCGCCTGCTTTGCCACAAAGGAGCTTGTATAAGGACCCATCAGCTCGCCGCTTGAGGGCTTTTTCAGCTCAGCCGTTATCCGTGAATAGGGGGGCGGCGAAATGCGGATATAGCTGTAGCCCTTGTCGTCCTTCAGCAGAATGTTATATTTGGGGGAATGCTGCTTTATCATTGAACATTCAAGCACAAGGGCTTCATATTCCGAGCCTGTTACAATGAAATCATAGTCATAGACATTTTCCACCATCTTCGCAACCTTGGGAGTGTGGTTGGGCGTTCTGGCAAAATAGGAGGAAACACGGTTGCGCAGGTTTTTCGCCTTGCCGATATATATGATATGCCCTGTTTTATCCTTCATCTGATAAACTCCGGGGGCAGTGGTTAGCAGAGAGGTTTTTTCCCTGAGATAATCAAGCCTTTCGTTCAAGCTGTATCACCGTCCCTTTCATTATCGTGCAAAAAGCCGTTCGACCTTTTCCTTTGCCGCTTTCAGACCAAGCCCCGTTGCTTTTCTGTATTTGTCTATAGCCATAATTTTTTCGCTTGTGGAATAACAGCTTATTATGTGCCGATTAAGAGCGGCAAGGTCAAGGTTTCCTTTTATGACCATATCGCCCCTTTGTATCTGCTGTTTGGTCACTCCCGACAATATCAGTCCTATGTGTTCGCCTTTCTTTGCAGAGTTCAGTTTCTTTCTGAACTGCTCTATTTCAATGACCGTGCAGCATATTTCGTTGCCGTCGTCTGACAGTATTTTTACACAGTCATTTACAGATATTCTGCCGCTTTCAATATGACCCGTTACGGCAGTTCCTCTGCCTGACAGGGAAAAGACGCTGTCTATCAGCATAGAAAATTCAACTGCCGCATTTTCCTCACGGTAATCAGACTGATTTTCGCCTGCAATATAAACGTCGGGTGAAACCGCATTTCTCGAGCCGCAGTATGAGCATATGCATATACTGCTCTTTCCGTCATATTCAAGCTCCCCGCCGCAGGAGCCGCATTTATACATCTGCATTATCATTCTCCTTGAAAATAATATAGCTTGATTATATCATAAATTCACGGCTTTGTACAGTATAAAAATCCGCCGCAGAAATCTCTGCGGCGTCAGCGTGTCGAAAAAGAAAAAAGTTGTTAAATTTGCACAAAAGCAGGATAAAGAAAGTTGTGTTCAAAACGTTCCACCGGAACGTTTTGAAGGGTAAATTTGCATAGAACTGTAAGAAGGGGAGTGCGATCTGGAATCAACAAATTGATTCCTTCGCCTCCCCTCGAAATGCTGTCGCATTTCTCACCCCTTGCTCCGTTATTTCACGGAAATAAGGGGGGTTCGCAGGTAAGCTCTGCTTACCATTGCGGATGGGCGACCAAAGGGCTCTGCCCTTTGGAAACCCGCAAGCCTTTGAAAAG
>JAGAJY010000279.1 GCA_017848125.1 Oscillospiraceae bacterium
AGCGGTGCTTTCAGCCGATGCCGAAGCAAGAGCATATATTGACAGCAGATTCTGCTGATACACGGAGGAGCTAATGGATACTTTTTTTTCTCTCATAGGTGCGGTACTGATTTTTTGCATAATTGTGGTAGTTCACGAATTTGGTCATTTTATCGTAGCGAGGAAGTGCGGCATTGACGTTTCTGAGTTTGCCATAGGAATGGGACCCGTTATCTTCAAAAAACAGGGAAAAAATACGCTTTTCACTCTCAGACTTCTTCCTCTCGGCGGCTTCTGCGCAATGGGTGAGGACGAGGAATCCGACAACGAAAACAGCTTCCGGAATAAATCTGTAGGCAGAAGAATTGCCGTTATCGTTGCAGGAGCTATAATGAATCTTATTCTGGGATTCATTCTTTCTGTTGTGATTTTTCTTGTATCGGGAAAGCTTACCACCACGATAATAGCCGAGGTAACCGAAGGCTCGGGCTGTGAAGCAGCAGGAATGAGTCAGGGAGACAGAGTCGTAAGCGTTAACGGACTTCACATTTTTACAGCAAATGACATTATTTACCAGCTCAGAAATGATGAGGACGGTGTGCTTGATTTCGTAATCGAGCGAAACGGCGAAAAAATAGCTCTCAATGGTATAAGATTCGGGCTTACCGTAGATGAACAGACAGGCGAGCGTGTTCTGAATTACGATTTCAAGGTGTATTTAAAGGATCTTACTCCACCCGACCTTCTTCCTGCGGCTGCCAATAAATTTATGTATTATTCAAGACTGATACTCATGTCGCTTCGTGACCTTATTACAGGAAAATACGGTCTTAACAGCTTGCAGGGTCCTGTGGGAATCGTTACTGTAATTACCGAAAGCGCCGAGGAATCGGGCTTTGATGTAGGCTACCTCCTTGACATTGCAATGCTTATAACCGTAAATGTGGGAATTTTCAATCTTCTTCCCCTTCCTGCCCTTGACGGCGGCAGATTCGTATTTCTTCTGATCGAAGCCATACGCAGAAAGCCGTTAAAAGCTGAAACAGAGGGAATGGTTCATTTTGCGGGATTTGCCCTTCTGATGATACTGATGCTTGTTGTAACCTTTAATGATGTGAAAAATATATTCGTCTGATTATCCCGAAAGGAATGTTTAAATATGAGAAAGCTCCATCCTGTAAAAGTCGGAAACTGCACCCTTGACGGCAGTAAAATATATATACAGTCTATGCTCAGTGTTCCTTCAACGGATATTTCGGGAAATGTAAAGCAGGCTGTTGAGCTTGAAAAGGCAGGCTGTGAGATAATCCGTGTGTCTGTTCCCGATATGGAATCGGTCAGACTTGTTTCGGAAATCAAAAACGCAGTATCAATACCCCTTGTAGCGGATATTCATTTTGATTATAAGATCGCACTTGAATGTGCCGAAGCAGGGGTTGACAAGATAAGGATAAATCCGGGAAATATCGGCGGTATGGACAGGGTAAAGGCAGTTGCCGACAGGTGCAGGCGTGGTGGTATTCCAATAAGGATAGGAGTAAATTCAGGCTCTCTTGAAAAGGAAATACTGGCAAAGTACGGCAGACCAACAGCCGAAGCACTTGTAGAAAGCGCCGTTGGGCACGCACAGCTTCTGGAAAAATGCGATTTCAGCGATATTGTTATTTCCATAAAATCCTCCGATGTAAAAACTATGATAGAAGCATACCGTCTTGCTGCGGATAAAACGGAATACCCCCTTCATCTTGGAGTGACCGAAGCAGGCACGGAGCATATGGGAATCATCAAATCCGCTGTGGGAATAGGCTCGCTGCTCTGCGACGGAATAGGAGAAACTATCCGTGTTTCACTGACAGCAGACCCTGTCAAAGAGGTTTATGCGGCAAAGGATATCCTGTCCGCCGTCGGCAGAAGAAGCGGCATAAAACTTGTATCCTGCCCTACCTGCGGACGAACAAGAATAAACCTTATAAAGCTTGCCTCAGAGGTTGAAAATGCAGTAAAGGATATTCCCCTTGATATAACAGTAGCGGTAATGGGCTGTGCGGTAAACGGACCGGGGGAAGCAAAGGAAGCAGATATAGGCATAGCAGGCGGTGACGGCTGTGCAGTTCTTTTCAGAAAGGGCGAGCTTCTGCGCAAGGTAAAGGAAGAAGATATACTCAGCGAGCTTATGCTTGAAATAGATAAGCTTCGGAAGGAAGATAAAAATTGCTGATAAAAGAGCTTTTTTCGGAATATACCGATAAAATACCGAATCCCGTAGGCAGGGGCGAGCTGATTCGCATAGCAAGGAGCAAGGACGGACGGGCAATGTACATCTATGCCTCTTTCGGACAGCTTCAGCGCTTTGAAAATCTTGATGAATTTGAAAGAGCTGCTGCCCGTGCGGTAGGGCTTGACCTTATAAGAGTAAACTGCCGATATACTCCCGATATGCTTGATGCGAAATACACAGGCGAAGCGGTACTTCGCTTAAAGCAGGATATGGCAGTAATAAACGGTCATCTTAACGGAGCGTTCTATTACATAGACAACGGCGTTTTGTATGTGGAGCTTAAAAGAGGAGGAGCAGAGCTTCTGTCAAGAGCAGGCTTTGAAGCGGCGCTCTCTAAGCTTATTAACGAGGAGTTTTCCGTAAAGCTTTCTGTAAAGCTTGTAGAAAAGCAGTCTGCACAGGACAGCTATGAGGAGCAGCTGAGACAGGCTTATGAAAATGCAATACCCGTTCCCGATCCCGAAGCTCCTGCAAAGCCTGCATACAGCGTTCCCCATGAGGAAATAGTCTCAGTTGACTTCAAGACGATCCCCGTAATGAGCGAGGGCGCACAGATAATCAAGGGCAAAAGGATATTTGCCGACAGCGTTACCAACATAGGGGATATTTACGAGCCGCAGAACGGAGTTGTTATCTGGGGAGATATTTTTGATTATCAGGAAAAGGAGATCAAAAATAAAAAGGGCGAGGAAAAGCGTATAACCACAGTCAGCCTTACCGATTATACAGGCTCAATTTCCATAAAGGATTTTGCAGACAAGGACAGCGAAAATATCCTATCTTCTCTTAAAAAAGGAACAACTGCTATCATCAGAGGACGGGTTGATTTCGATAACTTTGACAATGAATTTGTTCTTCGTGCAAACGATATAATGCTTGTTAAGAAAAAAGACAGAACAGACGAGTCTGAGCAAAAGCGTGTAGAGCTTCACCTGCATACCAATATGTCTCAGATGGACGCCATAACTCCTGCAAAGGAGCTTATCAAAAGAGCATATTCATGGGGGCATAAGGCAATTGCCATAACCGACCACGGAGGAGTGCAGGCATTTCCCGAAGCGGTTGCCGCCTGCGACGATATAAGAAAGGGCGGAGGAGAATTCAAAATACTTTACGGCTGTGAGGCGTATTCGGTAAATGATACGGTTGAAGCGGTAAAGGTGTATAAGGACGTGCCCTTAAAAGGTGAGCTTATCGTGTTCGACCTTGAAACAACAGGCTTTTCCGCAACAGGGGAAAGGATAATCGAATACGGTGCTGTAAGGCTTCGTGATCTGGAGCTTTGCGATACCTTTTCAAGCTTTGCCGACCCCGAAAAGCCTATTCCAGAAAGAATAACCAAGCTTACGGGAATCACGGGCGAAATGATAGAGGGTGCACCATCTCAGAAAGAAGCGCTTGAAAAATTCATTGAATACTGCGGAGAAAACCCCGTTCTTATCGCTCACAATGCAGGTTTTGATACTGCATTTATCAAGTCAGAATGTGTCCGTCAGGGGATAAAGTTCAATTTTTCCATTGTTGATACGGTGGTAATGTGCAGAAGTATGCTTCCCGAGCTGAAAAAGCACAAGCTGAACATAGTCGCAAAGCATCTGGGTCTGGGAGAATTTGACCATCACAGAGCCTTTGAGGACGCAAAAATGCTGGGCAGAATATTTATAAAGCTTGCTCAGCGGCTTATTGACAATGAGGGCTGTGTAAATATCAGCGACATCAACAAGGTAACAAAAAACGTTGACCCCAAAAGCCTGAGAGCATATCATCAGATACTTATTGCAAGAAACAATGCGGGGCTTAAAAACCTTTACAAGCTTGTTTCATTCGGACATATCAAATACTATCACCGCAGACCCAGAATACCGATGTCCGAGCTGATAACTCACCGTGAGGGTCTGATCGTGGGAAGCGCCTGCGAGTCGGGAGAGCTTTTCACCGCAGTAAGAGACGGACGTCCGTGGGAGGTTCTCTGCGATATAGCTTCATTCTATGATTATCTGGAAATACAGCCCTGTCTGAATAATGAATTTCTTATCCGTGACGAGGATTATGACAATATCCGTACCGTTGAGGACTTGCAGGAATTCAATAAGATAATCGTAAAGCTGGGTGAGGCGCTTAATATTCCTGTAGTAGCGACCTGCGACGTGCATTTTATGGATCCTGCGGATTCGGTTTTCAGAAAAATACTGATGTATGATAAATTTGACGATGCAGAGCATCAGCCTCCTCTTTATCTGAGAACTACAGAGGAAATGCTGGAGGAGTTTTCCTATCTGGGCAAGGAAAAGGCATACGAGGTAGTTGTCACCAACACCAATAAAATTGCCGATATGGTTGACCCCGACATACGCCCTATTCCTCCCGGAACATTTACCCCAAGTATGGACAACGCCGAGGAGGAGCTCCCCCGAATCACATGGGAAAGAGCCAAGGAAATGTACGGCGATCCTCTCCCCGAAATCGTTCAGAAGCGTCTTGACAAGGAGCTTAATTCGATTATAAAGAACGGATTTGCGGTGCTGTATATGATCGCCCAGAAGCTTGTGGCAAATTCCAACGAAAACGGCTATCAGGTAGGCTCACGAGGCTCTGTTGGCTCATCATTTGTTGCAAATATGTCGGGTATTTCCGAGGTAAACTCTCTTCCTCCCCATTATCTGTGCCCCAACTGCAAAAACAGCGAGTTCTTTACCGACGGACAGTACGGCTCAGGCTATGACCTTAAACCTAAAAAATGCCCCAAATGCGGAACGGATTATATCCGTGAGGGTCACGATATCCCCTTTGAGACCTTCCTCGGCTTCAATGGCGATAAAGCTCCCGATATAGACCTTAATTTTTCGGGCGAATATCAGACCTATGCCCATAAATACACCGAGACTCTTTTCGGCTCGGAGAATGTTTTCAAGGCAGGAACAACAGGCTCGGTAGCCGAAAAGACCGCATACGGCTATGTGAAGCATTATCTTGAAGCCGTGGGCAAAAGGGTTTCCAAGGCTGAGGAAAACAGGCTTACCATAGGCTGTACGGGAGTAAAGCGTACAACAGGTCAGCACCCCGGCGGAATGGTAGTTGTTCCCTCAGATTACGAGGTTTACGATTTCACCGCCGTTCAGCACCCTGCCGAAGATCCGAAATCAAGCTTTGTAACCACTCACTTTGACTTCCATTCCCTCCACGATACCATTCTCAAGCTTGACGAGCTTGGACACGATGTGCCCACGCTTTACAAGCACCTTGAGGATATGACGGGAGTAAATACCAAGGACATTTTCCCTGCCGACGAAAAGGTAATGAGCCTTTATCTGTCGCCC
>JAGAJY010000280.1 GCA_017848125.1 Oscillospiraceae bacterium
CACCGCAGACAGGACAGCATTCCTTTTCGGATAAATACCCCATTTTCAAACCTCACTTTCATAATTTCTTGGAACATCCGTTCGTTGTAATCATATAATAGCACATCTGTTTTGATTTGTCAAGCGTTTTTTGCAAATTTCGGAAAGTTTGTTCTATTTACACAAGAACAAGTGTTCTGTTTTGTCTGATTCATATAAATCTCACAAATAAAAAAACAGCCTCGCAGAAAAAACTGCAAAGCTGTAATACTAATTGTTAATCAGTTTACAAAAAGATTTTCTGTCAAATAAGTTCAGATGTAAGCAAAATGTGAGTATGCTCCATAATGCCTATGAGAAATCACATAGTAAAAAGGTTCGAGGTAAACTATACCAAGCAAAACCACATAAATGTAATCAAACATAAAGTCCAAAGCATAAATGTAAAAATGCGGCAAAGGGGGTAGGGAGAGGGAAGGGGAATGTGAAACCGTAGGTTTCTGAGGGGACAACCATAGGGAAGGGGGAAATGCCGCATTTTTGTTGGGTTTATTATCTTTCCCCCTTCCCGAAGGTTTCCCCCTTGCATTTCACTATCGAACAATTTGAAGTAAAACAACCTGACGTTTTGTTTAGTGCGTTATTGAGTTTTTTAATATGCAGATTTGTCTGTAAATTGATCAAGAATCATTATTAACAAAAAACAGCCTCGCAGAAAAAACTGCAAAGCTGTTAAAAAACTAAATCACACATTTCCGATAATTACGCATTACGCATTACGAATTACGCATTATGCATTTCCTGATGTCTTCGGGCATCTCTGCCCTAAACCAAAGCCGCTCACCGCTTACAGGGTGAATAAATTCCATTTCGCCGCAGTGAAGCGCCTGACGTGAAATATCCGTCATATCGCCGCCGTAAAGGCTGTCGCCCGCCAGAGGAAAGCCCGAATAGCTCATATGAACTCTTATCTGATGAGTCCGCCCCGTTTCGAGAATTATTCTCAGCAAGGTGTATCTGCCATTCCCCTCCAAAGGGAAAACCCGTGTAACAGAGGGCTTGCCGCCGTCGCATACGCACCTCTTTACAGCCGAGCCGTCAACTCTGCCGATAGGCTTGTCAATGACCATAGCTGATTTTACCTCGCCGCAGCACACCGCAAAATAAACCTTGCCTATGTTCTCACGGGGAATATTCGCCCCAAGCCTGCTTTTTGCCGCAAGACAAAGCCCCGAGGTGTCCCTGTCCAGCCTGTTAACCGCACGGAACGGACGGTCGGGAAATCTGACAGCGAAAGCGTCCTGCAACGTGTCCCCATAATGACCGCAGGAGCGGTGAACAGGCACACCATAGGGCTTGTCGAAAAGAATGATATCCTCATCCTCGTAAACAACGCCCACTGTCGGACCCGAATAAACAGCGTTCTCAGTCCTTTCGCTTTCGGGAATACGCAGACAGACCCTGTCGCCTTTATGCAGAATATCCACCGTCCTGCAAAGCACACCGTTTCGTGTCATACCCATAGGCACACGCTTCATGGAAATTACAGTCCTCCGTGAAATGCCCTTTTTCCGCAGAAATCCCTCAAGGCTTATCTCATCGTGATCGCAGATAAATTCAAGAATCCTTTCCATTTTCACCGTCTCCGCTTAAATACCTGTCAAGCCCCGAAATAAACGCTGCCGCCCGAGCGAAAGCATTTTTGCCGCCGTGAATTTCTTCAAGTATTCTCTCCGCACATTCAATGCTTTCCCGAAGCTCCTCACGGCTGATACCGCCGCCGAAACGAGCCTTCATCGCCGTCATAACAACACATCGGCTGTCCTTTTCGTCAATGCCCATTTCCGAAAGCCGCCTGCACAGCGTATCGGGAATATTTTCCTCCCCCGAAGCCCTGATAACTGCCCTGTAAACCATAGCCGCCGCCTTGTCAGGGCATTTTACAGCCAGCTTACGTCTGTATCTGAATCTGAGCGCCCTCGACGCAGGCAGACTGCCGATAATCACAACCGCCGCACCTAACCACAGGAATACCGCAGGAGAGAGCTTCTCTGAATCTCCTCCCGAAATAAACTCCTGTGCCTCCTCCGATGTGACCGTTGTACCCTCCGTCTCTGATGAATCGGAAACGCTTTCACCCAAAGCCTGTCCTGTTACTGCCGTAATCGTCGTAACCGCTTCATAGCCCTCGCCTATATAGGAGGTTTCCGAAACGCCTGATATGTCACCCGTTTCCGAAGCCGCAGAACTGCTTTCATAAATGCTGCTTTCCGCAATGTCCGTAGAAATTACCGTAGTTTCCTCGGAAACAGAGGTAACGGTAATTTCAGTCTCCTCCGCCGCAAGCTTTGACGAAACGGGATTTTCCGTAAATACGGGAGCGGCAGTAGTCACCGAGGTTATCTCCGAATATTCGGCATTTTCCTCCGAGCCGTCGGGATCAACGCTTCCCATAGCCATATTTCCATATCCCGGGGTAGCTTCAAAGCAGAGCCAGCCGTAGCCGTCAATATAAACCTCTGCCCATGCGTGCGCCCTGTTATCGGGAACGCTTACGGTGGTGTAGCCGTCATTTTCGGGAAAGTCGGCAATGTCCTCGCTTTTTACAACAAAGCCCTCGCAGTACCTTGCAGGTATCCCAATAGAGCGGCAGAGAAGCACCGCCGCCGTTGCGAAATGAGTACAGCTGCCCCTTTTGCCCTCCGTGAGAAACCACTGTGCAAAATCCTTTCCCAAAGGCTTTTTGCCCGATTCAAGGTCATAGCTGCACCTCTGGGCAAGACCGCTTCTGATGTAGGAAAGAGTCTCTGCTCTGCCGCCGCCCTCAAACTCAGCGAAAAATTCCTCATGAGCCGTGAAAACCTCGGGAACGTCAAGGCAATAATTGTAAGCATATTCACGCATAGTCAGCTCGTCTGCCGCCAGCTCCTCTTTGGGAGAAATGCTGTCCGCACCTGATATAACAGTGCTTCTCCAGCCCTTTTCGGGGAAATACACACCGTACCGCCGCCTTACACCGTCAGTTTCAAGAAGTCCCGCACCGCCCTCGGGGAAGTATTTCACACTCGGGCTGATGCCCACATTCCGAATAATAACGTCCTTTGAGCGCATAGAGCCGTAATTCGGGAAATATTTCAGAATACGTCCGCTTAAAAATTCGGGAGAGGTCATATCAGAAACAAGCTTCGGAACAGGCATGCCCGATTCCCAGCCCGAGCTTGTGTAATCCACGCCCGTAAAGCCTTTCAGATAAATTCCGTCACAGTCCGAGGGCAGAGTGACTTCAAGCATATTTTTTCCCGAAAATTCAACGCTTTCCGTATTGCCCAGCTTGCCGTCGTGGGTAAGACTGCTGTCCTTCTGAGGAAACAGATTTATCTTAATGTCATTTGCGAGCTTTTCCCATGAAAAGTCGTTCATATAGTAAACCACGCCGTTTCTGAATTCCCTGATGGAATCGGGACGTGAAAACTCCGATGCATTTGCATAAAGCCTTGCCGTGCCGAAAGCGCAGAGAAAAAGCAGAGCGGCGGTTACGGCACTCTGTACCGATGAGCGTTCAAACGCTCTCTCCGTGCCGCTGCCCGAAAAGCTTCCCAGCCTTGAAATATCTCCTGCCGCCGCACCGCAGAGAGAAGCACATAAAAGGGCAAAGGGCAGATGTGACGGCACCATACCGAAATACAGGCACAGCTCAGGAAGAAGAAATGCCGAGCAGGTGAATATGAGAATATTGGGAACTCTGATAAAGCTGCAAAGCCCCATAGCCATGACTGCAATAACGCAGAACGATGCACGCTCTGCGCAGTATTCGTTGCTGTAATACTTTCCGTCAAGGTAAAAAAACTCTGACAGGAAGTAGTAGGGGGTATCGGCATACTGACTGAACGCACAGCCCATAAAGCCGTTTATGAGATACCGAAAGCCCCTGACGATAACGGGAAAGTCAGCGGCAATATAAATGCAAAGCCCTGCCAGAAGCAGAACGGTGCATATCCTGTAAGCCTTCGGAAATCTGTCAGCAAGAAGGAACACCGCCGAAAAAACCACGAAGCACACCAAAGCGGACAATGCGGCAAAGCTGTGAGAAATAAAGCTGCCGCCCTTGCTTTCGCAGGCTGTGATAAATGTGAACAGCGACCCGAAAAGACCGCACAGAGCCACGACTGCCGACAGCAGCCCATAGATGCGGCTGTGCTTTTCACAGCTGATGTGAAGTCCTGTGACGACGCTTACGGGCAGTTCGTCTTTTGTTTGTTTAAAGCTTTTCATCTGCAAAAGCTCCTTGATACGAAAAATCGGTAATACTGCACATCATAAAATCCTTTTCATTTTCAGCCGCAGGCAGACTGCCGCCGCACATTGCGCATACAGCGGCAATGCAGTCGGACTCCTCTGACAGTCTGAGAGCCGCAAGTCCCTCTGTGCAAAGCGGCTCACATCGGAGAAAATAAGCCGTGCCCTCAAACAGCGGCACCGCCATATATGCTTTCGCCCCCATTCTGTACAGCTCGAGAGCTGTTCCGAGAAGCATTTCCAGCATATCGTCACGTTCTGATGAAAGCTTCCCCGAAAGGTCGGCAGTCAGCAATAGCTTCGGTGAGCCGCCTGCGCTGAATTGCTTTACGATATCCTTGTCAAACCTTGCGCTGAGCTTGTAGTGGATAAGGCTCAGTCTGTCCCCCGGAACAAATTCACGGAAGCCGCACACATCGCCCGATGAGCCGACCTTATCACGGGGAATATCATTTTCGGTAACGCTTTCAGTCTCTTGCCTGAGAATACTTTCTGCCTCATTACGGTAATTTCCGTCAGCCTTCGGGATAACAAAAATCCTGCAATGAAGCTGATTTTTAAACCGTCTGACCGAAAACAGCCTTATGACATCGTAAAGCTGTACGCTTTCAACGTAAAATTCCCCCCTGCAGCAATGTTCACAGCCGAGATTCAGCGTAAATATCTCCTCTGACCTTGCCCCCACGGGAATATTCACCTCCGAGCGAGCCACGCCGCCCTGAGGACTTATGACTGTTTTTATTCTGACCCTGCAATGAACGGGAAAAATGCTTCTGTTTGAAATGCGGAATGCCGCCTCGCAGGGCTGATCCTTGTATGCGGTAAGCTTTTCGCTGACAGCCTCGCATTTTATAAAAAATGCACTTATTATAAGCTGCACCAGAAGAAACACGGGCAGTATAATAAGCGCAGCAAAAAGTATAAATGAAAGCACATCGGCATAAAGCACGGCGAATACGCCTGCGCCGATAAGCAGAAGAAAATAAAGCAGCTTTATCATATGGGATTTACAGCACGGGAGCGGAAACAGAGCCGCAAATGCCGTCGATTATCCTCCTTGTTTCTGAGTCGTCGGGGAGCCTGCCTCTGACCCTTGCAGGAATGACCCTGTGAGCGCACACGTCGGAAAAAACGTACTTCACATCAGCAGGTATAACATACCCTCTGCCGTTGAACATTGCCGCAGATTTCGCCATAGCCGCAACAGCCAGCGAGCCTCTGGGACTTACTCCCAGCTCCAGCCTGCTGTCCTTTCGGGTAGCGGCGGCAAGCCGTGCAATGTAGTCAAATATCTCGTCGCTTACAAAAATACTGTCAGCAGCGTCACGCAAAGCCTTAAGCTCATCTGCCGTCATAACGGGACTGACCTCGGGGAGCGCTGTCCTCTGTGACTTTGCTTTAAGGATAGCCGCTTCCTCGGCAGCGTCGGGATAGCCCATAGTCAGCCGTATCATAAATCTGTCAAGCTGGCTTTCGGGGAGCATCTGAGTTCCTGCCGAGCCGCAGGGATTCTGTGTTGCAAGCACGATAAAAGGGTCAGGCAAAGCTCTTGTAACGCTGTCAACCGTTACCGAGCGTTCCTCCATTGCTTCAAGAAGCGCCGACTGTGTTTTGCTTGATGTTCGGTTTATCTCGTCCGCAAGGAACAGATTGCAGAAAACCGCACCCTGTCTGAACTCAAATTCGCCTGTAGAGCGGTTGGGCATATTGAAGCCCGTCACGTCCGCAGGCATAACGTCCGAGGTAAACTGCATACGGTTGTATTTAAGGGAAAGCGCCTTTGAAAAGGCAACTGCCATAGTGGTCTTGCCCACTCCGGGAATGTCCTCTATAAGAATATGACCGCCTGCACAGACCGTCATAAGTATTTTTATGATTATTTCGTCCTTGCCGATGACCGAGCGTCTTATCTCGTCGGCAGAGCGTTTCAACAGGGAAATCAGTCTCTTGTCAATTTCCATTGCAATTATTACCAGCCTTGTCTGCAAAAGTACAAAGCGGCAGAAGAAAAGCTTCCGCCGCTGATAATATTTCGGGAACGATAAAATAAGCTGAGATCAGCTGAGAGAAAGGATAGCCATATCGCCGTTTGTGGCAAGACCTTCCTTTGCATTGGCAGCCGCAATGAGCTTAACGATGCTGCCCTTTGTTCTCCTGAGAGCAGAGTCAAACTCGGAAACAGCGTTCACAAAAGCCTCGTCCTTGTCCTCAGCACCGTAGGTAGCGCAGATAAGGAGAACCTTGAGAGTGTTGTAAAGAGTGTTGAAGAAGATGAAGTTATCCCACAGGCTTGAAGTGGAATCCGCATAGGGCATGCAGTATGTCCATACATAGTTTACCATAACCTGCTCGATGTAATGCTCTCTGCCCTTGAGGAATTCATCATATTCCTTTCTCATAGGCATATAGACATTCTGGTCAAACTTGAATTCCTTCATAGCCCTGTCGCAATTGATGTTTCCGAAAACGGTATCAAGAAGCTTGTTATATTCCTCAGATTCGGGAAGCACACGGAGAAGTGAAAGACCGTCGCAAAGGCTGTAAGCATAGTTGGGCTTTATGGACTCAAAATATTTCATAACCGATTCCTGATGCTTGGGAACGTTCATATCCCTCAGGAAAACGGAAACGTACTTATCCTGCTCCTCGCCCTCAGTCTTGTCGAGCATACCCTGAAGGGTCTTGTAAGCATAGTTGAGAAGAAGCATACGTCTGTCAAAGTCATAACTTCTGTTCTGCATGATCTGCATAGTGAGAACCTTGAAATCCCAGTAGCGTCTGAGCTGGGGGAACTTTGTCATAAGCTCCTCGCCGTGCTTTGCAAACTCAGTTTCGTGCTCGGGCTTGAGATTTGTCATCTTGAAGCTGAGAACGTCCTTGATGCTCATAAGCTTTTTGATAAAGGGCTTCTGATAAAGGGGAAATGCGTATTCAACGGCGCTGGGAGAGGTCAGAACGATGTACTGGATCTTTTCTTCGAGAGAGGTATCCTCCGCAAGCTCCTGAAAATATGACGGTGTGATAATAGGGTATGACATTTATTTTCCTCCAGTCCGACTGCCGATTTCGGAATCGGTTAATTTTGTATTATAATCTGCATAAAAGTATGTCCTTATAAGTATAACACATATTTCCCCGAAAATCAATGCTTAAAATGAAAAATACTATATTTTGCACTAAAATTCCCTGTCGGAATTGGTCAGTCCGTAGGATAAAAGCATCAGGCTGTCACCAAGATGAACATTTTCGGCAATAATGCCCTTGTGTTTTGCGGTCAGGTCGCAGTGGGAGAAGTTCCAGAAAGCCATTACGCCGCATCTGATAAGCAGCTCCGCACATTCCTCCGCACCCTCTTTCGGGATACATAGAATTGCCGTTTCGGGCTTTTCACGGCGGACAAATTCTTCAAGCAGGCTCACAGGCATAATTTTCATACCCGAGACTGTAAGCCCCGTTTTGCTTTTGTCCGAATCGAATATTCCCCGAAGCTCCATTCCGTACTGAGGGAAGTTCATATGTATGGCAATGGCTCTGCCAAGGTTTCCTGCGCCAATAAGAACGGCTCTGCGGCGGCAGTCAAGACCGAGGATATGCCCTATCTCCCTGTGAAGCTCGGGGATATTATAGCCGCTTCCAGGCTGACCGAAGCCGCCGAAGCAGTTCAGGTCCTGTCTTATCTGGGAAGCGGTCAGCGACATCTGCGCCGCAAGGTCTGCGGAGGAGATACGAAGCTGTCCTCTGTCCAGAAGCTCGCCGAGAAAGCGGTAATATCTGGGAAGCCGCCTTATTACCGAAGCGGAGATATCTTCTTTTCTTGCCATAAAATGCTCCCTCTTTAAAATCAGAGCAGTCGGAAAGCCCGACTGCTCTCAGACTGTCGAAAAAGAAAATGCTGTTGTTACATTTGCACAAAATCCGCAAAAAACAAGTTATGTTCAAAACGTTCCACTGG
>JAGAJY010000281.1 GCA_017848125.1 Oscillospiraceae bacterium
CCATTTTCGTCATACTTATAGTTAGTAGAACCTATATTCTCTCTTGCAGTTTCTCTGTTAACCTGCTTCCATGTTTTATGGGTCAATCTGCCTGATTCATCATATGAATACCAGTTTTGTGTTATATAATATGAACTCGTTTCTTTGCTGTATATAAGCTTTCCGTTTTTATCGTATTTGTTCGCTATACTATTTTTGAGCTTTTTTTCAACCGCATTGCCGTCTTCGTCATATTCATATGCTCTGATACCGTTTACTGCGGTAATAAGACCCATATCATTATATTTAACCGAATATTTGTTTTTATATTCTTCGCCTTCAACAATATAATTCAGAATATTATTTTTTTCGTATATTATTTTTATTTCCTTGTAAACGCTGTACTCTCGTTTTTTGTCATATTCTTCATTATGAGAATCATAAGTAACAAACGTTATTTTTGATATTCTGCCGTTTTTATCATATGTTATATTATAACCCAAGTCATGACCTTTTTCCCAATTTGGTCGGTAATAAGTTTTAAGAAGCCACATTTTCTCGTTTTTTTCCGATACAGAGGAATTATCCGCCGCATTAACGCAGACAGATGAAAAAATCTGCCGTCCCCCTGCTTCTACCGGAGAAACTGCCAACAGCATTGCTGCTGCCATAACAACTGCAATTCTCTTAGTTTTCATAGTATCACTTTCCTTTCATATTATTACAACAGCATTCCTGTCAAACTGAGTGTATCTCAGTTCAAAGGTCTGCATATTATAAGCTTTTTTTCCTCGGATAGGATCATTAAAATATACAAGATTCTTTTCAACATCATATCCCGTAAGCAGCAGACAATGCTCGTTTCCTGCCCATGATATAATTCTTCCCGTCTCTTCATCAACCCAGCTACGATAATCGGGTATAATTCTCTTCATATCAATACTTCCCCACACTATAACGGGATTTCCTGTATCAATCAAACGATAAAGCGTCTTAGGTTCGCAGCCGCTTATATTTATTACTTTATATTTCTTATCAACATCATATTTATCAAAATAGGCTTCTGCAGCATTTACAATCGGCTCTGAAAAACAGCCATAAGAAGCCAGTAACCTCGGATTCCCAACAAACACATTCTGCGGATCGCTTTTTCTGTAACCGCCTTTTGGCAGATAATTATCAGACATATCTGTTTTCTCAGCTTCAAAACCCAAATGATTGAGAAGCATTGTCAGGGAAACAATTTCACAGCCTGTGGGCAGTTCGGGGTTCTGATAAATCTGCTCGACGGGTATATACCCTTTTCCCTTTATTTCATTTGATTTTGTAGAAATAATAAGCGATGCAGATTTACAAGAAGGTTCATCTGCCTTTCTGACCATAACACAGTGATTGGAACTGCCTAAATTTGAAAAACGCAGTCCTTTTTTACTGAACTTATGCCACGTCATGCCTCCGTTTATGGTGGCTTCGTATTCTGTACCTTTTTCACCATTTGCTACATATACAGTTATACTGCCATCCGAATAAATTTTTTCACGGGAACTTACTGCGTATATATTTATTGGCAATTTAATTGATGTTCTCGGAACATACACGGTGTAAATATCGCTGACAACATTGTTTTTCTTTACACAAACAGAATAGCTTTTTGACTTCGCTCCTGTAAGCGTCAACTTACTCCCTGTAAATTTCTTAAATGACCTTCCGCCGTCCGAACTGTATTCATATGTATCCGTATCTGACATTTCTGAAATAAGCTCAATCTTAATTTTACCATCATCCTTATTATCAGAACACGAAATTGCAGAAACAGAAAAATTCAAACCATTTTTACTGATTACATTGAGTTTCGTTTCATTATAATTATCGTCCATCGCAAAAGCATTTATTTGAAAAGCTGTTAATGGCAAAAAAAGAATCATTAACAAAACATATATTGCTCGTCTTTTTGATCTACAATTGTCCCACATCTTTGTAAACATCCCCAACCCTTTATAACGCTTAACAATTTGCTTGCATTTGCTATTATAGCACAACCTTATATATATATATATATATAAGGTTAATTTTTTGTAAACACACACCGACATTAAATTGCAGTTGTAACAAAAATTAGGGTTGTGATTTTTATTAACGCAAAATCACAACCCTAATTATGTTAGATTGTTCCATAATCTTTATTTCTATCATTTCGTCTGCTTGTCAAGGGTAGTTGTATAGGCAGGAAGAAATTCTCTCAGAAATTCCTCTGCTTCGGGGAGATCCATTTCGTGAATGGAATCAAGTGTGGCACGTTCTGCGTCGGCAAAGTCTGTGTTGCCCATCTGCCGCTCCTCAACGCACTTTATAAGTGCCGAAAGCTTATCAGCCGCTTTTACAAGCTCCCAAAGCTCCTTTTCCTCCTCGGTATGACCAAGCAGGGGACGGTAATGCTCCCGTAAATCCTCGGGGAGATAGGAAAGCATACGCTTTTTTGCCATTTTCTCCACCTTGTCGTACTCGCTTTTTATTTCCGCATTGAAATATTTAACGGGAGTGGGCAGGTCGCCTGTGATTATCTCCGTTACATCGTGATACATTGCAAGCAGGGCACAGCGTTCGGGGTCTGTGTTTCCTCCGAAACGCACATTTCGGTAAAGCGCAAGAACATGGGCTATGAAGGCGGTTTCAAGGCTGTGCTCGCTGATGTTTTCGGTAATGGTGTTGCGCATAAGCCCCCAGCGGTTAATATATTTCATTCGTGAAATAATTGCAAAGAATTTTTCTTCGTTCAAGCTTTTCTCTCCTTTTATTGGTTTTGCATCATTGGTATTTTTACGGCTGATATGAACAATAATACTGTAAAGGATTTTTTCTGAAAGGATCTGATATTTTGCAGAGATTATTATTGTCTGACCGTACGCCATGGTCAAGCACAAATACTGCGGGACGGCTTACGGCGGTTTTTCTTGGCGGCGGCGTGCTTTATTCCCTTATTGAAGTAGTGGCTCGGGGCTACACCCATTGGACTATGAGCATTACAGGGGGAATATGCCTGCTTATTATGTATATGCGCTATGCACGTCACCCTGAGGACAGCATTCTTTTCAAGTGCTTCTTCGGTATGTGCGTTATCACGTTCTTTGAGTTTACCGTGGGCTGTATAGTGAATATTCATTTAGGCTGGGAGGTATGGGATTATTCCCATATGTATCTGAATCTGCTGGGGCAGATATGTCCCTCATATTCGGCAGGGTGGTTTCTGCTGTCCTTGCCTGTGGCTCTTGTCTGCTCTGCGGCAGGCGCTCCCGAAAGAAGAATTGCCGCCGCAGAATGACAGGTCAGCAGTCTGACACCTTTTCATACAGCCGCTTTACCCGTTTTCTGACTATGATATAGCATATGAGATGAACTGAGGCTGTGATTATCCATGTGATGGGGTAGGACAGGAAAACCGTTTCTACGCTGTGATATTCGGGTATTGTGAAAACTGTTGCTATCCAAACAAGTCTCAGTCCGCATGCCCCGATAACGGATACTATCATAGGCGTTATCGAGCAGCCTATTCCTCTCAGCGCTCCCACAAGAACGTCCATTATTCCGCAGAGGGCGTAAAGACGTGATATGTATCTGAGTCTTATCATTCCTGCGGCTATGACGTCGGGGCTGTCGGAATAGATACGCAGAAGCTGTTCACCGAAAATAACCGCAAGATTTCCCAGAAGCAGTCCCACAGCGGTCACGCAAAGCTCACCTGTTATGAGTATCTTATTAAGCCGCTTGTAGTTTCCTGCGCCGAAATTCTGGCTCATAAAGGACAGAACTGCCTGATAGAAGGAGTTCATTGCCACATAGACAAAGCCCTCAATATTTGCGGCGGCTGAATTTCCTGCAACCACCACATTTCCGAAAAGGTTGACAGCGGACTGTATCACCACGTTTGAAAGGGAGAAAACTATCCCCTGAAAGCCTGCCGGCAGACCGATACGGATTATGGAGAGCAGCTCCTGACGGTGTATTTTTATGCTTCTGAGAATAAGACGTATTGCACCCTGCTCCTTCATAAGACAGCGGACTACAAGGGCTGCGGAAAGGCACTGGGATATTACCGTTGCCAGCGCAACTCCTGCAACGTCCATTTTAAAGCAGATGACGAATATGAGATTCAGCACCACATTGACCGCTCCCGAAGCCATAAGGTAATAGAGCGGTCTTTTTGTATCGCCTATGGCACGGAGTATGGCACTGCCGAAGTTATAGACCATAA
The DNA here is from genome assembly GCA_017848125.1 of Oscillospiraceae bacterium. Taxonomy (GTDB): domain Bacteria; phylum Bacillota; class Clostridia; order Oscillospirales; family Ruminococcaceae; genus Huintestinicola. The sequence goes on from JAGAJY010000281.1 coordinate 4,229, forward strand.
GGGCGGTTATGCCGAGAAAATATATCCGCAGATAGACAGCGGCAAGCTCTGTTATTTCGGGGGGCGTACTCATAAGCACAAGCATTTTTTCTGCGCCGAAAAAGCCTATGAATGTAAGTATCACGCCGCTTATAAGGCTTACCGCTATGGAAGTGTGGACTGTGCGGCTGAGTGCGTCGTTCTGCTTTGCTCCGTAAAGACGTGCCGCTGTTACGTTTGCACCTATGGAAAGCCCCACAAAAAGATTTGTCAGGAGATTCACAAGTGCGGTTGTAGAGCCTACCGCCGCAAGGGAATTATCTCCAGCAAAACGCCCTACCACTACGATATCCGCCGCATTGAACAGCAATTGAAGTATGCTTGACAGCATAAGGGGCAGGGTGAATACCAGCATTTTTTTCAGTATAGAACCTGAGCACATATCAAGTTCGTATTTGCCTGTGCCGCTCATAGCTATGAGCCTTCTTTCTTAATAAGAATTTACAGGCAATAACGAGCGGTATTGCCTATTGTTGAGTTTAGATTTGTTTAATTGTGAAATGCAAAGGGGAAACCTACGGTTTCACATTCCCTTTCCCTCTCCCCTCCCCCTTTGCCGCATTTTTACTTATTTGAGTGGGATAGGGTGTTTTGAGTTTTTCAGATGGTTTTGTCTGAATTTGTTTACCACGAGCTTTTTCGCTGTGCGGTTTCCCGTGGGGATTATGGAGCATACGCCAATTTAGTTTAACTCTGAACAGTGAAAGCCTTTTCTGCAAGGCAATTTGATATATTGCTTATAACAGATAAAATCATACAACTTACCAAACAGAAGTTCTGTTATTATGTCAATTGACCTTTTGGAACATTTGTGTTATAATAACAATACCCTCAAAATCCCGTCAGCTGTTCAGCAATGTTCAGCAAAAAATAAATTTCTCGCATTAAGAATTTATAATTACGCATTACGCATTACGAATTACGCATTATTAAGACTGCATTATGCCGAAAATTGTGAGCTGGGTGTTTGCACTGCCCTCGGAAAGCTTTATTTCAACGG